>JBIPPH010000088.1:0-3244 GCA_044368575.1 Bacteroidia bacterium
AACATTTTCGGGATCGCAACTGCAAATAAAGTCAGACTGAGGCCATGCGGTATTATTGCCAATAATGACAGGTCTTGAACAAGCCAATGCTTCGTAAATCGCATGTCCAAAATTCTCGCCTAAGCTCGGCAAAACCATAACATGATGCTCTGCAATGCAAGCCAAGAGTTGATCATGCTCAAGGGTTGGTATATGCTTAGATTGCACTTGTTTTGGCAAGGCCTTTATTTCGGCTAAAAAAGTATTGTAATAGGCTTGATCTATGGCTGAGCCCACCCAGGTAATGGCTATAGGTTGATCTAATTTTTGCAAAGCTTTTAAGAGGGTCAAAGGATTTTTTTCTGGGGCAATTCTGCCAACAAAAATCAACTTTAAACTGCCCACTGTTTTTTGAATACTGTGTTGAGGACAATGCTCGGGAGGTATAGGTACATTGCCCAATACTTTGATATTAATTTTTGAACCTAATGCAGATTGTATGGCCTTTTTTTCAATTGCATTTGAAGCCAATAACTGAATGGCTGTTTGATTGCCTTGAAATAAACCAAAACCTCTGGCAAAAGACAAGAACAATTGTTTCTTTAATGGTTTCACACTTAAGGCTGAAGCATGCAACATACCTCTGACAGCAACATATGTTTTTTGTAAGTTAAATACCTTTGAAAAAAACAAAGGCAAAATACTAAAGTAAAAAGAAAATATACCATTGATATATAATATATTAGGTTTCTCTTCTTTAATTATTTGTTTAATATTTTTAAGCTTGGTTTTTTGAGGACTTAAGTACAAAATTTTAATCGCATCTGAATGTACTTGCCACTGATCAGGCATGATGTTAGGCATAATGGTTTGATCGCCCCAATCAGTTGCTCTACAAACTATTGAAATATGGTAATGTTTTTGAAGCAATTTCACCATATTTTGAGTGGATTGAACGGGTCCTCCAGCTTTTTGAGCGGGCCAATACCAATCAGTAAACAACAATATGGATGATGGCTTGCTCATGATTTTGCTATATTGATAAGGGTATTACACCAATTTTCATTTTTAAGCGTCATGCCAATTTCATGACTGGCTTTTGACATAGACCAAAGAGCGGCATCGTCCATTTGCATTATATGAACTAAGACTGATTCCAAAGCTTTCGCATTTTGAGCTTCAAACTCAAAACCGTTTTGAGGGCTTAAAAACATGGTTCTGGCGCCAACCTGATCACTTAAGAGTAAGGGCAAACCACTCATGGCCATTTCATGAACCGCTACTCCCCATGGTTCAAATTTACTGGGCAAAACATACACGCCTGCATCCGAAATAGCATTGCGCATTTGATGAGGTTGTACAAAACCAAGATGTTGAATACAAGGATGTTGTATGCGTTCGTTATACAAAGGTCCTAAGCCATAACATTTAAGGGTCCATTGATTGCCTGTTTGTGCATTGGCAGAAATAAAGGCTTGCCATAAGGTGCTTAGGTCTTTTTCCTTGATGTAACGCGCCACACTGATCATGACTTTAGGAAAAGGTTTAGGCAATTGAGCAAAGCGTTCATTGGCAATAGCAGAGAACAATGCGACATCGCCTGGGTATAAACCTGTGAAACAGTTTTCTGGTTTAAAGCCCATTTTCAATGCATAGTCTAACTGTGGTTGCCCTGGCACCCAAGCATAGTCAAACCATCTTAATAAATGCCACTTTGCTGTCAATGTTAAAGCATACTGCTTGAGGGTTCCGCGCCAGTGATTGTCAAATCCTATAATGCGTTTACTGTGCTTAAAAGTTTTGACAATGCTTAAATAAAATTGATTGGTCCATCCTGAACAAAAAATCAATTCAGGATCAAAAGCTTTTATCTTGTCTTGGATGGCGTGTTCATTGTTTGCTTGATACATCATTGAACTAACCCGCTCTATAGATTGAAGTTGAAAAGGCGCTTCAGGATTGACCGGATAATGCACCAACAAAACTTCGGCATTAGTATGCTGTCGCATTAAGGCTTCGATGTTGACTAAGACATAGCCTGCCAACTCTGTATATAAAATTAAAAGGCGCAAAATGTATACATTTGCAAAGATAATTTAATCCATGAAATACAAAACCATACTCAATTGGGGCATGATTGCATCTGTATTTATGGATGATTTTATTTTATTCCGCTATCAAATTCCATTTGATTTTTATGTTTACTACATAATATTCTTTTTGAATATTGGACTCTACGTCAATACGCATAGGAACTGGCGATTAATCCCTAAATGGTTCATGTGGAGTATCGTTGCATTAGGCGTTTCTACATTAATTACTTGCACTTTAGAACAGTCCTTTACCTTAGGCGTACTCAAACAATTTGTTGGGGTACTATTTACCTCCATTGCTTATTATAGTTTCTTGGCGAACAATAACTTTGAAATAAAACGCATTTTTCGAATGTATGTTTTCGTGGCATTTTTTGTGGCCTTAGAAGGGCTTTTAGAAGAAGTGCTGAACTTGTCAGGCATTCATATCAATGAGAAAATTAGGCTAACAACTGCAGGCTTTTACAGAATATTTGGCATTATGGGTGAGCCTTACTTTTTAGCAGTTGCCTTATTGCCTGCGCTGTTTTTTGTGTTTTACAAATCCACCATTTTTGAGCGAGTAAATTCTAAAATTGGGAACATAGTATTGCTATTGGTATTAGCTACCTGTTTTATTTTTACCTTTTCATCTGCAGGAGCAATTGGTATTGTAGGGATTGCATTTTTCTGGTTGGTCGACAAAAAATACATGTCTTTTAGAAGCTGGAAAATTGTTTTGCTACCTGTACTTGTTATAGGCTTAGTAACGGCTTTCGGTAACATACAAAAACAGTGGAAGGAGTTTAATATTAAGTTGACGCATACACTGTATGCCTTCTCAACTAACTCTACTCAAAAGAAAGATATTGAACTACTCAACACCAGTAGTTTTGCCCTTTATTCTAATTTCATAATCGCTAAAGCTTCTTTTGAAGATTACCCATTAACGGGCACAGGACTTGGCACTCACGAAAACAACTACCGCAAACATTTCAAACGCTATTTTGACGATGACTTTGTGGTGAGGTATGGCGTATTTAATACTGCTGACGCCAATTCGCTTTTTGTTCGATTAATGTCGGAAACGGGTTTGTTGGGATTAGGGCTTTTCTTCGGTTTCATGTTTAGAAACCTACTCTACCTGAAAGGTTACGATGACCCTGAGCTGAGAGATTATACCTTAATAAATC
>JBIPPH010000089.1:0-3141 GCA_044368575.1 Bacteroidia bacterium
TAAACCAGAGCATTTACGCGAACAAATAGAATCCTTAAGACTCGATGCTTGGTTAGAGTTTCATTACGACTTAACCTCTTTTGAAAAGGTTAAAATTTTAAACTACATCTTATTTCAATTGCATGGATTTAGGGCCAATGAGGCAGACTTCTTAAACCCAGATAACAGTTATTTCAATCAAGTCTTGAACACTAAAAAAGGCAATCCCATTGCTTTGTCTATTGTATACATTTTAGTGGCTCAGAGATTAAACATACCAGTGTATGGCATCAATCTGCCACGCCATTTCATTATGGCTTACGTGGAAGATCAAGAAACAGAAAACTTAGACCATTTCAACGATAAGCAAAGCATATCGCATATCGCCAAAGGTGAAATCAAATTTTACATCAATGCCTATAATGGCGGTGGTGTATTCAATCAAGAGCAACTCAGCAATATCATTAAAGAAATGGGCTTGGCGCTGCAGCCTCAAAACCTATTACCCTGCAGTAATGAGGCGATCATTTTAAGGGTCTTAATGAATCTGTACAATAGTTATCAAGCAACTGGGCAAAGCATAGCCCATCAAATAGACAAAATCATTCAAGCCTTTCAAGCTTAAAATTGGACGGCAGCTGGCACAAAGGCCTTATAATTGCCCTTGTGTTTAATCACATCTCTAACTATAGTAGAACTGATATTAGAATAAGACGGACTGCTCAATAAAAACACAGTTTCAATTTGGGCATTCATTTCTTTGTTGGCAAAAGCTATGCTTTGTTCGTATTCAAAGTCTAACCCTGAGCGCAAACCTCTGATTAAAAAAGCGGCGCCTTGCTCTTGGCAAAAGGCAATGGTTAAGCCTGTATAAGATTTTACTTCAACTTGAGGCAAATGCGCACAAGATTGTTTGATCCATTCTAAGCGTTGCTCAACAGAAAACATTGAGGCTTTATCTGCATTGTGACCTACCGCTACTATCACTTTATCAAACAGCTGAGCAGCCTTTTGAATAATGTCTAAATGACCATTGGTAAGCGGATCAAATGACCCCGGAAACACTGCTGTTTTTAACATAGGTTTAGGATTGAAAGCAAGTGAAGGCGGTATTGCCGTATTGCTTCTTCAAAAATACCAATTTGTCTTGGAATACCAAACGGTCTACATGTTCTAAAACAAATAGGCTTGGTTGACTTAAAAACCAATCTGCTTGAATGACCTTTTGTACCAAAGTATGAATATTGGGATAATCATAAGGCGGATCAGCAAAAATGAGTTGAAAAGGACTCTGATTGTGTTCTAAAAACTTTATGGCATCACTTTTAACAATTTGCCAGTGTTCAATTTGCAATTTGCTCTTAATGGCCTGCATGTATTGACTGTTTTTGGCAGCAAGATCAACACTCACCAAAGAGGCGGCCCCTCTTGATAAACATTCTAATCCAATATTACCAGTACCAGCAAACAGATCTAAGACTTTAATTTCCTCTATATCTAAATAAGGAGCAAGACTATTGAACAAACTCTCTTTGACCAAATCTGAAGTTGGCCTGGTATTGGAACCGTGATAAACCGGGAATTGAAATCCTTTATATAAGCCTTGAATTATTCGCATTGTGCCATTAATTCATTGGGCATTAACCATGCAGTTAAATCAAGCAATTCTGCATCTAATTCATAGGGCAAACGCAAACAATCTGCCCCCTGAAAGTATGGCTTTAAAAAGTTGATTAGGGCCGTATTTTGCCATAAGTCATAGCTAACTGTCAACGTCAATTGACTTTGTTCCATTTGAACGGCTTGAATGGCCGC
Source organism: Bacteroidia bacterium (assembly GCA_044368575.1). Lineage (GTDB taxonomy): Bacteria > Bacteroidota > Bacteroidia > NS11-12g > UBA955 > JABMMZ01. Next base: position 1,795 of record JBIPPH010000089.1, read on the forward strand.
AACAATGAAATACAACACTTCGTGCTCAGTATTGGCCGCAAACACATTGGAAAATTGCAATTGCTTTTGGTTAAACAATACAACCAGCAATTGATTGTCTTGATACCATACAAACAATTGTTGACCACTGCCTTTTTGCAACTGCCATTGGGCAATGCCCTCTAAAATATGTTTATGGTCTTTAGGCAAATCACTATCGATCACGAAAGGCAATTGATCTGAGACATTGTTCTGTGCAAACTGATTAGGCACAACCTGTACTTTAGGGGTTTGACTCACTAATAACTTCTTATTGAAGGGCATGCTTAACCATTCATCTTGATCTGCATGGCCTTTGTGCATGACTTTATAGGCTAGTAATTGCTTACTCAACACAGAATAGACAGACAAGACTTCATAAGCTTCCCAATCGCAGCGGTATACATTGCAAAGGTTAATGCTTTCATCCGCTTTGAGCGGCTGTTCCGCAACTATATGTTTTTTATCTCCAATTGCCATCAATCGTATTTAATGTTTTATTGCCAATGCTTAACACACGGTCTTTCCCTAAAGCTGCTGGTGTAGCAATATCAAAGTAAGGTAAAGTATCACCGGATTGAACTGTGTATGCCGCCTCGAATACAAAAGGGAATTTTTGAGCCCTATCTGCATAGCCTAAATGCATAATATCAAAGTCAGAATGCTGTATATCAAACAAAGGCCTTAATGTGGTATCAGCCACAGAAGATTGTCCTTCTGAAACCCCCATTAATTGCGCTTTTTGAGCAAAATCTGCTAGCGTATTAAAATCCCCAGCATAATGACCATTTACCGACCTATAAGCCACTTGCAAAGCTTTTAAAGTGTCTAATCTGCCAATGATAAGCGCTTTGTCATAGGCATCTATAGACTTTGCTCGCATACTAGAACGAACAGAACGAAACAACAAGACACACATAATGCAGCCTATGAGCAACCACAACAGTGTTAAAAATTGCTTCTTGTTCATTTGTAGTGCAATGATACTAAATATTTTGCAGACCTATTCAGGCTATAACAACAAAAAACCCCGCCAATTAGCGAGGTCTTTGATCTTAAAACAAACTTAAAAAATGAAGGTATTATTACCCTTTTTTAGCTTTCAAATTGATTGAAATGGTCAACTCGTCTTTGATGGCATTGTCACCTAACTTCTTTAATAAAGCTGCTGGTGAAGCTGATACTGAATTGTATTTAATACCGAAATCTAAACGGTTGATAACCACAGTAGCAGTAGCAGTTAATTCATCGCCATTGATGGCAACTTTAGCTGGGAAGCTGATGTTTTTAACTGAATCTTTAACGGTTAAGTTACCGCTGATGGTGTGG
>JBIPPH010000090.1:0-3120 GCA_044368575.1 Bacteroidia bacterium
AATTGAAAGAGCAATTGCAATTGAGAGAACGCAATATTGAAGACTTAAAATACAAATTGCGTCAATGTGAAGCGCAAGGTAGTGCCTCGGGTGTTGACGCAGATCAGCAAGGTCAAGTGGCTCAATTGCAAAGCAAGATCACTGCTCTTCAAAACGAAAACGATACCATGCGCATGGATTTGGTGCAACTCGAAAACAACCTTGAAGACTTACAACAATTCAAACAAATGATAGAGCAAGGCAGCGATGGTGACATTGTGATTCCTCTAACCAAATTGGTCAGCCAAAACAAGCAATTAGCAGACTCTATGCAAAAGCTCAATAAAGCCCTTGATGCTGAGAATAAAACCCTGTATTTAGAAGTCAAAGAGTTGGTGAAAACCATGGACCGTAACGGTCTTGAAATTGAGCAATTAAAAAAGGCCAATGCTCAACATTTAAGTACCATAGACAGCTTACAAAAAGCCTTACAACAACTCAAAGCCAGTTTGCCTGCAAAAACGGATCAAAGCATTGCGCCTGAATTGAGCGAAGAAGAAAAGTTGCAGCAGATGATAGAAAAGGAGAGAGAAGAACGCAGAAAACGCAAAGAGGAAGAAGATAAAAAGAAATCAGAAGGCAATGGACAATAAGCTGCAAGTAGTTAAAATTAAAACCTTGGCAGAACGTCAAGCGGCCTTTGAAATTCGACAACGCGTTTTTGTTGTTGAGCAAGCAGTTGATGCCTCAGAAGAATACGATGACGACGACGAACGTTGTACCCATTTTATAGCGTATAGCCAAGGTCATGCCTGTGGCACTGCACGTTGGCGTTTCAAAGACAAAGGCATTATCAAATTAGAGAGATTTGCAGTAGACAAAGCCTACCGCAATAAAGGTGTAGGTGCGGCATTGGTGCAAGCTGTATTGGCTGATTTACCCTATGCTCAAAAAGTCATGATGCACGCGCAAATACAAGCCGTTCCATTTTACGAAAAACAAGGTTTTGAAACCTATGGCCCTCAGTTTGAAGAGGCAGGTATTCAACATTTTGCTATGCAACTCAAGCGCCTACAATAGCCCAATTTATTTCCTCAACAAATCAATATTTTCAATTAAATTCGCCCATCCAAATCAGACATTATGTTAAAAGGTAAAACCACTCTTATAACCGGTGCCAGCAGAGGCATTGGTAAAGGCATTGCAGAAGTATTTGCTAAAAATGGTTCTAACATTGCATTCACATTTGCCAGTTCAGTAGAAAAAGCTCAAGCCTTTGAAGCTGAATTAAGTTCAAAATACGGTGTTAAAGTTAAAGGCTATCAGAGCAATGCAGCTATGCATGATGCAGCCATTGCCTTAGCCGATCAAGTGGTAGCTGATTTCGGTAGCATTGATGTGCTCATCAACAATGCCGGTATCACTAAAGATACTTTGTTGATGCGCATGAGCGAAGAACAATGGGACGATGTCATCAACACCAATTTGAAGTCAACTTTCAACCTAACCAAAGCCTGTTTGAAAACCTTTTTGAAAAACAAAGCAGGCAGTATCATCAATATTTCTTCAATAGTGGGTTTAACGGGTAATGCCGGTCAATCTAACTATGCCGCCAGTAAAGCCGGTATGATTGGTTTCACGAAATCAGTGGCCAAAGAATTGGGTTCGCGCAATGTGCGTTGCAATGCGATTGCTCCAGGTTTCATTGAAACTGAAATGACAGATGCCTTAGACGCTACAGTTAAACAACAATGGATAGACACCATCCCATTAAAACGCGGAGGCACTACAGACGATGTAGCCAATTGCTGTTTGTTTTTAGCCAGTGATATGAGCACTTACATTACGGGTCAAACCATTAATGTTTGTGGTGGCATGGTGATGTAATTTTAAACAAGAAAATGCCTCTAGACCAAGATCCTATAGAAGACAAAGAAATGTCTTTTTTTGACCACTTAGACGCCTTTAGGAGTCACTTGGTAAAGAGTGCCTACGCCATAGCTATTTTATCTATTCTGGCTTTGTTTTACATGGATACCATTTTCCATGGCGTCATATTAGCACCTCTTCGTCCGGATTTTATCTCTTACCGTTTTGTGTGTTATTTATCGCATCATTTTTATGGCAATGATCAATTTTGTGTGAATGATTTAAACATTGAACTCATGAACACAGAAATGGCAGGTCAGTTCATGATGTCATTTAAGTTGGCCTTTGTGTTTGGTATCATAGTCGCTATGCCATATATCATTTGGCAATTGTGGCAATTTCTAAGACCAGCCTTAACCCAAAAAGAACGTTCAAAAATCAAAGGGTTTTCATTTTATACCACCGGCTTATTTTTAGTAGGTATTGCCTTTGGTTACTTTATCCTTTGTCCGATATCAGTGAATTTCTTGTCGAATTACACCATGAGCCCTTTGATCAAAAACCGTATTGTGATCAGCAATGTGGTATCTTTTATGACCTTAGTGGTGGTTGGCAGTGGTTTGATTTTTGAATTGCCCATATTGATGTTTTTCTTAGCCAAATTAGGCTTGATTTCATCGGCCTTTTTAAAGAAGTACCGCAAGCATGCCTTTGTGGTGATTTTAATTGTAGCAGCTATCGCCACACCGCCAGATGTGGTGAGTCAAATAACTTTAACCATACCTATGTATTCATTGTTTGAATTGGGTATAGTCATTATCAAACGCGTCGAAAAACAAAAAGCAGAACATGTCTAATATCACTACCATTCAAATCGGTTCAGACCATGCAGGGGTTGAATTAAAAGCCCAAATCGTTGAGTTTTTACAAGCCCAAGGGTATGCCACCAAAGACTTTGGAACGCACAATACAGATTCTATGGATTACCCAGATGTAGCCCATCCTGTAGCAGAGGCTGTTTTGGCAGATGCCAATTCATTGGGTATTTTGATTTGTGGCAGTGGTAATGGCGTTTGTTTAACAGCCAATAAACACCAAGGCATTCGCGCGGCGCTATGCTGGTTGCCAGAGTTAGGGGCTTTAGCCATGCAGCATAACAATGCCAATGTATTGTGTTTACCTGCTAGATTCATCAGCACTGAAACGGCTCAGCAAATTGTAGCCGCCTATTTGAGTGCAGAATTTGAAGGTGGCAGACACCAAAACAGAGTG
>JBIPPH010000021.1:0-32984 GCA_044368575.1 Bacteroidia bacterium
CAGGTAAAACCACGTCGTTTTACATGACGGTTGGCTTGGTTAAACCAGACGAAGGCCACATCTATTTAGACGATCTTGAAATCACCGATTTGCCCATGTATAAAAGGGCGTTAAAGGGCGTTGGTTATTTGCCCCAAGAAGCATCAGTATACAGAGAATTAACCGTTGAAGACAACATCAAAGCGGTATTAGAATTAACCAAGCTGAGTGCAGCTGAACAAAACGCTAAACTGGAAAGCCTTTTAGAAGAATTCAGTCTCAACAGAGTGCGCAAAAACTTAGGCAAAGTGCTCAGTGGTGGCGAACGCAGAAGAACTGAAATCGCTAGAGCCTTAGCCACTGACCCAAAATTCATCTTGTTGGACGAACCATTTGCAGGGGTTGACCCCATTGCCGTTGAAGACATTCAGCAGATTGTGTATACCCTCAAAAAGAAAAATATTGGCATTTTAATTACTGACCACAACGTTCAAGAAACCTTGAGCATTACAGACAGAGCCTATTTGCTTTTTGAAGGCAAACTATTGAAACAAGGCTCAGCAGAAGAATTGGCAGAAGACGAACTGGTAAGAAAAGTCTATTTAGGTAAGAACTTCGTTTTAAGACGAGCCATTACTCCAGAAACTACAGCAGAATGAAAACCCTGATTTTTGGCTTAGGCAATATTGGTCCTGAATACAATCAAACAAGGCACAATATCGGATTTGAAGTCCTTGATGCCTTTGCTCAAAAACACGCCTCTACCTTTGCTTTAAACAAACATGCCATGGTGGCTGAGGGGCGCATCAAAAACAAAGCCTTCGTATTAATTAAGCCTACCACTTTTATGAATTTGAGTGGCAAAGCCGTTCAATATTACCTGCAACAATACAAGTGCAACAAAGAGGAAATCCTTGTAGTGACGGATGATTTAGCCCTTGACTGTTGCCAATTGCGCATCCGATTAAAAGGCAATCACGGTGGCCACAATGGCTTGCGCAACATTCAAGACACCTTGCAATCTGGCGATTATCCGCGTATGCGATTTGGCATAGGCAGCCAATTCAACAAGCACCAACAAATTGATTTTGTTTTGGGCAAATGGAAAGCCGAAGAACAAGCAGCCGTGGAAGTCACCATTCAAAAAGCGGTAGCTGCCATTGAAAGTTTTTTACTAGAAGGGGCTTCAAAAGCCATGACACAATTTAACGGATAATATGAGCCAGCCATTTATATTGGAATTTAAAGTGAGGGATTATGAATTGGACTTACAAGGCATAGTCAACAACGCGGTTTACCAAAACTATTTAGAACACGCTCGTCATGAATACCTCAAGACCTTTGATTTAGACTTTAACCAATTGCATATTGACGGTTACGATGCCGTAGTCATTAAGTCTGAAATAGAGTATAAAAAGGCCCTAAAAAGTGGCGATACCTTTACGGTGCATACCCATGCTGAAAAAGAAGGCCGACTAAAAATCATTTTTCACCAAAGTCTTTTTGTAGGCACTGAGCAAGTTTTAGCCCTTAAAGCTAAAATTACCACCGCTTGCGTAAGCAACGGTAGACCCGTAGAACCCTTGCTAATACTCAATAAAATGGGTTTGTAGGGCATGGCCAATTGGTCGATCTTCTGGCCGCCAAATGCTGGCATTTTTTTAGGGTAATCTAGTTTACAAAACAACCTGATAAAAGTTGCTTAAAATTAATCTGTAAACCCTGCTTTTTTAATGACTTATTTCCTATTTTTGCGTCCGTCAATTAAAAAAAGCACAAAAAAATGATACTTTTAAACGTAGGCAATAATCTCTCTGATTACTTACCTATTCTATTCATGTTCGTTGTGGCAGTAGGATTTATTGTTTTATCAATGGTCGCCACACATGCCCTCGGGCCTAAAAAGAACTCTAAAATCAAATCTGATGCTTTTGAGTGTGGAATTGAATCCCAGGGAGACGCGAGAACCCCTTTTTCAATCAAATACTTTTTAGTGGCGATTTTATTTGTCTTGTTTGACGTGGAAGTTATTTTCATGTACCCTTGGGCAGTTAACTTCAAGCAATTGGGCCTAACTGGCTTGATTGAAATGTTTATGTTCATGGGCTTTGTCGTTATCGGTTTAATTTATATTATCCGAAAAGGCGCATTAACTTGGGAAAAATAAAGAACCTTTCTTCATCTTATCCGTTATACTTAAATCATGAGTGTTGATATTAAACCAGAACACCAACCAGAAGGCCTAGAAGGCGCAGGTTTTTTTGCCACTTCATTAGACAAAGTGGTTGGTTTGGCAAGAGCCAATTCATTGTGGCCATTGCCATTTGCCACATCTTGTTGCGGCATTGAATTCATGGCTACCATGGCATCGCATTACGACTTAGCGCGATTTGGATCTGAGCGTTTGAGCTTCTCTCCAAGACAAGCTGACTTGTTAATGGTAATGGGGACCATCTCTAAAAAAATGGGACCAATCTTACGCCAAGTATACGAACAAATGGCTGAGCCAAAATGGGTATTGAGCATGGGTGCTTGTGCTTGCAGTGGTGGTATCTTTGATAGCTATTCAGTATTGCAAGGCATTGACAGAATTATCCCCGTAGATGTATACATTCCGGGTTGCCCACCAAGACCAGAACAAGTTTTGGATGGCATTTTAAAGATTCAAGAATTAACGAAATCAGAAAGCATTCGCCGCCGCGATTCTCCAGAATACAAAGCCATGCTTGAACAATACGGTATTGAGTAATCTATATGGACAACAACACATTAAAAGACAGTATTGAACAAGCTTTGAAAGCTCAGTTTGATGCTCATTTCATAAAAGCAGAAATGGACTATGACTTTCCGGTATTTACGGTAAAGGTTGATGCCATTCACGATGTCTTAAATTACTTAAAACAAACAGAAGGTTTAGGCTTTCATTTTTTAACTACACTTTGTGTCATCCACATGCCTGATCAAACAGGCGCTGAATTTGGTGTAATGTACCAATTGCACAACATGCACAGCAATCAACGCATCAGGGTTAAAACTTGGTTGTCTAAAGACAATGTTCACATCCCAACAGCTTCAGATTTATGGCCAGCTGCCAATTGGATGGAAAGACAAGAATTCGATTTCTTTGGGGTCAAATTTGATGGCCACCCTAACCTAACCCGCATCCTTAACATGGATGAAATGAATTACTATCCTATGCGCAAGGAATATCCTTTAGAGGATGGCTCAAGAGACGATAAAAACGATAAAATGTTTGGCAGATAATCTATGAAAGACCTTCACAAATCAGATGCTATTGAAGTAGAAAAGGTATACAACATTCTAAACCTTGGTCCTACTCATCCGGCCACCCATGGTATATTTCAAAACGTTCTTAAAATGGACGGTGAAATTATTGTTGATGCGGTGCCAACTGTGGGTTACATTCACAGAGCTTTCGAAAAAATTGCCGAGCACAGACCATACAACCAAATAACGCCATTAACAGACAGGTTGAACTATTGTTCATCGCCTATCAATAATATGGGTTGGCATATGACCGTTGAAAAACTTATTGGTTGCCAAGTGCCAAAGCGTGCAGAATACATTCGTGTAATCGTAATGGAATTATCGCGCATTGCTGACCACATTATTTGTACAACCATTATTGGTCAAGATACAGGTGCTACCACTGGCTTCTTATACTTTTTCCAAATGAGAGAAAAGGTATATGAAATTTTTGAAGAAATATGTGGTGCCAGATTGACCACCAACATAGGTCGTATTGGTGGCATGGAGAGAGATTTATCTAAAACTGCAACCGATAAAATCGCTACCTTCTTAAAAGAATTCCCTGAGTTTTTAAAAGAGTTTCAAAGCTTAGTAGAACGCAACAGAATCTTTATGGACAGAACCATAGACTGCGGCCCTATTAGTGCTGAAATGGCCTTGGCTTATGGCTTTACAGGCCCTAATTTAAGAGCAGCTGGTGTTGACTACGACGTGCGTGTAGCGCAACCATACTGTAGCTATCAGGACTTTGATTTTAAAATTCCAGTTGGCAACAACGGCGATACCTATGACAGATTCATGGTCAGAATACAAGAGATGTGGGAAAGCTACGGCATCATTAAGCAAGCCTTTGAAGGTTTGCCTGCCGGACCAATCCACGCAGATGTACCAGAATTCTTTTTACCAGACAAACAGGATGTCTACAGCAAAATGGAAGCCTTGATTTACCATTTCAAAATAGTGATGGGTGAAACAGCAGTTCCTAAAGGCGAAGTATACCATGCGGTAGAAGGTGGCAATGGCGAATTAGGTTTTTACCTCATCAGCGACGGTGGTCGTGCCCCATTCAGATTGCATTTTAGAAGACCTTGTTTTATTTATTACCAAGCCTACCCAGAAATGATTAAAAATGGATTGTTGAGCGATGCCATTTTAACCATGAGTAGCATGAACATTATTGCAGGAGAACTCGACGCGTAAAACAGATAGTAAACACATGTCAGCAACAAACACCATACATTTTAAACCAGATACCTACGAGTTGATTCAAAAGATCATGAAGCGATATCCTGAAGGACGTCACAAATCAGCTTTGATTCCGGTTTTACATATTGCACAAGCTGAATTTGGCGGATGGCTGAGTCCGGAAACCATGGATTTAGTAGCAGAAACCTTGCGCCTTAAACCGATTGAAGTATACGAAGTAGCTTCTTTCTATACCATGTTCAACTTACAACCAGTTGGCAAATGTTTAATTGAAGTTTGCAGAACCAGTAGTTGTTGGTTATCTGGTGCTGAAGACATCATGGACCACTTAGAAAAACGCTTAGGCATTAAAATGGGTGAAACCACTGCAGACGGCCAATTTACCTTAAGAGCAGTAGAATGCTTGGGCAGTTGTGGCACCGCTCCAATGCTTCAGGTGGGCGCTGATTACCACGAAAACCTTACCATTGAAAAGGTGGATGGCTTGTTAAACGAACTCAAACAAAAAGACACCCATAGCAGATACTGTTAATCGTCATGAGCAAAAAGTTATTACTTAAAAACGACCACATTCCAGGCATTCAAAAATTGGATGTTTATAAAGCCAATGGCGGCTATAGCAGTATGGAAAAGGCTTTAAAAACCATGAGCGCTGACGCCTTGGTTGAAGAAGTTAAAACCTCAGGCTTAAGAGGCCGTGGAGGTGCAGGATTCCCTACCGGTATGAAATGGAGCTTTTTGGCCAAACCAGAAGGTGTGCCTCGCTACTTAGTAGTGAATGCAGATGAATCTGAGCCTGGCACATTTAAAGACCGTTACTTAATGGAACGCATTCCTCATATCTTAATTGAGGGGGTTATCATTTCTAGTTTTGCTTTAGGCGCCAATACTGCCTATATCTATATTAGAGGTGAATATTTTTATGTAGCAAGAATTGTAGAACAAGCCATAGAAGAAGCCTACAATGCCGGCCTTTTAGGCAAAAACATTATGGGCAGTGGTTTTGATCTTGATGTGTATGTTCAAATTGGAGCAGGCGCCTACATTTGTGGCGAAGAAACCGCATTAATTGAAAGTCTTGAAGGCAAACGCGGTAATCCAAGAATTAAACCGCCATTCCCTGCAATAGCTGGTTTATACGGATGTCCTACTGTGGTTAACAACGTTGAAACCATAGCAGCTGTTGTGCCTATTGTTGAAATGGGTGGAGCAGCCTATGCACAAATAGGTGTAGGTAGAAGTACTGGTACTAAATTAATTTCAGCTTCGGGGCATATCAACAAACCTGGTGTATACGAAATTGAGTTGGGTTTACCAGTGGAAGAATTCATTTATTCAGAAGCCTATTGCGGAGGCATTCGCAATGGTAAAAAACTTAAAGCCGTTGTGGCGGGAGGTTCTTCAGTACCTATCTTACCTACCGAATTGATTTTAAAAACCGCCAATGGCGAGCCGCGTTTAATGAGCTATGAAAGCTTAGGCGATGGTGGCTTTGCTACTGGCACTATGTTGGGTTCAGGTGGTTTTATTGCCATGGACGAAGACACCAGCATCGTGAAAAATTTATATACGTTTTCGAGATTCTATCACCACGAAAGTTGTGGCCAATGCAGTCCTTGTAGAGAAGGTACTGGTTGGATGGAAAAAATCCTTAAGAAGATACTCGACGGCAAAGGCACTTTGCAAGACATTGATTTACTTTGGGATATCCAAAGCAAGATAGAAGGCAAAACCATTTGCCCACTGGGTGAAGCTGCCGCATGGCCTGTAGCCGCCGCAATCAGACACTTTAGAAGTGAATTTGAAGCTTACGTTAAGCACCCAGAACAAATCAAAGACATCAAACATTATTACAGATTGAACACCACAGCTTAAGCCATATGACTACGGTAAAACTTACAATAGACGATATACCAGTTGAAGTGCCAAAAGGCACCACCATTTTACAGGCTGCTCGTATGATTGGCGGCGATGTAGCCCCTCCTGCTATGTGCTACTACAGCAAGCTAAAAACCAGCGGTGGTTATTGCAGAACTTGTATTGTTAAAGTTGAACAAGGTTCTGAAAAAGATCCTAGACCAATTCCTAAACCCGTTGCCAGTTGCAGAACTGAAGTGGCAGAAGGCATGGTGGTAAGAAACATCACCTCACCAGAGAATCTTGAAGCCAGAGCAGGTGTGGTTGAAATTTTATTGGCCAATCACCCATTGGATTGTCCTGTTTGTGACCAAGCTGGTGAATGTCATTTACAAGATTTATCTTATGAAAATGGCAAAGCGGCTACCCGTTTTGAATTTGATAAACGCGAATACGAACCGATTGATTTAGGCGACAAAATCAAATTGCACATGAACCGTTGCATTTTGTGTTACCGTTGCGTAAAAGTTGCCGATCAATTAACAGATGGCCGTTGCCATGGTGTAATCAACAGAGGCGACCACGCTGAAATTTCAACCTATATTGAAAAAGCTATAGACAATGATTTTTCAGGCAACATGATTGATGTTTGCCCTGTAGGTGCCTTAACAGATAAAACCTTCCGTTTTAAAAGCAGAGTTTGGTACACAAAACCAATCGATGCCCATAGAGATTGTAAACAATGCTGCGGCAAAGTTAGACTATGGAATTCTGGCGAAGAAGTATTGCGTGTAACTGCTCGCAAAGACGAGTGGGGTGAAGTAGAAGACAATGCTGATGGCAGCACTGCATGGATTTGCAATGAATGCCGTTTTGATAAAAAACAAATGAGTGATTGGACAATAGAAGGTCCATCAAAAGTGAACAGACACTCTGTGATTTCTGCCAACCATTACGAGCAATTGCGCAACATTAAAATGGACACGCTCAGAATGATTGGAGCCAAACCACATGGCGAAAAAGTCAACCTTGGCGAAGGCGCCCTTAACCCTAACAACCTTGACAATCAAAAATAATTCATGGATCCAATACTCTTCAAAGCCATATTAGTTGTAACCATATTTATCGTGACCCTTTTGGTGGCTTTATACGCCACCTTTGGTGAACGCAAAATCGCGGCTGTTATGCAAGACCGTGTAGGCCCTAACAGAGCAGGCCCTTTTGGTTTATTACAACCATTAGCAGATGGTATCAAAATGTTCATGAAACAAGAATTGATTCCTTCAGTCTCTAACAAGTGGTTGTTTATTATTGGCCCTTGTATTGCCATGTTAACCGCGCTTATGACCGGTGTGGTGATTCCATGGGGTGGCAACTTAGAATTGTTTGGTCAAACCTTCAGCTTACAAATCGCTGACTTAAACGTTGGCATTTTATACCTATTTGGTGTGGTATCTTTAGGCGTATACGGCATCATGATTGGTGGTTGGGCTTCAAACAACAAATTCTCTTTGTTGGGTGCTATCAGAGCTTCATCTCAAATGATCTCATACGAAATCGCTATGGGATTAGCCATCATTGCTTTGGTGATGAGCACCGGCACTTTGAGTTTAAAAGAAATTGTGATGCAGCAAGACGCTGGCATAGCCAATGTGGTATACCAACCTTTGGGCTTCTTGATTTTCTTAATCTGCGCCTTTGCTGAAACCAACAGAGCACCATTCGATTTACCTGAATGTGAAACAGAATTAATTGGTGGTTACCACACAGAATATTCTTCTTTAAAATTGGGTTTCTTCTTATTTGCTGAATACATTAACATGTTCATTTCATCTGCTGTTATTGTATCGTTCTATTTTGGTGGCTATAACTTCCCTTTCCAACATGAATTGGGTCTTGATGGCAATGCGCTAACCTTATTACAAACAGGATTTTTCTTTGCGAAAATCTTCTTCTTTGTGTTCTTCTTTATGTGGGTGCGTTGGACCATCCCAAGATTCAGATACGACCAGTTGATGCACCTTGGCTGGAAAGTCTTATTACCTTTGGCCTTAATTAATATTTTCGGCACTGGCATAGTGATGTGGTGGATGGGCAAAATATAAAAAACAATAAAAATCATGCTGACTAACAGAAGTATAAAAGTTGTAAAAAAAGAAATGAGTCTACTTGAAAAGGCCTATTTACCGGCTATTTTCAGTGGCATGTTGATTACACTCAAACACATATTTATGCGCAAGGCTACCATTAAGTATCCTGAGCAAGTACGCCCTATTGCCCCTGTTTACAGAGGACAACACGTACTTAAAAGAGACGAAGCTGGGGCTGAAAGATGTACAGCCTGTGGCTTGTGCGCAGTGGCTTGTCCTGCTGAGGCCATTACCATGACTGCAGCAGAACGTCAAAAAGGCGAAGAAAACTTATACCGCGAAGAAAAATACGCTTCAAAATACGAGATCAATATGTTGAGATGCATTTTCTGTGGACTCTGCGAAGAAGCTTGTCCTAAAGAAGCTATTTTCTTAACAGACAGAATTGTACCGAGCACTTTCCAACGCAAAGAGTTTGTGTATGGTAAAGACAAATTGGTTGAACCAATTGACCACAGAGTGGATGTTACCAAAAGACAAACACCAGCAGTCCTTGAGTTTAAACACGACAAACACCACAAACACAACCGTACGTTTTTAGACAAAGCCAATCAACAAAAATCTCACCACTAATCCATAACCTCAATGAGTATTACAGAATATATTTTTTGGTTCCTATCCTTCTTGGCTGTGTTAAGTGGCCTTATGGTAGTGTTTTCCAAAAATGCCGTTTACAGTGTCTTGTATTTGATCATCACTTTTTTTGCCATAGCTGGTCACTATTTATTAATGAGCGCACAGTTTCTTGCTGCCGTTCATATAATCGTTTACGCTGGGGCCATTATGGTGTTGTTCCTATACGTGATCATGATGCTGAACCAAAACAAAAGCGCTGAGCCTAATAAGCATCCCTACTTGATGTTTATTTCAGTGATTGCAGCGGGCGCTTTATTATTAACCTTAATCGGGGGCCTTAAGAGTGCTACCGTGGCACAAGCCAGCAATGTACAAAGCAATATTGGCACCATTGAAACACTTGGTAAAGTGTTGTTCACTGAGTTCTTATTGCCATTTGAATTGTCATCTATATTATTTTTAGCGGCTATGGTAGGCGCTGTTTACTTATCTAAAAACAAACTCGAAGCATAATGCAAAATCTAACAGGAATTACCATCAACGATTACATCATATTAAGCACTGTACTATTTTGTATTGGCGCCTTGGGTGTAATGCTAAGACGCAATGCCATCATTATTTTTATGTGCGTTGAACTTATGCTGAATGCAGTGAATGTGCTTTTGGTAGCGTTTTCAAATCATTTTGGAGACAGCCAAGCGCAAGTGTTTGTATTCTTCATTATGGCTGTAGCAGCTGCAGAAGTTGCTGTAGGATTAGCCATACTTATAATGATATACAGAAACGCTGGCACCAGCGATACAGATGTCCTTAATAAACTTAAATGGTAAAACGCTTTTTGAATGCACATGGAATCACTTTTTAAATTCATACCGATATTTCCGATCATTAGTTTTTTGATCATAGCGTTGCTCAACAGAAAGCTTAAGGTTTCTGTGGTTACTACGCTTGGTAGCAGCAGTATATTACTCAGCTTTATCTTTTCATTATTGGCTTTCATTCAAGTAGCACAAACCCAAAAGGGCATTGATTTGCATTTATTTGAATGGATACACTCTGGTAAGTTTTCTGCCTCATTGGCCTTTTTGATTGACCAATTGTCTTCAGTATTCATGTTAGTGATTACCGGCGTTGGTTTCTTAATTCATATTTTTTCTGCAGGTTATATGCATCACGACGATGGCATAAGACGCTTTTTTGCCTACTTGAATTTATTCATCGCTTTCATGTTGTTCTTAGTCATGGGCAATAATTTATTGGTGATGTTTATTGGTTGGGAAGGTGTGGGCTTTTGCTCTTTCATGTTGATTGGATTTTGGTATAAAGAGAAAGCCAATAATGATGCTGCTAAAAAAGCCTTTATCATGAATAGAATTGGTGACCTTGGCTTCTTAATCGCCATGTGTTTAACCATTTATTACTTTGGTACACTCGACTATAAAACCCTATTTCAAGCGGGTTATATCGCCTCTATGCCTGTGCCAGATTCAACCCTCACTTGGATAACTGTTTGTTTATTCATAGGTGCCATAGGTAAAAGTGCTCAAATTCCATTGTACACTTGGTTACCTGATGCCATGGCCGGTCCAACGCCAGTATCTGCATTAATACACGCAGCTACCATGGTAACAGCCGGTATTTATATGTTGGCCAGAACCAATATTCTATTCTCTTTAACCCCATTGACTATGGAAATCGTTAGTATAGTCGGTATAGCAACTGCTTTATTAGGGGCTAGTATTGGCTTATTCCAAAACGACATTAAAAAAGTATTGGCATACTCAACCGTTAGCCAATTGGGCTTAATGTTTGTTGCCTTAGGTGTTGGCGCATACTCTGCTGCAGTATTCCATGTGGTTACCCATGCCTTCTTTAAAGCATTGTTATTCTTGGGTTCAGGTAGCGTAATCCATGCCATGAGCGGCGAACAAGACATCAGAAAAATGGGTGGGCTTAAAGCGCATTTGCCAACCACTCATAAAACTTTCTTAATTGGCACCTTAGCCATTTCAGGTATTCCTCCATTAGCTGGTTTCTTCAGTAAAGATCAAATTTTAAGTGCTGCATTTGAGCACCATACTTGGTTATTTGCCTTAGGATTATTGGTGTCTATGATGACTGCCTTCTACATGTTTAGATTGTATTTTTTAACTTTCCATGGCAGTTTTAGAGGCACACAAGAACAAGCTCACCACTTACATGAATCACCATTGAACATGACCTTCCCGCTTATGGTTTTAGCCGTATTAGCGATTGTTGCAGGTTTCTTTGGTGTGCCACATGTTATTGGCGAACACATAGGTTTACACAATAGTTTCCAAGACTTCTTAGCTCCTGTTCTAGGCAAATCTCATTCGCACTTGAGCGCAGGTACTGAATGGGCATTAATGGGTTTCACTACAGCCATTATCATTGGCATGATACTATGGGCCAAAAACCTATTTGTAGACAAAGGCATACTGCCAGCATCTGATGCCGAAATGAAAGGCCTTAAAAAGACCATTTACCACAAATACTATATTGATGAATTCTACAATAAGGTCATCACTCAACCACTTGACAAACTATCTGCATTTACTCAAACAAGTATTGACCGCAAAGTAGTTGATGGTATAGTCAACAATAGTGGCAAAGGCACACAATGGTTGGGCCAAGTGTTCAGAAAACTTCAATTTGGCAATACAGGGTATTACGCCTTGGCTTTCGTGATAGCTCTTATTTGTATGTTCCTATTATTTATCTAAAACAATGTTAACGCTTTTACTCATAATCATCCCTTTTATTAGTGCATTGGTTTTAATGCTGTTAAAATCAAATGCATCAAAATCATTGGCATTAGGCTTATCGCTAGTAGAATTGGCCTTAGCCATATACGCTGTATGGTTTGTACCAACTGCAGATTTAAATTACAATTGTCCGTGGGTACCTCAAATGGGTATTCAAATGCATTTATCAATGGATGGCATCAGTGCACTAATGGTATTGTTAGCAGCGGTATTAATGCCCATCATAGTATATGCTACAGATACCAGCAAATTCACCTCTCAGCATACCTTATTTGCCTTAATGATGGCCATGCAAGGCGCTATGTTAGGGGCGTTTACTGCTATGGATGGTTTTGTGTTTTATATTTTCTGGGAACTCTCTTTATTGCCAATTTTCTTTATGATGCTTTGGTGGGGTGGCGAAAATAAAAAAGCCATTACCATTAAGTTCTTTATCTATACCATTTTTGGCAGTTTATTTATGTTGTTGGCCCTTATTTATTTGTATACTCAAACCAGCAATCACTCTTTCGATATTCAAGCCTTATATGCTGCAGGTAAAAGTTTACCAGTAGCAACTCAAGGGCTATTAATGGGCGCCTTCTTTATCGCCTTTGCAGTAAAGATGCCTGTTTTTCCTTTCCATACTTGGCAACCAGATACCTACAACACTGCCCCATTGCCAGGTGTAATGTTGTTAGCCGCTGTGATGTCAAAAATGGCTACTTATGGTCTACTGCGTTGGGTATTGCCAATGCTACCAGAAGGTGTTGCAACGTATGGCCATTGGATCATTGTATTGTCTGTGATCAGCATTGTTTACGCCTCTATGTTGGCCATTGTTCAAAAGGACTTTAGATACTTAATTGCTTACGCATCAATTGCTCACATTGGCTTAGTGTCTGCGGGTGTATTTGCTGCCAATCAACAAAGTGTTCAAGGCTCATTAATAGAAATGTTTAGTCATGGAGTTAACACTGTAGGCTTGTTCTTTATTTATCAAATCATCTATAAACGCTACAACAGTTCAGAAATGTCTGAATTGGGTGGAATAAGAGGCTTGCATTCTGGCTTTGCTTTCTTAAGTTTTATCATTGTTTTAGGTGTTATCGCATTGCCATTTACCAATGGTTTTATTGGCGAGTTTTTAATGTTACTAGGGGTATTTAAAACCAATGCTACAGCTGCAGTATTTGCAGGGCTTAGCATTATTTTTGGTGCCGTTTATATGTTAAGAGCTTACCAAAAAATGATGTTGGGTGAAACCAAACAATTGACCCACACCTTTGAGCCCCTCAGCAAGGTAGAAAGAAACACATTAATCATTATTGTGGTCTTGGTTGTCGGATTGGGTGTTTTCCCAAAACCGCTCTTAGATTTAACTGAAACGACCGTTCAAAATTTACTCAATATTAAATGAAGGAACTTGTATTATTATCGTCATTAGGCGTATTGTCTTTGATAGCTGGTTTATTAAGAATCAGAAAGCCATTTTTTGCCCTTGTGGTGATTGGGTTATTGTTCAACATTGGCTTGTGTATCAGTGATTGGAATGCCTCCACTGAAACCTTGTACAACATGATGACCGTTGACCATTTTGCTTTGGCATTTACCATGGTGAGTTCAATCATTGCTTTGCTTTGGTTGTTGGCAAATGCCGCATTCTTCAGCACAGACGATACCTTTTCAGACCATTTTGCACTGGTGTTATTTTCTATCACCGGTGGGTTTATGTTATTGACCTTTACCAATATGGTCATCTTGTTTTTAGGCATTGAAATCTTATCGATTCCACTCTTTGTATTAGCAGGCAGTAATAAAACCAATTTAACCTCCAATGAGGCTGCTTATAAGTATTTCTTGTTGGGTGCATTTGCTTCAGCATTTTTATTGTTTGGTATCACCTTAATATATGGCAGCACAGGGCATTTTGACACGGCCGGCATATCTGCCTATTTTAAAGCCAACAACAACAATGGTATGGCTATCACCGGCATGGTGTTGATCTTAGCCGCTATGACCTTCAAGGTATCTGCAGCACCTTTCCATTTTTGGGCAGCAGATGTATACCAAGGTGCACCTACTCCGGTTACCACCTTTATGGCAACATTTGTTAAAACCATCGCCTTTGCAGGTTTCTTCAAATTGTTCCATGATTGCTTTATGCCTTTGAATGGTCAAATCACTCAACTCATTGCCATTTTTGCGGCCACCACCATGTTAATTGCTAATTTAACGGCAAGCGTGCAAAGCAATGCCAAACGTTTGTTAGCGTTTTCGAGTATCTCTCATGCAGGTTTCATGTTGGTTACCATTTTATGTGTTGAACATCAAACTGCAGGCATCTTATTGTATTACGCTTTGGTGTATTCGTTGTCAAGCATAGTGGCCTTTACCATCTACAAATTGGTTAAAGAGCACAGTCAAGAAGATGAATCTTTGAATGCCTTTAACGGCTTATTCAAAAACAATCCTGTATTATCTGTGATCATGATATTGGCTTTGTTGTCTATGGCAGGTATTCCACCTATGCCAGGCTTTATGGCCAAGTATTTAGTCTTTGCAGCAGCCATTCAAAATGGGTATGCATGGATAGCCTTAATCGGTATATTGGGTTCAGTTATTGGCGTATACTATTACTTTAAAATGGTATTGAACATGTTCAAACAAGACCATGAGTTAAGCGCTATTAAAGTGCCTAACTACCAACTCTATGTCTTAATGCTTTGTGTTATGGGACTCATCGCCTTAATGATCTTCCCTTCTGCGATTATTGGTTTGCTTTAAACCACTACATCCACAACAAATTGGCAATGCCTAAAACCAATAAGACTTTTAAAAGTCTGTTGCTAACTTTGTAATGTTTTTGACTGATTAACACAAAGAGCAAGGCTTCTGTGATTAAGCCCAAAGCAATAAAGTATTGCCTTTGTTCAGGGCCGTAATACAGCAAAATACTGCTACCGCCCAAAACCGATAAGACCATAATAAAATTCAAAAATGACTTGGCTTTATCAATGCCTAAACTAACCGGCAGGGACTGAATATTCAAAGCCAAATCACCATTGTAACTCATGAATTGTTTCACCAATTCTCTAATGTAAACCAGGCTCATATAAAAAGCGCCGTACACAAATACATAAGGGTAAAAACGGTTATAGTGTAAAAGCACAGCAAAGAAACAAGTAACACTTAATAATGCTGCAGCCAGTTCTTTTATAAATGACAAACGTTGAAGCTTATGGGAATACACCCACAACAGGGCAATAAAGACCGTAAAAAACAAACCTATTTTAATGGAAGCCAAATAGCCAATAATCAAAGCCAAAAGGTTACAAACAATGTATAAATTTAAGCTGGTTGCCTTGCTCACTGCTCGGTTAAACAATGTGGGTTCAGGCTTATTGATCATGTCCTTTTCAAAGTCGTAAAAATTATTGATGATAAACCCAGCGGCAATGCTGAATACTGAGGCTAAAACAATGGCGTGTAACTTAAAATCATTCCACCAATGCATAGGCGTATTGCGCATTAACACATAAGCGCCAAGGTATTGTGCCAATATGGTGAGTGCAATATTATACCAACGCACCAAAGACAATAAAGCGATCCACTTGACCATAGTAGATTGCTTCTGAATGGTTGAATTCATCGCGCTTTAGAATTGGTAAATGACTTGAAGTTTTTGTTGCTTCAATAGTTCAGAGGCTTTTTGGTAATCTTCTGTAAAGCCGAGAATATAGCCTCCGCCTCCACTACCACAAAGTTTTAAATAATAAGAATTGCTTTCAATACCCTCCTTCCATAACTGTTTGTAGTTATCAGGAATCATTGGGCTGAAATTATCTAAAGCAAATTGAGACAATTGCTTAACAGACTTGAACAAAGGCTTAAAATCTTTCTTTAAAAACGCTTCAATACATTCATCGTTGTACTTCTTAAACTGTTGTTTGATGAGTTGTCTGAAGCCTTCTTGCTTGCATTTTTCAAGGAAAATGGCCACCATGTTTTGGGTCTGACCTGGGCTACCACTGTCCATTAAGAATATGGCCCCTTTGCCTTGAGCATTTGGAGTTGGCAAGCCAACAGTATTCAATTCGGTTTTAGAGTGAATCAAAACCGGTAAGTTCAAATAACAAATCAAAGGATCAAGACCAGAACTTCTGCCATGGAAGTAGGATTCCATCTGGCTAAAAATCTGTTTTAGTTGTAAAATCTCTTGACCAGTTTGTTGGGCTTTTATGGTGATTTTATTGCTGCAATAAGTATCATAGATAGAAGCCACTAAAGCGCCACTACTACCAACACCAAAGCCTTGAGGAATGGTACTGTCAAAGTATAAACCTTTTTGAATATCAGCATGCAGGCTGTCTAAATCAAATTGACACAGCATTTCTGAGGCTGCTTGTTTTTGACTTAAATAGTGGTAAAAATCTAATATGGATTGATTCGAATTGACAATGACTTCTGACTTTTCTTGACTGAATTTTAAGGCGCCATTGAATTCGTTAAAAGGAATAGACAAGCCTTTAGAATCTTCTATGATTCCGTATTCTCCGAAGAGCAATATCTTGGCGTAGTATAAGCCTTCTTTTAATTTCATTTTGATTGAGGTCCTTTGCCTACTTCGTTACAAAAATACAATTCATTCTGACAATATCCTACCAGTTCAGATTGTATCCATGGCAGTATTGCAGCCTTCTCAGCTTCAGGGTACAGCACATGCACATTTGCACCGGCATCTAAAGTAAATAACACATGAAGGCCGGTTTTGTTTCTATGTTCAATGATTTTTTCAATAATGGCCAAAGTGTTTGGCTTCATGAGCATAAATGGAGTTGATGAAGTCATCATCATGGCATGCAGCATATACGCTTCAGATTCTACTAATTGTATGAAGGCAGCTAAGTCGCCAGATTTTAAAATGCCTAACAATTGACCCGTTTGTTGTTGGGCTATATTGAAGCGCTTCTCAGCAAATGGATGTTGCTTTAACAAAGCATGCCCAGCTGTGCTCGACACTGATTTTTTACCGCGTTCAACGATCAATATGGTATCCTGAAAATGTTTAAATACAGGGTGCACTAGATCATCTATATTGATGGCGTATTCATTGGCGCTATCAGGCAACTCATTGCAAGTGCCCCATAAATTAAACCCACCATATACACTGCGACAGGCAGATCCTGAACCAATGCGCGCATAATGCGATGCCGTTTGGAAAAACATATCCAAGGCTTGACCACTGATTTGTTCATGCAAACTGCAGAAGCAAAGCGCTAAGGCACTGTAGGCAGAAGCAGATGAAGCTATGCCACTACTGTGCGGAAATGTATTGCTTGATTGAATGTTCAAATGATACTTCAACATCCAAGGCATGTCTTCACTCAAGCGCTGCAAAAATGGGCGCATCTTATCTGCAAATGCAGCATTGGCTTGGCCTTCAAATTCAAAATCAAATTCGAGGGTTGAAGCATTGGTTTTAGTGGTAGCCGTTACGCTGGTTTTAGACAAAGCCTGATTCAAAGTAAAACTGATAGAAGGATTACAAGGCAATTGCTCGCCGTACTTGCCCCAATACTTTACCAAAGCAATGTTGGATGGGCTTTCCCAATAGGCTGAATAGCTTGTTGCGCTCATAATACGATATCATTAAAAGGGATAACCCTGTTGTAACCTTTTTGAGTAAAATATTCCACAGTATTTTGACCTGTAGCCAATACATAATCGCCTCCCCATGCGCCTAAGCTTTTAACACTGCCATGGAAATCGGCAAAGCGTTCTTGTTTGATTGGCGGCACACCCAGTATTTGACTGGTTTCATTTTCAGCCAATTCAAGCAATAAACAGAATTCAAAATAATCATCGTTGGCACTGATCAATTTACTGATTCTAGAAATTTGAGCAATCTGAGAAGGCAAAGCATGGCGCTTGTGTTTGGCCAATTCTGCTCTAGAATTTTGTTTTTGATTCAAATGCACCAAGTACAATTGGTCTCTAAATGGTTTATTCCAATTGATGATTTCTATGCCTGGTTCTGAACCATTCATGGTATACAACAAGGGCTTGCCGTGTAGGGCAACTGCCACATCAAATCCACTGCCTTTAAAAGCATTAAAATGCAATGAATACGGATTGACCTGGGCCCATTGAGCAATATTATTGGTTAAAGTTGAACTGCTGCCTAAGCCCTCATCTAAATCAAATTCGATTTCAGTTTGCACCATCACATCTTGTTGGCCTTTTAAAAATTGAGGATTCAAATGCTGAGCATTCACCAAAAAACGAACCAATTGAATGGCCACATCCAAATCTGTGCATGACTCCACAATCAAATAAGGCAAACTCAATTGGGCTTCAAACCAAACCTTTTGGTGTTTGTCTATGGCTTTCCAAAACAACTTAGGTTCAAAACTATTCTGACCGTATTCTACTTTTAAACTTTGACCGAATTTTGTAGGTAATGCTAATGCAGTGGCACCGCCTAAAACAGCGTATTCACCACACAACATTAATTTCCCGTGACTATAATAAGTTTGTAACGACACTTTTAACTATTTGATTCCTGAAACACTGGCTACTTCTATACCTCTTAATTGACAAAAGGCATTAACAGCAGCACTATAACTAACGACTTTATCTTTAAAATGTTCAACGATTTGTTGTTTCTCCGCTTCAGTTGCTTCCAACTGATTAAGGATATTTAACAAATGCATTTTCATATGTCCTTTTTGTATACCTGAAGTTACTAATGAACGAATGGCTGAGAAATTTTGTGCCAATCCGACTACTGCAGCAATTTTCATTAATTCAGTAGCATTTGGATTGCCTAATAATTTCAATGCAAATTTCACCATTGGATGCAAGGCCGTTAAGCCACCAACTGTGCCAAGGGCTAAAGGCAATTCAATACTAAACACCAATTGTCCATCTTTTATTTCTGCATGGGTTAAACTGCGGTATTGACCGCTTTTAGAGGCGTAAGTATGAGCAGAAGCTTCTACCGCTCTAAAATCATTGCCAGTTGCCAACACAACGCTGTCAACACCATTCATGATGCCTTTGTTGTGGGTAGTGGCTCTGTAAGGTTCTATTTCTGCAATTCTTACAGCTCTACAAAATTTATCAGCAAACTCTTGACCGCTCATTTCATTGCCTTCAGACAAGGCCTCGATAGGGGCAGACACTTCTGCTCTTACCAAACAATGCGGTGTGTAATTGCTCAAAATACACATCACGATTTGCACTGATTTTTCTGAGTCTTTAATCAATGTTGTATCGGCTAAAGCAGCTCTGAAAATTTTAGCCAATTCTTCTAATACTGAATTGATAAAATTAGCGCCCATGCTATCGCAAGTATCGAAGGTTGCTTCAATTTGGTAGTAGCCAGGCTCTAAGGCTGTTTTATCGTTCAAGCGAATGTCTAAAATGCCGCCGCCTCTGAGTTGCATGTTCTTGGTGATGTGCTCGGTTTCAGCGTAAAAGCGAGGCTTGATGGCTTCAAAGAAAGCATGCAAGTCTTTAGCGTCTTGTCCTTCCCAAATAAAATGCACATGGCCGATCTTTTGAACATCTATGATTTGTGTTTTGAACCCGCCGCGCTCTAACCAAAAATTAGCAGATTTAGAAGCCGCCGCTACCACAGAACTTTCTTCTATGGCCATAGGCACACAATACATTTTGCCGTCGATTAAAAAATTAGGGGCAATACCAAATGGAATGTAAAAATTACTGATGGTGTTTTCAATAAACTCATCGTGTAATTTTTGAGTAGCGGCATCAGGATGCCAATACGATTTTAAAAAATCTATGGCTTCTGCATCGTTGTTCAGATAGTTTGAAACAATCCATTCTATTTTAGCCTCTTTGCTTAATTTAGAAAACCCTTTTATACTGCTCATATTTAGTTGTTTATTTGATGCTTAAGTATTGATGACACAATTCCAAGCCTTGTTGTTGAAGTTGACAAAATGCCCTCAAGGCCTCATATGAACCTGTAGCATGTTTTAGAAATGCTGAGGCTTGACCATACATGGCTGGCATTTTTGATTTTTGAGTGAGGTAATAGCCGTCCATAAAATGTTGCACGCCCCCGCTAATGATCACTTGCTTACACAAACGTTCAGAACCCATTGCTTCAGAAATTTGATTTAAGTTCTCTAACATTTCACCTGCGGTGTGCCCTATGTGTTGAACCGGCAACCATTGTTGCTGAGCCAGTTCGGTTTGTCTGTGTAATTCAATGGCAGAAAAATTAGTACCACCATGGGCTGCAAATTCAATGGCTTCCAAAGGCAATTCTAACAACGCTTTCATCGATTTGGGACCAAAGCCTTGACCAACCTCTTTTACGATGACTTTGCAATCCATAGCATCCAAAAAGCGCTTGATGGTATCAATTGGCGCCTGACGAATGGCATCGCCTTCTGGTTGCAACCATTCTTGCAATGGGTTGATATGAATGATTAAACCATCGGCTTGCAATTGCTTAATGAGAGTAGTAACTTGACTTAATTGACCTTCGGCTATAAGATGCTCAATTTGGGCTATTCCTAAATTGGCAAATAAAGGCTGATCGCCCATTAAATGCCTTACATCAAAATCTTTTAGATAGTCTTGATTGTGCAGTAAAATTCTGCAACTGCCTAAACCCAATCCCATACCAAACTCTGCACAAGCTTTGGCCAAATTTTGATTGATGGTAGCGGCCATTGCTGTGCCACCTGTCATGCTACTGATCCAAATAGGCAAGCGCATGGTTTTGCCGGCTAAACTAGCTGCAGGCAAGGCTTTATTGGGGTGTGGAGCCATCAATGGCTCATAATTGAAGCGCGCATCATTGCCACTAATTTGCGACAAAAACGCTAATTCAATATGGTCTTTCTTCCTTTGTGAGGTTTGATGGGTATCCAAAGTGTTTAAGGCTTATTAAAAATATAACCACAAAGATAGGTTTTTGTTTTAAGAAACCTCAGAAAGCGCTGAGCCTTGGTCGAAGACTTAGTCCTTTAGTCCTAAATTTTTAAGCGTGCTTTGTTGCTCTGAACTTAAGGCTTGAATGGCATTTTGCAACACGACATTGTAGTCTTTTTGCTTTTTTAATGTCTTCAACACATCAGAACATGGGCCATATAATCTGCTGTTATAAGTTAAACAAGCTTCGATTAAATGCTCTGCAATTTTTGGCGAAAACACATTCAAACGCTTAATGGCTTGAGCGGCTGCTACTCGGGTCCTGAATTCATAGTTAGGGCCGCATAAAACAGTTAGGGCTTCAAGGTTAGCATCAACATTCACTTTTTGGGCTATGCTGTGTTCTAAATATTTGCAATGCACATTGTTGTTCTGACCAGATACTGTGCTCACTGAAGCAAGGGCTTTGAGTTTAACCGCAGGAGCAACTTTGCTGGCGTTCACCAATTTATCGAGCGCATTTTCTACCACAGAATAACTGCTGTCTTTGAGCAATTGTTCGTATAGAGCAACGTGATCAAGCACCAAAGTATCTGCTGCGATAAAGGCGTTTTTAACCTCCGCTTTTGTATCCTTAATAATCAAAGCAAACAGCTTGTGCTTTGGTTGATTGGCTAATTGTTTAGCAATTTCAGCGCGAATGGCTGGGTGTTTTTCAGCTGCAAAACGGGCCATTAACAAGGTTTGTTTGTCTTTGATAGGCAAATCTTTCATAGCCGCAACAGCATCATAACGGTCAATCATGTATTTGGCTTTTGCCGCCTGAGCCATCAATTCTGAAGGGCTCTTAGCAAAGTCCATTTTCTTCATCACTTTATTTTGTTCATCAAACAAAACAAAATCAATATCGGCATTGGCTTTAGGCAATGCAATGGTTTGTTGAGCACTGTCCATTACCCAAACGGTTTTACGGTCTACTTGACCATTCTTGTAATACACAGCGAAATCAACTGGCATTTTAAAATACCTTACATGACCATCCGTCTTATGTGTTTGCGTAATGTTCACTAAAACTTGATTGTTTTGAGTGGTATAGCTCACTTTGTAATGCGGCTCACCTCCTCTGTGTATCCATTGATCAAAAAACCAATCGTAGTTCAAACCAAGTTTGTCTTTTAAAGCTTTTTGAAAGTCCCAAGACTCTACATTTTTAAAGCCATTAACGGCCAAATAATGTTGTATAAATCTGGTAAAATTCTCCGGACCCAATTGGTAGCGCAACATACCCAAAACCGCACTGCCCTTTGGGTATAATCTGGTTGTTCCGCCTTTGGTATGACGCACTGGGAAGTTGTCCTTTTCACTTTGAGCTAAGGCGGAATTGTATTCCCCTCTCATAGCCCATTGATAAGCATCATCGCCTTCTAACCATTGGAAAAACAATTTAGGGAAAAAGGTAGCAAAGCTTTCTTGTAACCAAACGTCGTTTCCACTGCGAGCAGTGATCAAATCACCGAACCATTGATGGGTTAACTCATGGCAATTGACCCCCATGTAATTTCTGTCTTTGAAGCCTCTGGCATCAACAGTAAAGAAATCTCCAAAGATGGTGGCTGAAGTATTTTCCATGGCACCATATAAAAAGTTCTGAACCATGATTTGCGCATAGGAGCCCCATGGGTAGGGTGTGCCCGTTTCATCTTCGAGCAATTCTATCATTCGTTCAGTATACAAACTAGTGGTTTCAACACGGTCTTTGAATTCAGGGTAATACCAAAACTGAACTGGCGTACCGCGTTTGGTAGTTGTTGATTTGATGGCGTAATCGCCTATGCCCAACATCAATAAATAACCAGCATGAGGCTTTTCTAACTGATAATGCCATGTAGCTGTACCGGTGCCATTGTCTGTGTTAGACAACAATTTGCCATTCGACAAACATTTGTACTGAAGCGGAATAGTAACAACCGTTTCAGTAGTGAACTTATCGTTCATGCAATCGTACATCGGAATCCAGTGGCGGTTGTCTATGCCTTGACCTTGGGTCCAAATTTGTTTACGGATATAATTGATATCTGGTGCTTGCTTATTCTCCGGTTGATTCCATCCGATAAAGTATATGCCCTTTTTTGGCATAGCGGTGTATTCAAATACAATACTGTGTTGTTCATCCCACATCAATGACTTAGTGAAACGCACCACCACCCCATCAGTTTGAATGGTGAACGGCACAGGCAAACCATCTAATAAAGCTGAATGGATTTGAATGCCAGGCGCATCAAAAAACAAAGTGTCAATATGGTTTTGTAAGGTCACAAATTGATGGGTCACTTTACCCAAAACAGTTGCTGCCTCGGGCTTAAAAGACACTTGCACCTTCATGTGCTGAATGTCTACACTGTGCTGACGCTCTGCGGCATCAGGATCAGATAAGTAATGAATATGCGGGGTTTCTGTTTGTGCTTGAACAGCTTGAAAACATAGGCCAATGGCCAAGCATAAATAAGTCAGTTTTTTCATGGTCGAAGGCAAAAATAAGGGAAAATCCCTAAAGCTAAAGGCTTAATTCCTGTTGAATCTTTAAACAAAAAACAAAGACAAAACAGATTATGATGGCCTATAAGCCCTCGTTACAAGACAGATTTTTATATTGTTCTTTTGCTTCTTTATTAGTAGGTTTGCAGACATTAACAAAATTATGGCGGTAGCAATCAAAATGCCCAAAATGAGTGACACCATGACCGAAGGTGTTGTCAGAAAATGGAATTTCAAAGTAGGTGATACCATTAAAAGTGGTGATATTTTAGCGGAAGTAGAAACCGATAAAGCCAC
The DNA here is from genome assembly GCA_044368575.1 of Bacteroidia bacterium. Taxonomy (GTDB): domain Bacteria; phylum Bacteroidota; class Bacteroidia; order NS11-12g; family UBA955; genus JABMMZ01. The sequence goes on from JBIPPH010000021.1 coordinate 23,549, forward strand.
TATGGACCTTGAAAATTACGAGAAAGGTACCATTCTTCATTTTGCCATCAACGAAGGTGACGCGGTGCCTGTAGATGGCATCATAGCCATTGTTGGTAATGCCGGCGAAGATTTTGCAGCTTTATTATCAGCTGCACCTGCTCCAGCAGCTAGCACTAGCAATGAAAAAACAGAAAGCCCAGCAGTTGAAGCAGCAGCTCCAGTTGTAGAAGCACCGGTTGTGAACACCAACAGTTCAAACGGTTCAAGGGTATTGGCCTCACCTTTAGCTAAGAAATTAGCTGAAGCAAAAGGCATAGACATCAGCAATGTTCAAGGTTCTGGTGAGAATGGCAGAGTGGTTAAAAGTGATGTTGAACAATTCAAAGGTGGTTCAAGCATATCAAAAGCAGCCCCTATTGTTGGCAAAGAAAGTTATGAGGAAATCAATGTGTCTCAAATGCGTAAAACCATTGCCGGCAGATTAGCTGAAAGCAAATTCACCGCACCGCATTTCTATTTAACCATGGAAATCAACATGGACAAAGCATTGTCTGCAAGAGCTGCCATTAACCAAGCTGCTAACTCAAAAGTATCTGTTAACGATATGATTGTGAAAGCCAGCGCAATGGCTTTAAGACAACATCCATGGGCAAATGCTTCTTGGTTAGGCACTAAAATCAGATTCAATCACCACATCCACATTGGTGTGGCTATGGCGGTTGAAGATGGCTTATTGGTGCCAGTGGTTAAGTTTGCTGATCAAAAAGGCTTAACTGATATCAGTAACGAAATCAAAGTATTTGGCGCGAAAGCAAAAGAGAAAAAATTACAACCAGCCGATTGGACTGGCAATACCTTTACCATTTCTAATTTAGGGATGTTTGGTATTGAGGAATTCACTGCCATCATTAACCCACCAGATGCTTGTATCTTAGCTGTTGGCGGTGTTAAAGAAACTGTAGGCATTGTGAATGGTCAAATCGCTAAAACCAATATCATGAAGGTCACTTTAAGTTGTGACCACAGAGTAGTTGATGGTGTTGTTGGTTCTAAATTCTTAAATACCCTTAAATCGTATTTAGAAGAACCAGTACTAATGTTTCAATAAGCCTTAGGGCATACTAAAATAGTAAAAACCGCTTTTTTAGGCGGTTTTTTTATGCCTTTAAAATGGCGTTTTACTGAGCTGAAGAATCAGTGCTTTCTGTAGCATTCATATCTGCATTCATGATAGAATCTACATACTTCTGATTGATGGCTTCTTGCGCATTGTCCATACTGTCTCTCTCTTTGGTTTCTTGTTCTTCTGATTTAGAACTGCCGCAAGACATAGTCAAGCTTAATAGACAACTGAATAAAATGATTTTTTTCATAGACATAAAACGATACCTGCGAATTTGTTGAATTCTATCGAGAATTACAAATGCCAACTATTCCATACTAAACACATTTAAATTATCAGGCCAAAAAGCATCTTCAAAATGTTCTATGGATTCTCCAAAAGTATTGGTAATGATAGAAATGATATCATAGCGAATGCCTTTAAATTGAGGTGATTGTTCATCGATATAGGCCTCAATGGCTTCTGATAGATGCACTTGTTGTTGAGCCGATAGAAACGCACTAGGGGCGCCGTATTTCTCTGTTTGACGGGTTTTGATTTCTACCACCACTAAGAGATCTTGATAGCGGGCAATGATGTCTATTTCATTGCGAGATGAACGCCAATTTTGTTCTAAAATAGCATAGCCTTTGGCCTGCAAAAATTGAAGCGCTAAGCGCTCACCGTATTGTCCTAATTGATTGTGTTGAGCCATAGCATAAAATTAATTACAACCATGAACTCAAGCGTTATTTAAACGTTTAAAAGTGCTTACAAACGAAAGCGGTACCCCAAAAGAATCTGTGTTTGTAAAAACGAAAAGTGTTGACTGGCTCGATCCGCTTTGAAATCTGATACCACTATGTTGGGCATATTGATCCAACCCAATTTAGCAGCAGATTGCAGGTAAAAATGTTTACCCAAACTTAAGTTAACGCCGAGGTTACATGATATGCCATAACCCGACACATGCCATTGGTCATTCAAGTTTTTATTCATTAAAACACAACGGGTGCGCGGATACATAAACCCTGCGCCAAGGCCGCTCACCATATTCAATTGAAAGTGTTTGTTGAAAGCCAGTAAGCCGTCTGTTCTAGTAATTTCTGCATTCAAATAGTTCAAACCATCGGTGTGTTCAAATTCCAAAAAATTACCGCTTAATACCACCGATTGATCATTGAATTCTCCTTGGTATATTGAGCTCGTATCGTGAATATAGCCACTCATTTTAACCGTTTGATTTTGATTCATTACATACTTCATATGATCAAAACCAAAGGATAATGCGTATTTATCAGTCAAGCAAAATCCCAAACGATAATCGTATTGAGGAATGGTAATTTGATCGATTCTTAAATAGGGATCAGCCGCCAATTTAGATTGTCTGTCATTGGCTTTAACCTGCTTTAAAGTAAACTCGTAATCATTGCCTTTAAAATAAATATCCGATGCGCTGTAATATCCTCTGTTATAGCCCCAATAAAAGAAACATTGTCCTTTTTTAAATTGAGGGGTGATGGGTTGAAGCGCGTATGCTTTAATGGTTAAAAGCAAACATATACACCCCAATAAAAACCTACCCATAAATAGAGAAAACCGAACTAATCGACGTTGTCGTGCAAATATTTATTGCCGTTATCTTTAAAACGAACGCCTGGTTTGTTTTGATCGTCTTCAAGGGTAATATTTGACATTTCTACATCCGTTGAAATGCTCTCAAGGGTAACACCCATTCTTAAATAGGCAGGCGTTGAAGGATCAGTAAGATTAACCGTTCTTGGCGTTTCTTGAATGATTGGTTGAGGTGTTGGGACCACCGGCTGAGCATTGAATAAATCCGCATTGATATTGTTGGCAATAGGATTCACAATTGTTTGTTGTACAGTTTCGCTTAAATCAATTTCTAACGCACCGCTGGCCTCAAAATCTGTATCAGAAATCACAAAGTTATTGTTGTTGTCAAAACCTGTAGCAACCACAGTAATTTCAAGTTCTTTATCGAGGTTATTGTTTTGAATCAAACCATATTTTAGATTGGCGCGTTGTCCTGCTTGATTTTGGAAATAAGCTAATATAGCGTCAACCTCTGCAGTGTATGGCTCTTCATTGCCATAGCTAATATTCAATAAAATGTGTTTAGCTCCTTCTATGCTGTTTTCGTCAAGCAATGGCGATTCTAATGCCATTTGTGCAGCTTTAAGGGCTCTGTCGTCACCCATAGATGAACCTATTCCCATGATGGCTCTTCCACTGCCTTCTAAGGCTGTTTTAACGTCTCTAAAGTCAACATTAAAGAAGCCTTCCTTAGTAATGATTTCTGCAATACCTTTAGCGGCAATGTATAATACATCATCTGCTTTACCAAGGGCTTCAGTGATTCTTAAGTTTGAAAACATCTGAAGTATTCTTTGGTTGTTGATGACTAAAATGGCATCCACATGTGGCTTGATTTCAGCTATACCCAACTCTGCTTTTTTGGTTTTTTCAGGGCCTTCATTGGTGAATGGTCTGGTTACAATTGCCACAGTTAAAATGCCCATTGATCTTGCCTTTTGAGCAATCACTGGCGCAGCACCTGTACCTGTTCCACCACCCATGCCCGCAGTTATAAATACCATTTTGGTATTGTGTCTGAGTGCATTTTCAATTTGCTCAATGCTTTCAAGTGCACACTGTTTTCCAAACGCAGGATCACCTCCAGCACCAAGGCCTTCGGTTAGTTTGCTGCCCAATTGAATTTTATTCGGCACAGAGCTGCGCTCCAAGTGTTGCGCATCTGTGTTGCAGATATAAAAATCAACGCCAGAAATACCTTTGTTGTTCATATAGGTAACAGCATTGCTACCACCTCCACCAACACCAAACACTTTAATGATTGATGATTGTTCTTTAGGAAGTTCTAAATCAAAATAATTGTTAAAATTTATGCTCATTTGTAATGTGTGCTTATATCAATTAACGCTCATAATCGCCCATTGCTTTGTCATCTTTCATCCAATCTTTAAAGTTGACAAAGAGATTTTTGAATATGTTACCGCCATTTGATTGTACTTTTGGATTTGGTTTCAACTGATTTTCAGCTGGCAATGGATCTAAGTCTGAACAGCCTTTTAATACCAATCCTATACAGGTTGCAAACATCGGACTCTTCACTTCATCCACCAAACCACTGCCTAAGTGTGGATCAGGCATGCCAATTTTAGCTTCACATGACAACACAAATTCAGCTAAGTTAGAGATGTCTTTTAACTGAGCGCCACCACCTGTTAATACAACTCCTAAGTTGAGTTTATCTTTGTAACCTGAAATTTTAATTTCATCGTTTACCAAGCCTAAAATTTCTTTCATTCTGGCATTGATCACATAGGCTAAATTCTTCTCTAAAATTTGCTTAGGTTTTCTATCGCCAATACCCGGAACGGTAATGATCACATTGCTGCGCGTACCTTCTGGTAAAGCATGTCCGTATTTAACTTTGATCAATTCAGCTTGCTTTGGCAAAATGCTGAAAGCTTCTACGATGTCTTGGGTAATGATTTCACCACCAAATGGTATTACTGCAGTATGGCGAATTTTACCACCGTAGAATATCGCTAAGTCTGTAGTACCACCGCCGATATCCACTATGGCTATGCCCGTTTGTAATTCTTCTTCAGTTAACACAGCAAAGGCTGATGCAATTGGTTCTACTACAATATCAGCAGCAGATAAGCCAGCATCTTCAACACATTTTACAATGGTTTTAGCCGCATTCATTCGGCCTGTAATTACGTGGTATTTGCATTCTAATTTAGAACCCATCATGCCTTCTGGCGCCATGGTAACTTGTTTAGAATCAATAATGTATTCTTGAGGAAATGCGTGCAAAATTTTTGAGCCCGGATCAATGGCCGTTCTGAATTGCTCTTTGTTCATTTCTTGCAACTCAGATTTGCTGATTTCTGTTTCAGCATTGTGTCGAATTCTAACACCGCTTTGTTGAAAGCTTCTGATGTGCTCACCGGCAATACCAACCAACACATTGGCAATCTCAACGTTAGACACTTTTGAAGCGTTGGCAATCGCGCCTTTGATGGCTTCAACTGTGCGGGCCACATTCGTCACTTCGCCGCGCATAACGCCACCCATTGACGGTTGTGAACCAACCCCTAAAATGTTGATTTTACCATTCTCGTTTCTTTGACCAACAATGGCGCAAACCTTTGTTGTTCCGATATCTAAGCCTACTATTAATTCTTTTGCCATATGTTATTGTGTGATGCTAGTGCTGTCTGTTTTAGGTGTAAAAATGTATTTCTGTTTTTCTGCTACTATTTGGCCTTCGAACTTCAAATTAATTTGCTGATACTTTTGCCAACCAACTGCATTCAATCCCTTTTTGTAGAAGGTTAATAAGCGTGCAAATTTGCTGTCTAAATGTTCGGCAGAACCAAATACAATACTATGATTTCCTACCTTAGGAATCAATAAAATGTCGTTATAATTATCTACAAACAACTGTTCAATTTGAGCCCTCCAAAATTCATTGGCAGAACAGTAGTTGGCAATCAATAGTAAATCCTTAAGCATAGGACTCTTCACAAAGGCTGAATCTACAAGGGTTTCAGTGATATTACCAGTGGCCACCATAACCCTTGGCGTGAAGTCAAAATGCAGGGGCATCTTGTATCCATTATTTGCTACATAGTAACTCATACCCTGTGCATTGATGATTCTAAGTATAGGTTCTCTTTGTATAATTTTGATCAAGAGCTTGCCTGAAAAGTCAATGACCACATCGGCTTTATCAATGAAAGGATAAGCTTCTAAACGGCGCTCAACCAAGGCCAAATTAAACTGCTTTTTTGAACTGCCAATGATGGGTGTTTTAACCACTTCTCTGACAATGTCTAATACTTTATTTGAATCAATAAAAGACAAATCAACAGTTTGATCTATGGCCACCTCAATGCTATTAATTTTTAACGCCTCTGAAGTCTGTTTGATGGCTATAAAAGCAAAGAGCAAAAACAGGCCTATGACCACCCATAAAATGTTCTTCCAACGCGTGGTATTTCGCCAAAAATCAATGAACTTTTTCATAGATGTCTTTTATGGGTTTTACCAATTGATCAATGTCTCCGGCGCCTAATATGAGTAAGAGTTCAGGTTGCTCTTGTTGCAAGTGTTTTAGCACATTGTCTTTGACCATTAACAAAGGATTTTTTTGCATTTTAAGGGCTAAATATTCCGAGTTAATACCCACTATCGGCAACTCTCTGGCCGGATAAATATCTAACAACCAACACTCATCTAACAAATCCAATGAGGCGGCAAAATCATCAACAAAGTCTCTGGTTCTACTGAATAAATGCGGTTGAAAAATACCAGTGATTTTATGGTTTGGATACAATTCTCTGACTGAATTGATGCAGGCTTTCAATTCCGTTGGATGATGAGCGTAATCATCAATCACCACTTTGTTTTCCTGATTTACTATATATTCAAAACGGCGTTTAACCCCTTTAAAACTGGCGCAAGCTTTTATCAATTCTGCCATAGGTAAGTGCAGGCATAAACAAGCTGTAATTGCGGCTGTAGCATTTTCTACATTATGAAAACCTGGCAAGGCATTCACAACATGAATAGCAGCGCTATCGAAGCTGTAATCAAAATGAAACTGATGGTCTTTGACCTGTATTTTTTGAATTTTAGCATCGGCTATCAAAGAGGAACCGTATAATATTTTTTTGGAGTTCGCGTGTAAATCAAGGGTATCGTTGATAATGCTATAACCATTAGGATCAACTTGATCTACGAACATCTGAAACGACTTTTTAACTTCTATGGCTTCGCCGTAAATATCTAGATGATCAGCATCTGTTGAGGTGACTATGGCAATATCTGGATGCAGATGTAAAAACGAGCGGTCAAATTCATCTGCTTCAACCACCATAATGTCTTTTGCAAACAAAGATTTACCATTGCGCTTTTGAATATAATTGCTGTTAAAATTACTGCTAATACCACCTAAAAAGGCAGTGAAATTTACATTACAAGTATTGAGCAAATGGGCCACCATACTGCTGGTGGTAGTTTTACCATGTGTACCCGCAACGGCAATGGTATAAGTGTTTTTGGAGATGATGCCTAATACCTCAGCGCGTTTGTACAATCTAATTTGGTGTTGGTTCAACCACTTAAAAATTTTATTGTCTTTGGGAATGGCTGGGGTGTATATTACTATGGCATCTTGACCTGTTTTAACAGCTTCTGGAATGTGATCAATGTGGTCGTTGTAATGGATATGAAACCCTTCTGATTCCAATTGTATGGTAAAATCATTGCGGGTTTTATCATAGCCATAAACAGCAATGCCTTCAGACAACATGTACCGCGCTATAGCACTCATGCCTATACCGCCAATGCCTATAAAATAAGCTGTTTTAATTTGCTTAAAGTCCATCATATGATCTGTTCAATTTGAGTGACTATGTCTTTTATGGCGTTGGGTTTTGAAAATGCTGCTATGTTATGACTCAATTGGCTTAAGGCCTCTGGGTCGTTTAACAAGTTAAGCATTTGTGTATGCAGCTCTGCCATTGCGTTTTGATCTTTAACCAAAACAGCTGCTTGCACTTGGCTTAAAGCCATGGCATTTTTGGTTTGATGGTCTTCAGCCACATTCGGCGAAGGCACTAAAATGGAAGGCTTGCTCAATAAACTTAATTCACTGATTGATAAAGCCCCTGCTCTTGAAACAACCATATCAGCCGCAGCATAGGCAGTGGCCATATCTTGAATAAACGCTTTGGCTTGTATACCCTTTAAACCATCAATATTGGCAGTAAAATTTTGACCCGTTTGCCAAAGCAATTGTATGCCATTGTCGTGCAATAATTGCACATGGGCTTGTATGGCCTGATTGATTGTTCTAGCGCCTAAACTGCCTCCAATGATTAAACAAACAGGTTTTTGAGGATCAAATCCTAAAGCGGTTTTAGCTTCGGTTTTAGAGGCTGTTAACGCTTTGTATATGGTTTCTCTGACCGGGTTACCTGTTAACACAATGGGGGTATTCTGAAAATAGGTTTGCATATTCGGATACGCTACACAAACACATTTGGCTTTGTTGGCTAGGAACTTATTGGTTAATCCGGCGTAAGAATTTTGTTCTTGTATTAAAATTGGAATACGTTTGACTGAGGCAGCAAACACTATAGCTGAACTAGCATATCCGCCAACTCCAATGACTACATCAGGCTTAAATTCATTGACGATATTTAATGCCTTCATCACACTCGATAGCACTTTAAAAGGCAATAAAAAATTGCTTAAGGTAAAGCGCCTTTGCAAGCCAGCTATTGGCAATCCAATGATTTTATAACCCGCTTGAGGCACTTTCTCCATTTCCATTTTTCCCTGAGCGCCTACGAATAATATCTCAGCATTCGGATAACGGAGTTGAATTTCATTGGCAATAGCCACTGCTGGAAATATGTGTCCACCAGTACCTCCGCCTGATATTATGACCTTACGTACCATGTGATTCTCCTTTCTCTATTGGTACTTCAGGTGCTGTTTCTTGTTCTTCAACAGAACGGCTTACGCTCAACAACACACCAAAGGCTGCACTGGTAAAAATAATACTGGTTCCACCCATACTTACCAACGGCAAGGTTAGTCCTGTAACAGGGAATAAACTGGTGGCTACAGCCATGTGTATAAAGGCCTGTAATACCAAACTAAAGGCCAATCCAAAGCCTAATAATGCACCAAAGGCTTTAGGGCTTTTTAGCACAATTCTAATGGCTCTAAATAAGATCAATAAATACAAGCCTATAACGGTTAACCCGCCAAATAACAAACCGTATTCTTCAATAATCACCGCAAAAATAAAGTCTGAATATGGGTGAGGTAAATAAGCACTTTGTTCGCCCTTGCCTGGCCCTTTGCCAGTAAGCCCTCCACCCACTATGGCTATTTTTGCTTGAGTGGTTTGAAAACTCTCAGAAGAATCAGTTCCTTTAAAATTTTCTATCCTTGATTTCCAAGTTGCTGCCCGACCTGGTAAAACAGACTCAGGCGCATTCATTAAAATCCCTAAACCTATACTGGCTGCAACTATAAAACTGAGGGCCAGTAACCCCAAATGTTTAAGCCTCGCGTTACCAATAAACAACAATATAGAACAGGTAAAAAACAAAACCAGAGAGGTACTCAAATTCTCCGGCATAATGAGCACACAAATCAAACTGATGGTGCCCAAGATTTTACCTATTCCTTTATACGATCCTAACTCTTCTTGATTGGAAGACAAATACCGAGCAATGTACATGATCAATGCAAACTTAGCAAAGTCACTACTTT
>JBIPPH010000022.1:0-32968 GCA_044368575.1 Bacteroidia bacterium
GTAGAAATGTATTTAGCTATACTGCAACTCAAAACGGCAGTTATACAATTTCTTGTAAAGTGACAGATACTTGCAACAATTGTGATACTATTTTTAGCAGCACCAAAACCATTAGTTGTTTACCAAACTGCAACTGGAAGAATAAATATCCCACGCTTTACACTGTCGACTCCTGTGATGCTACTACTAAAAAAGCAAGTGTATTTGGCTATATAAGTTTTAATAGCAATAAGGCATGCTTTAAATACCAATGGAAAGTAAATGGCGTGAATTCTGGCAATAATTATTACATGAGTTATCCGGTAAATTCAAATGGCACTTACACTGTATGTGTTAAAGTGACTGATACATGCAATAACTGTGACACCACATTTTGCAGCACAAAAACCATCTCATGCTTGAACAGCTGCATTTGGAAAAACCGAAACCCTTATTCCTACAGTTGGGATACTTGCCAAGGTTATGGCTTACGCAATTCAGTGAATGGCTATATCAGTTTCCAATACAACAGTAGTTGCTTTAAATACAATTGGACAGTGAATGGTAAAAATGCTGGCAATAGCTATTGGGTCAATTATCCTATCACACAAAATGGCACGTATTATTTGTGTGTTAAAGTAACTGATACTTGTAACCGCTGCGACACAACTTTCTGCATGATCAAAACCATAAACTGTTTTAAAAACTGCAATTGGAGCAATAAAATCACTGCCCTAAATTATATAGACAGTTGCAATGGCCGCAGATATAAAATGTCATTGAATGGGTATGTAGCCATTAACCAAAACTACTTCAACTGCTGCAAATTCCAGTGGAAAGTGGACGGCCAAATTGTTAGTAACAACAATTATTTTCATGCACCAATCAATAAGAATGGCAATTACAATGTTTGTGTTAAAATCACTGATACCTGTAATAATTGTGACACCATCATTTGTGTCAACAGACTAATCAATTGTAGCAACTCTGGCATTGAGCCTATTCCAAACAAAGCTTGGCAGGCATACCCTAATCCTGTTCAAACTATTTTGAATTTGGAAACAGAATCTAATATTGGATACTTGAAAATCTTCAACAGCAATGGACAGTTGATCTATGAGGCTAATCACAATGAATTAAGCACAAAGATTAATGTGAGCACATGGCCTGCTGGCATTTATTTACTGCGCAGAGAAGACACCGGCCAAGTACTCAAATTCATTAAACAATAAGTATAAAAAAAGAGAGCAATTGCTCTCTTTTTTATTTTAAACTAATATTAATAGGCTAATAGATTGCCAATTAATGTTGCCAATTTATCTGCATTCGGCAACATCTCTTTTTCGAGTCCAATATTGAGAGGCACTGCTGGTAAATTAGCTGACCCCATAACTTCCACAGGTGCATCTAAATAATTGAAACAGTGTTTTTGTATACGGCCGGCAATGGCTTCTGCAAATGAATTGCGAAGCGTCTCCTCTGTTAATACAATCACTTTACCATGTTTTTTAACCCCTGCATAAATGGCTTCATCGTCGCAAGGATTTAAGGTTCTTAAATCCAATATCTCAACTTGCTCTTCAAATTGTTTTGCCGCATTTAAAGCCCAATAAACCCCCATACCATAGGTAACTACAAATACTGAAGCACCGTATTCTACGGCTTCTTCAGAAGCATATTGAACAATTCTGGCTTTACCCAAGGGCACAACATAATCAGAAGATGGTTCTGGACATTTGGCCAAATCAGTACCTGGCACTTTGCTCCAATATAAACCTTTGTGTTCAAACATGACCACAGGATTAGGATCGTAAAAAGCCGCTTTCAATAAGCCTTTCATATCTGCAGCATTAGATGGATAAACCACCTTAATACCTTTTATTTGAAGTATACTACTTTCAACCGTACCAGAGTGATATGGCCCGCCGCCGCCGTAAGCGCCAGTAGGTATTCTAATTAAAGATTGAACAGGGAATTTACCATTAGATAAATAACAACTTTTTGAAAGCTCTTCAACCAATTGATTAACACCTGGCCAAATGTAGTCAGCAAATTGAATTTCAACTATTGGCTTCAAGCCCACAGCGCTCATCCCAACAGTAGAACCCACAATATAAGCCTCTTGTATAGGCGTATTAAAGACTCTGTCTTTGCCATATTTTTTTGCTAAGGTGGCAGCTTCTCTAAAAACACCGCCTAATCTGTAGCCCACATCTTGACCATACAAAAGTGCTTCAGGATGTTGGTCTAATATTTCATCGCATGCAAATAAAGCAGCATCGACCATTACAATTGGATCTTTACCAATTGGGGCGCGTTCGCCTAATTCTTCAGTGATTGGTGTAGGTGCAAATTCATGCAAATACAATGATTCTGGACTAGGGTCTGCCGCTTGAACAGCGCTATCAAAACTGTCTTTAACCAATACTTTAGCTTGTTCTTGAATGGCCTCTAGTTGAGCCGAATCTATGGCTAAATCTTTTAAAACTTGTTTGAGTTTTGGGAAAGGATCTTCTTGGAGATCTTGTTCTAAATCATCTCTGTACCATTCGCTTCTAACCCCACTGGTATGGTGCCCTAATAAAGGCACTTTAGCATGCAACAACATTGGTTTGCGGTTTTTTCGCACCCAATCTATAGCATCTTTTACGTCTTCGTAACATTCTACAAAATCACTCCCATCTGTTTTAGCGCGTTTTAACCCTTTAAAACCTGCGGCAAATTCATAGGCATCCATGGCGCGCATTTCATCGCCACTGGCAGAAATACCCCAATCATTGTCTTGTACTAAATACAAAATTGGCAATTCCTTGAGCACAGCCATTTGCAGGGCTTCACTCACTTCTCCTTCGGTCATAGAACCATCGCCAATACTGCAAACAACAATTGGCTTTTCAATAGATTTTATGAGATTTTGAGACTCTTTGTATTTGATACCATGGGCCATACCAGTAGCTGGAATGGCTTGCATCCCTGTTGCACTACTTTGATGTGGCATAGTAGGCATATTCTCTCGTCTTAAAGAGGGGTGCGAATAATAAGATCTACCGCCTGAAAATGGATCATCAGCTTTGGCCAACAATTGCAACATCAATTCATGTGGTTGCATTCCCATTGCCATCAACAAACTTTCGTCGCGGTAATAAGGCGCTACATAATCGATAGGCTTCAACTGAAAGCCACAAGCTATCTGAATGGCTTCATGACCCTTACTAGTAGAATGCACATACTTAGTGATGGGGCGATTCTCTTCGTAAATATCAGCCATTGCTCTAGCTCTACACATAAGTGTATAGGCCTCTAACAATATTTCTTTTGTCACTTTGGACATGAATCAATTCGAATTAAAAATGAATTTGCAATGTTACGAAATTATAAGCAAAAGACCCGTAAAATTTAAATTGAATTGCATAGACTTTATCCCTTAATTTTGCGACATGGATTACAATCAATTACCTGAAGGCATTTATGCCGAAATGCATACCAATAAAGGCTGTATTGTTTTACAACTTGAACACAGCAAAACCCCATTGACAGTTGCCAATTTTGTTGGCTTGGCAGAAGGCAAATTACCAAATAAAATAAAAGCTCTAGGCACTCCTTATTACGATGGTTTGAGCTTTCACAGAGTCATCAATGACTTTATGATACAAGGTGGCGACCCTATGGGCGATGGCAGAGGCGGTCCAGGGTATCGTTTTAAAGATGAGTTCAACCAAAGTTTATTACACAATGGCCCTGGCATTTTAAGCATGGCCAATGCTGGCCCGGGTACCAATGGCAGTCAGTTTTTCATTACCCATGTTCCTACACCATGGTTAGATGGCAAACACACTGTTTTTGGACATGTGATTGAAGGCATGGACGTTGTAAATAGCATTGTACAAGGCGACAAAATCGAAACACTTAAAATTGTAAGACACGGCGCATCTGTTCAATCGTATGACCCAACAATGATCCCTACTGCTGCGGCATTTACTGCCTCTATGCACTAGTTTACTTTACTGTACTGATGATCCACAGGGCAACACTGATCATAATGGTTGCCGTTACGATAAAAATTTTTATTTGCTTGGTTTGGTCGGTGTACTCAGCCATTTGACTAATTTGCGTAATCTTAACAGGTGGCAAATCATTGGTGGCTTGAACTTGCAAATAAAACACCATCAAGGTTTTTTTCTTCTTGCCTGATAAATAACCTGGTGTCCATTTGGGCATTGAAGATACTATGCGTTGCAGCTCACTTGCAACAGCCATATTGGCTGAAGAATTGTAGATAACATCTTCCGGCTTTCCATCTTTTCCAATGTAAAAAGTCAATTGCACTTTAGCCACATTAAAAGCTTGTTTTTGCTGAACCAGTCTTTCATTGAAATGCGATTCTAAATAATTTAAAAAATCATCTACGCCTTGATCAAACTGAGGTGGCTTAGTGATGGTATCTTCAGGTTTTATGTAGGTTGAAGTGTCTACAACACCCCTAAAAACTTCCACTTGCGCATAGGCCGTCAAACAAAAGCAAGAAAAGCAAAAGAAAATCGCCTTTATTTTCATGGGTTCTGAAGGCATTTAAGCGCTATTTCAATGGCATTAAGCGAAGCCTTTACATCGTCCATTGAGGTGGTTCCAACGCTGAGTCTAAACCAAGTAGAATCATCAGAGGCGCCAAAAGCTCTAAAGGGCACTATGGCCACTTTAGCTTCTGACAACAAATAGGCGGTTATGTCTGAGGTATTTTGAAGGGTATTGCCAGAGGGGGTTCTATACCCTTTCAAATCAAATTGAACGGTTAAATAAATGGCTGCAGCTGGAGGGATGGCTTCAACGGCAAATCCTTGTGATTTCAAATTTTGTATCCCTTCATAAAAAGCCTGTAACCTTTGTTGCAATGCGGCTTTGATATGACTTAAAAAAGCATCTAAACGGTTGACATCAGCCAAGTATTTACCTGCAGCAATTTGCTCAGGTCTTGGAGCCCATGCCCCAACATGGCCCAAAATGCTTTTCATTTTATCAATGATATGAGCAGGACCAAAACCCCATCCTACCCTTACGCCTGTTGCAGCTAGTGATTTAGAAATACCATCAACATAAATGGTATATGGCTTCATTTCTGGCCTTAATGCAACTGGATCAACATGTGATTGACCGTAAGTTAACATGGAATAAATTTGATCATATAACACATACAAAGGTTTTTGATCTTTAGGCCTTCTTTGATTTTCTTTTAAGACCAAATCACAAATACCTAGCAACTGCTCTTGAGTAAACATGGTACCAGTTGGATTCAGCGGCGAACACAAAGCCAATAAACTAACCTCTTGAATGTAGGGCTCAAGTTGTTCTGCCGTTGGCATAAACTGTTGCTCTGGAGTAGTTTCTACAAAAACTTGTTGGGCATGGCTTAAATGGGTATAATGGTTGTTATTCCATGAAGGCACAGGGAACAATACTTTATCTTGTGGATCTACCAAGGCCTGGTAAATGGCATAAATTATAGGGCGGGCACCTCCAGCCACAAGCACTTCATCTGCATGGTATTGAATGCCCTGCTTTTGCATTAATAAATCAACAATGGCTTGTCTGAGTTCGGGCGCACCATTTGCCACAGGATAATTGGTTAAGTTTTTTCGATAGGCATCAATAATATAGGCCGTGAGCGCTTCTGGTATTGGAAAATAATTCGGATCGAAATCACCAATAGTAAAATTATAAATTTGCTCACCTTTGAGGATACGGTCTCTGATTTCTCCCCCTAACTTGATAATTTCAGACCCAATGAGGTGCTCTGCCATCTGCGACACCTTGTGTTTAACTTGCTCCATGCCTATTTAATTAAGCCACAAAATTAAGATTTTTTAGCCTAAAGTTATGGCCCAAAAAAGTGATAAAACAATCCCTACTAAGCGCTTTTAACTTATTCTTTAATCCACATGAAACTTTGATGTCCTTCTAAACTGATCATGTATATACCAGCCGGCAACATCTGCGTTTGAACCCCTTTATTGACTTGCTCAGCACTCATGGTTTGTTCAAGGACAACTTGACCGGTCATGTTCATAATGCGCAAGTTTAAACCTTCGATACGCTCATTTATTGATTGAATAAAAAAGTATTGCTTTCCAGGATTTGGATAGACAGTAACCCCTTTTGTAATTTGAGTCTTTTCAATGTTGCTTGGATCAATTTGAACTTCCACTATGGTCGAATCTTTACAACCCGTAATAGGTGATGTCAATACCAATTTAATTTGATATTTACCAGTATTTTGATAGCGATGTGTTACGGTTGAATTGTTAGAAGTTGTGCCATCACCAAAATACCATTTCACTGCAGCTCCACCTGCGTTGATAGGCGACACTTTTACTTGTTGCCAGGTCATGACTTCAAATGAGAATCCACTGAATGGACTTGGCCTTACTAGTGGCTGAACAGAAACAATCTTAGCAGTACAACCAGCATAGCTAGGTCGCGCAAAGTATTTTCTACTGCCATTCAGCACAGGGGTTACAAAGCTTAAACCGTTGCCAAGTATTGAAGTAGAGGTGTCTGCATCTAACCATTCTACAGTACCTTGTCCTGTTATCCTTGCACGCAAAGTGGCTGGGTTTTTAGCACAAATGGTATCGCCCCAAATTTGGTTGATGACTGGCGCTGCATTAATAGTAGCCGTTATTTTAGTGAGGTTAATTGCTCTACAAACTGAACTGTATGGCTGCACATAATAATCTGTCGTTTGATTAGGGGCAACGGTATAATAAGTAGCGGTCGTTAACAAATTGCCGTTGCTAGAAGCATCAAACCAATCAGCTTTTCCAAAATTCAATACAAATCTCAATGTAGTTGAATCGCCTTTACAAACCGCTTGACTGACAACATTACTGATACTAGGCACATCCTCTACTATGATGTTAACGGGTTCTCTTGAACTACCACAAACGCCGTTAAAAGCATCCGCATACAAGGTGACTGTTTCGCGTTTAGTTGGCATAAAATTGTAAGTATTACCAGTATGTATACTGCTTCCACCGCTGGCGGCAGAAAACCATCTGATGGTTAATCCGCTTGGAGCAGTAGCCTGAATAGTTACCGGATTTCCTGAGCCCAAACAAACGGTAGTGTCTTTACTCAACACAGGCGACTGTGGTGCAAAATTAGAACCCACCAAGGCTTTAACCATTTGACGTGGACTTAGGGCACAACCATTGTTAATGGCTTGCACATAAAAGAAGGTATCGCTATTCAATACGCCTGTTTGAAAAACAGAACCAGAATAAACACTGTTGCTTGAATTGGCAGAAGTGTACCAAAGAATTGTGCCTAAATCTGAGTTCGCCTTTAAATTGGCCTTTGAACCAGCGCAAATAGAGTCATTGCGAACAGTGCAGTAGCTTGGGTATTTATTGACTGTTATAGCCACCATTCTAGCTGGGCTTAAACAACCATGGTTATTGGCTCTTAAATAGAAAGTATCATTGCCAATTAATGGATATTTGAAATAATTTTTACCCGTATAAAATGGTGTTGAGGCATTGGGTTTGCTCAACCATTCAAATACAATGCCTGTGTCTAAACTTTGAGCCGTGAATTTGGCTGTATCGCCTAGGCAAACATTTAAATTCCCCACACAAGTTGGCATATCTGGTTTAAAATAAACTGTTTTAATAGAGGTGTCTCTGCAGCCATTGGCCATGCCTCCTCTATAACCATAAACGGTTGAAATAAGCGTGACCTTAAAATTACCTTTTACACCGTATTTTACTTTTTGATCAACAACATACTGGCTACCTGTGTTATTACCTACATTCCATAAATGGCAGAAATACCCAAGGTTGTAGCGCAGGTATCGATTATACATTTTACTGCCTGCAAAATTACTTGGGGCTGCATTGATGAATTTAACAGAATCATTGATGTTATAGCAATTGAATTTAATGTTAAAATCTGTCCCAAACTTGTAGGCCACATGTGGGTGAAGCAAGATATCGCAATCAAAAGGCGCACCCCCTACATTGAGGTTGCGGCCTCTGTACCACAAGCCACTGATGGAGCCACAATTCAACCATTCTTTGGCGCCATCTCCAGCAGAATAAGAGTTGGTTACAACACCTGCTGTTAACAGAGAATCATTGGTTTCAACGGTTAATATATAATTACTATCAAGGGTGATTGGTTTAAAATTAGCGTGTTTTTCAATTACCGTTAACACGCCTCCACCAAAGGTAGAATCGATTAAAAGCGTATCAGCCCTTAACGGTGCGCCCTTTGGCAAACTATCGGCCCCAGCCTTATATACTCTGCAGTAGATTTCCATTTTCTTAGAGGTTTTCCATGAAGGCAACACAAAACCATAGAATGAAAATCCAGACAAGACCAAAGGTTTTGGACAGGCATATAATTGACCTAAACTTCTGCCTTTCCCTACAGTCACTGAAAACAAACTTGTAGCTTTATAACGGGGATATTCAACTGTATCAGCACTACACTGAGTTGGCTTTTGCAAACTGCGCTTAGCATTCTCCGCAGAGGCTATTAGCTTAACTTTATTATCTGTAATTTGATGCGGTAATGCTTGGATTTGAGCCATTGAATTAAGCGCCAAAACAAACACCAAAAGGCTAAGTAATTTTAGTTTCATACGAGATATTTTTTTTAACGAATGTATTGTTAAAAAAAGATATCTCCAAATGGGTTTTAAAAGTGTTCGTTAACTGCTTGTTTTACAGCATTAAGACTGATGCGTTGAATACAAGGATTATCTGGAAATTGACAATGCACTTGGTCACAAGGATTGCAAGGTAATACCTCATGTAAAATACTTGCCTGCTTATGAGTGGGATAAAACACATTGGGCACACCTGGGCCAAACAAGGCTACCATAGGCAATTGAAAGCTTGCTGCCATTTGCAATGGTCCACTCTCATTGCCCACATAAAACTGTGCTTTAGAGAGTATATATGCTGTTTCTGACAATGTCCATTGTCCAGTTTGATTGATACTGGCATGCTTCATAAGCGCTTGAATACTATTGACTACTTCAGATTCATCTTGACTACCTATCCAAACCACTTGACATTGTTTGTCTTGAATAAGCCAATCGGCAAGGGCTGCAAAATTGTGTATCCCCCATTGTCTGAGCGGTTTTCTTGCCCCTGCATGAATGATAACTAATGGGAATTGTATGTTTTTGGATAACCAAGTATTAACTGCTACCTCATCATTATTGGACCAATACAAACGCGGCGCAATTGACAAGGATTGACTCGGCACAATATCAGCAATGCTCAAGGCATTGGTTTGGTATTCATGCAACTGTTGCCCTCTGTTATACCATCTTACTGCAGCTCTGCTTGATCTCAATTGAGGCCAATAGCGAATGGCTTTTAACCAAGTGCGCCAAGTTCCTCTTAATTCCACTATTACATCATACTTTGATTGCCATTCAGAGACCTTGCAAATAATTTGATCAATGTGAGGGTCATTCTGAATCAATGGCTTTACAAATGGCTTACACAATACCGTTAATTGCGCTTTGGGATATTGAATTTTCAGGGCTTCAAAAACAGCTGTTGCACAAACCATATCCCCAATTTCATCGAGCTTAACTACCAGTATAGATTGGCAATTAATTTGACTGGACTTTGGTCTAAAAAAGAGTTTTTGCCAAAGCACGTTGACCGCATATAAGAGCTGTTCTTGACTGGGCCACTTTAAGCGCATGGGTAGACTATAATTCTTGATGGCACAGCATCTGATTGAATTTTTGGAACATGCATTTGCACGGCGTGTAGCCCGTCACTTAGCTTATCTGGCATGTAAGCCAATTCAGTAATACTGCGTTTAACAGTGGCTTTACCATTGTCTAAAAACCAATGTTTATGGGCTAATAATTTGCCTTCATCTGATTCTTTATCGATGCTAGGAATATCGCAAATCAGATGTTCAAACCCCAAAGATTTGATGAACAATAAAACATCTGGTTCAAAATACACAGGATTGGTACCTGAATAATTGGCCACAGCTTTTGACTCTGAATTCGGTAGAGTCCTAACCATTAACACTTTGGCGTTGAAGGGATTATTCAAGCCATTTAAACTGCGTAAATCTATTACTTTATCAGGGCCAATTGGGCTTGGACTAACACTGATCAATACGCCAATTTGCAAGGGATCAAAGTCTAAATGACGCATGTCAAAATCCACATCTGCCACGTGTAATGCACATTCTGTGTGTGTGCCTGAGGCATGGGCGTAAAAAGTCATTTGTTCGCAGTTAACACTTCCGCCTTTAGACAGATTGCCACTGAAGGCTTCACTCTCAAAATAAGAGAAGCTTGGAGCACTCAAATAATAGCAATTGACATTCTCAGATTTATTGATACCGAGGGTAATATCAACCGCGTTATCGGTATTCACTTTAAAGTCTTTGTTGGCTTGGTGTATGGTGTACTGCATACAAGCACGAAAGTAAGTATTTTAAGTGAAATTATGTACATTTGAAACCAAACTCCAAGGCTTTGATCGACTACAGCACCAAACGGTATTTGAAAATTGTATTGCTATTATTGGCAATGGCCATTGGTTTGTTTTCGCTCTATTACTCCAACAAAATGGTGAGTAAATTATCAAAGGAAGAGAAAAGAAAAATCAGTCAATGGGCAGAGGCGCAAGAATTAATTGTGAAGTCTGACCCAGAACAAGACATTTCATTCTACGCCAAAATTGTTGAATCAAACACAACCATTCCAGTCATTTTAGCAGACGAGAGTGGGATCATTAGCTCACGCAATGTGCCGTCGTCAATTGCTAAAAACCAAACAAAATTGGAAGCCTATTTTGAGAGTTTAAAGGCTGATTGTAGCCCGATTGAAATTAAAATCAGTGATGGCTACAGTCAGTTCGTATATTATGATGATTCCAGCACATTGAAACAATTACAGCGCTACCCTTTCTTTCAATTGGGGATTGTGGCTTTGTTTGTCTTAGTGAGTTATTTCGCTTTCAATTATAGTCGACGCGCTGAGGAGAATCAAGTGTGGGTGGGCTTGGCAAAAGAAACTGCCCATCAGTTAGGCACGCCTATGAGTTCCTTAATGGCATGGGTAGATTTGATTGAGTCTGATCAGCAAATGGCCAATGCAGATTCTATGGCTGAAATGCGCAAAGACATTGATCGTTTGAAGGTGATTACCGAACGCTTTTCAAAAATTGGTTCTACGCCTGTTTTGAGTGCTTGTGAATTGAACGAGCAATTGGAAGCCGCTATTGAATACATCAAAACCCGAAGCTCTGGCCAAATTCATTACCATTTTGAGGGCACCCCTATGCCTTGCCAAGTGTTGATTAATCCGCAGTTGTTTGGCTGGGTGGTAGAAAACATTTGCAAGAATGCCATGGATGCAATGGAAGGCAAAGGCAATATCAATATCCTTTGTAAAATCAAAAACCAACAAGTGGTGATAGATATCCAAGACAATGGCAAGGGCATGCCTAAGGCTTTATTTAAAAGGGTTTTTAAACCTGGTTTCACCACCAAAAAGAGAGGTTGGGGCTTGGGCTTATCATTGGTGAAGAGAATTATTGAAAATTACCACAACGGTCATATTTTTGTCAAGGAAAGTACGCCTTTCCAAAAAACCACTTTTAGAATCGTTTTAAACACTATACAGCATGCCTGAATTTATTTTAGTTAACCCACAAGTTGCCCCTTTTGTAGCCCATGTTCAATTGAATAGACCTAAAGAATTGAATGCATTGAATTTAGAATTGATGCTTGAAATTAAAGAGGCGTTATTGAGTTTAGATGCTGACCCGAATGTGAGAGCGATTGTTATTAGTGGCAATGAGCGCGCGTTTGCTGCTGGTGCTGATATTAAACAAATGGCTGGTCGCACAGCGATTGATATGTTGATCATTGATCAGTTTACGACTTGGGACAGCATAAGAAAAACCAAGAAACCTTTAATTGCTGCAGTGAGTGGATTTGCTTTGGGTGGCGGTTGTGAATTGGCTATGATTTGTGATATGATTATTGCCAGTGAAACGGCTCAATTTGGCCAACCAGAAATCAATATTGGTGTTATGCCTGGTGCTGGTGGTACTCAAAGACTAACCAGAATTATTGGTAAAAACAAAGCCATGGAATTGGTATTAACCGGCAAATTCATTTCAGCTGAGGAGGCCAAAGCTTATGGTTTAGTGAATAAAATTGTACCTGTAGAGTTTTTCTTAAGCGAAGCAATTGCCTTAGCGTCAGACATTGCGAGTAAGTCGCCCATAGCGGTTCAAATGGCTAAAGAGAGTGTGCTTAAAGCGTATGAAATGCCTTTGCAAGAAGCCTTGTTTTTCGAACGCAAAAACTTCTACATGTTGTTTGCCACTGAAGACCAGAAAGAAGGCATGGCTGCCTTTGTCGAAAAACGCAAAGCAGAGTTTAAGGGGAATTAGACTTCCTCTTTCAGAATCAATTCATTAAAGTTTCTTAAACTGAAAACTGCATAAAAAAACCCTGAAAGTTATTTTCAAGGTTTTATTTAGTGGGCTGTGTCCACCGAAGCCGGGAGTTGACTTAGTGAAGCCCTTCTGCGCTAGAACTTCGAAGGGCGAAGGTGGAGAATATCGGAGTCGAACCGATGACCTTCCCGCAAGAAGCTGCGGGACGTTCTAGCCAGTTGAACTAATCAAATGCTCAAGATAAGCCCGACGTTTCTTACTCTTAATATCGGACTCACGTCGAACTGCTTCAGAACGAGTTTCGTAATTTTCGAAATACTTTAATTGCCAATCATTCATGCCTAGATTTCGTCGAAGGTTGTGGATTACAATTCTTTGATTAATATCCTCCGTTTGACCGATATAGTATTTATCTGCTATTTCAGAGTATAGAATATAAACATAAAACATAACATAAAGTTAAGAAAAATTTTTACATAAAAAAACCGCCATAAGGCGGTTTTTGTGGAGAATATCGGAGTCGAACCGATGACCTCTTGCATGCCATGCAAACGCTCTAGCCAGCTGAGCTAATCCCCCTTTTATTTTTAAGAACTTTGAGTTTTTAACTCGAACCGATGACCTTCCCGCAATTGCTGCGGGACGCTCTAGCCAGCTGAGCTAATCCCCCTTATGCATTAAAAATAATGCAGTGCAAATGTATACTTTTTATTTTTAAATTTAAAATCTAAAAGCAAACCCTAAGGATGATGATAGTACAGACAATTGATTGTAACCAATTAAGCAATCTATTTGAAGATTTGGTGTTAGTAGTTTGAGTAAACCTAAATTCACGCCAAATTCATCTTTGATGTTTGAATTAGCAATGGCATAGGTTTCTATAAATGCACTTGTATTTTTATGAAGGTTAAAAGTGTAACTACTGGTCAAAAATTTACACATGTTTGATGCATTTCCAAGCAAGCCCAAATTATAATTTAACGAGGTTTTGTTCTTGAAATCATTTTGAGCAATTAAAATTAATTCATATTGTGTGTTGTGAATACCAATATTAAATAACCCAATTGCAACATTTGTCAATACCGCTGCATTGAATCTGGCATTAGTTGATTTATAAGCATGTTTTTTCAACCCAAGTATCGCAAAATCTTCTGAAACACCATTGGCAAAGTTTCGATCTCGAATAACCCCATGTTGAACCCCTAGTCTTAACTCGCTTGAGTTACTCATGCCACATCGAAGCAATGCATTGGGCAACTGAAACGCATGACTTGACCTTGACTGCACGTAATCAAAACCTATTTCAAGCTGTGCAAAATGTTTGTTAACTGAAAATGGAGATTCTGTAATATCAGGCCTATCAACCACCATGTCTGTTTGAATTTGAGCATAACAATGCCCCATCCATAATCCCAGAAAGCATAGTATAAACCTGACATTGCTCATTATTAATACAAAAATACTATTTGTACGCCAAAGATATGATTAAATCCTGTATTGCCGGGAAAACTATTGCTATTAAAAACATTCTTAGTACCAATTTTAGCTTGAAAATTCAATTGAAACAAACTATTGCCGACATTAATATCTGCTCCTACTCCCATTACATATCCCATATCAAAACCATTATTGTATTGATCAGTTATAACTTGCCTGTTATGAAAACCATCTTCTAAAGAATAAAAGATACTTGTAGCCTTAAAATTCTTTGATACATTTAAACCTAGAATTTTATAGTAGATTAATATACAAAAATATCTTACTTCAAAACCACCTTGAACTTTTCTGCCATTTTTGACAATTGTTCATCGCTTACGCCATGTTGATTTTGACCTGAGTGGTAATGCTCAACAGTGGCTACATGCACTCTGTATGCATGGGTTTTTGCCAAGTCAAAATACGGTTGAATTTCCCAATCCATACTGAACACATTGGCTACGAAAATTTTAGGCACAGCCTGTAACATGGCGGCTTCACATTGTGATTGACACTGCTTGTAGGCCAAATGGTTATTAGCAAAATCAAACTGATACTCCCCTGCCTCATTCGTAAAATAATCATCAACAGACAAAACCACATCAGAAGAACTGGCCAGAGCCTGAGCTAAAGTAGACTTCCCTGCACCAGGCAGGCCTCTTAACAATATGAGTTCTTTAATTGGCATGTAATGATTTTTTTCTGATGCCAAACAACAACAAAGTACCAACCATAAAAAACAGCATTAAACTCAAGACCGAATAGCGCATACTGATGCTGCCATTTAAATGGCGCATAATGTGTTCAATTGCACCAAACACAAACACCCCTATAGCTATGGCTACCTTCTCTGAAAATTCATAGAAACTAAAAAAGGAAGTCGTGTCTGAACTGTTAGCAGGAATCATTTTCGCAAAACTAGAACGCGATAAACTTTGAATACCGCCCATGATAGAACCAACCACAGCCGCTAAAATATAAAAGGCAGAAACACTGTAAACAAAGTAAGCGGCAAAGCAAACCCCAATCCAGATCAGATTCAACAACAACAATGCATGAATGTTCCCAATCCGCTGAGACAATTTCGAAAAGGCATAAGCCCCAACAATGGCTATCAATTGAATTAAGAGAATGGTCATGATCAATTTATCAGAAGGCATTTTCAATTCTTTATCCGCAAAGGTGGCCGCAACATACATAACGGTTTGAACGCCCATGCTGTAAAAAAAGAAAGCCCCTAAAAACCTTTTAGCCACTGGCATTTGCTTTAATTGATGCCAGACCTTACGCATTTCTTGATAGCCTTTTTTAAATGATATTTTTGCGGCCGTACTGTTTGATTTAGGCAGATAATAAAAAGGGATTAAAGAAAACAACAACCACCAAACCCCAACTGTCACAAAAGCAATTCGGCTGCTCATGCCCGCAAAGTAAGATTTGGCTTTAGCCTGAGCTTCGGCCATAGTTGCAAATTCATTTGTTTGCCACAAAGTTTGCGTGTAAGCTTCAACATCAAACAACAATTGAGGCATTAAGATAATGAGCAAATTCAAAACCAGCAACAATACGCCACCAATGTAACCCATGGCAAAACCTCTTGCACTCAATCGATCAAAGCGGTCTTCGGTAGCAATTTCGGGTAAATACGCATTGTAAAACACTATACTACCGGCATACCCAACACTGCCTAAAATAAAAGTAAGCACGCCAATATAGATGTGGTTTTGATCAAAAAAGTACATCCCAAAACAACTCAAAGCCCCCAAATACACAAAGGCCTTCATGAATTGTTTTTTATTGCCAGAATTATCAGCCACCCCGCTTAATATTGGATTGATTAAGGCAATGATGATATAAGCAAACGACAAGCAGTAAGCGAACAAAATTGAATCGGTTAAGTGCATCCCCAACACCTCTATTCCCGCTTTGGTTTGCTTATTCCAATACACAGGAAATATAGCAGAAGTAATGGTTAAG
Source organism: Bacteroidia bacterium (assembly GCA_044368575.1). Lineage (GTDB taxonomy): Bacteria > Bacteroidota > Bacteroidia > NS11-12g > UBA955 > JABMMZ01. The sequence continues at coordinate 15,885 of JBIPPH010000022.1, forward strand.
GGGAATACGCTATTGGCCCAATCATACATGCACCATGCACTCAGCACACGTGGATTGTTTTTAGAAGTATCACTCATGATTTTTGACAAAAATACAGTTTATTCCCATATTGCTTATGGGTTAAAAAATGCACTTTAGGGAAATGCTGCTCATAGCGTTGCTGGTAATTATCAGACTGATCATTCGCCATAGTATTTCGCCAATAAACCCCCTCAGAACTCAATATGCGCTGAACAGCTTGCAAATACTGCTCTGACATACAAAACGTTGGAATAATATCGTCCCAGAACACATCATCAATGATCAAATCAAATTGATTGGGCTCAAAATTTTGAACAGCAATAGCGGCATCTGCCACCTGAATTGTCAAATGCTTGTATTGACTCAATCCAAAATGTGATTGAGCAAGCGCAACCATCTCAGGATCGATTTCGACGGCAGTAACTGAATAGGGCCAATGACACTTATTTTGAAGAATTTGAAGCGCAGAACCTGCCCCTAAGCCCAACATCAAAATGTTTTTAGGCTGATATGTTTTTAAGACTTCTACTATACCTTTCAACATAATCTGATGCAAACTCCCAAAACTATAATTGACATTGGCAGAGTTCAACACCTTATGACCATTTTCGTAATTCACTTCATAGGTCTGGCCTAAAGCCGTTTTACCGGCTTCAATGGTTTGAGGCAGCACATAACTCAACACTTTTTTGGCAACCATTTGACGAATGAATTGGGGCAAATATAGTCAAGTGAGCACAGAATGTGCATTTTTAGCGCATAACTTACTGTTTGATTTTAGTTAACTTTGCTCCATGAAATTTGGCGTAGTAATATTCCCTGGTTCTAATTGTGACCGCGACTTAATTGAAACCCTTAGCACACTTACTGAACACCCTGTTCAAGAATTGTGGCATAAAGACACTGACCTTAAAGGCGTTGACTTTGTGTTTTTGCCAGGAGGCTTCAGTTATGGCGATTACTTAAGAAGCGGTGCGATTGCCAAATTGAGCCCAATTATGCAAAGTGTAATTGAGCATGCCAATAAAGGTGGCTATGTAATGGGCATTTGCAACGGCTTTCAAATCCTATGTGAAAGCGGTTTATTACCAGGTGCGCTATTGCGCAACAACCACCAACAATTTGCCTGTAAAAACGTTTGGTTAAAACCGGGTAACACCAGCTTATTGACTACCCATTTATTAGACGCCAACAAAGCCTACAAAATTCCAATTGCACATGGAGAAGGCCGTTACTATGCAGACGAAGCCACCCTTAAAACCATTGAAGCCAACGGCCAAGTGATGTTCAGATATTGCAACGAACAAGGTGAAGTAACCGATGACTCTAACCCAAATGGCTCTTTAAACAACATTGCGGGAATCTGCAATGCTGGCAAAAATGTTTTTGGGATGATGCCACATCCTGAACGTTGTTTTGCTGAACACTTATTAAACACTGATGGTCAATTGGTATTCAAGAGCATTGTTCAGCCCATTGCTGAAATGGCTTAAACAAACAAATCTGCTGCTATAGCATCCGCCATTAATTTCCCCTCTTTAGTTAAAGTCAATAGCTGATCTTGCATTTGCACGTGGCCAGAATCCAACCATTTTTGCAATTGCTTTTCAAAATCCACCATTGAACAATTGAATTGTTTGAGCACATTGATATCTGCCCCCCAAATCGTTCTAAGTCGGGTCATCAAGTATTCGTTGAATTGATTCTCTTGGCTTAATACTTCTCTTTGAATAGGCACATTACCCGCCGCAATGGCCTCTGAATACGCTTTCAAATCTGCTACATTCCAAGAGCGCTCAACGCCATTAAAAGAATGCGCAGAGGGCCCTAAGCCAATATACATTTTACTTTGCCAATAGGCTGTATTGTGAACAGCCCAATGCCCCGGCTTAGCGTAATTACTGATTTCGTATTGTAGCCAGCCCTTTTGAGCTAAGTAAGACATGGTCAACTGAAATTGTTCAAGACTGGCTTTTTCATCTATTGCGGGCGCTTTGCCTTTTTGTAATAATTTAAACCATGCTGTTTTTTCCTCGAGCGTTAAGCCATAACAAGACAAATGCTCAGGATCAAATTGCAAGGCAGTATCCAAATTGTATTGCCACTCTGCTTGACTTGAACCAGGAATACCAAAAATCAAATCAAGGCTCAATTCAAATCCATATGTTTTGGCTTTGCTTAAAGCCTCAATGGCTGCATTTGAACTGTGCGCCCTGTGCATCCATTGTAAATGATGATCATGAAAACTTTGAACGCCCACACTTAAACGGGAAATGCCTATCGCTTTCCATGCTTTTAAATGGGCATCGGTCATATCATCAGGGTTGGCCTCTAAAGTAATTTCTCGCCAATTAGCCTGTGGAAAACGCCCTTTGATGGCCAACAGAATGCGTTCTATGCTTTGAGGGTCGACGAAAGAAGGCGTACCTCCGCCGAAGTATATTGTTTCTAATGTAGAAGGAAATTCATTCGCCCTTAATTCCATCTCCTTTAATAGAGAATCGATAAAAATCGACTGATTGTTAAGTTGCGTTGTGAAATAAAAATTGCAGTAAATACAGGCTTGTTTACAGAATGGAATATGGATGTAAATACCTGACATACTGCAAACTAAACACTTTTAAGGCAGAAAGACAAAGCCATAATTTTGGACAACACTTTAGGTGTCTTGAAAATCAGCCAATTCAATCGGGCTTTGTGCTCATATCTGCAATTATTTTGATTTAATTTGAATTAGTAATAAAAACCATGATTAAACTTGAAAACATTCTAGTTCCATTTGTTGATTCACCATCAGCTACAGGTGCTTTAAAAACAGCAGCCATCATGAGTAAAATTCACCATGCGAAACTTTTTGTGCTGCATGTGAATACAGAAAAGACGCCAAGTAACCTGCTCGACACCATCCAAAATATCTGCACCCAAGAGCAAGTCAAATTCACGTACATGGAACGCAGCGGCAATATCTGCAGAGCCATTAATAAAGCTGAAAAAGAGATAGATGCTGATATCATCATCATGGGCGCTTATGGTATAACAGGTTGGCAACAGTTCTGGGTTGGGAGCAATGCTTTTAAAGTTATTAGCACTTCGCAATGCCCAGTTATAACATTGCAAAACGATTGCAATGGCTTCAATGGTTTTCAAAAGATCCTATTACCCCTTGATGACAGTGAAGAAACCAGGCAAAAAGTCAATTGGGTTGTCAAAATCGCCAAAGGATTTGATGCAGAGGTCTTAATTGGCAAAACCAGCAAATCTCAAAGTGATGAAACCAAAAAGCGCTTGGAAGTATATGCCCAACAAATTGAAACCATATTAAGCCGTGAAGGCATAAGGAACGATACCATTGAGAACTTCGGCCAAAATGTAGCAGAAACTTGTATCAAAATGGCCCAAACAGCACAATGTGACTTGATCAGCATTATGACTGAAACTGAAAACTCTAATAGTTTTTTTATGGGCACATATGCTCAACAACTGGTAAGCACTTCTCCAATACCAGTCATGAGCATACATGCACGCAACATCAGCAAACTTGGCGCAACAGGGTATTAAAGCCCTTGAATAAACTTATCTTTTGGATATTTAACCTCGTAGGTAAACCTTACTTTTTTGGTTTCTTTTGGTTTCAACTTAAAATGCCATGATAGTTGCCCATTCAACTCATTCAGGTCAGCGCCATCTTTGTCAATAAGATTGATTTTAATATTCGGATCGCTTGACACCGGAATTTGATCTTCTAAGTCAAAGTCAAGTGCAATGGCTTTGGTATTTCTAATGGTGATTTCAAAGGATTTGGTGTGCACTTTATAATCACTTAAAACTTGTTCCTTGCATTTCTCCTTAAGCGTGATGCGTTTCATCACCACTTCCTTATCGCGTCCTAAATTAATAAGCAAGGTATCAGAAGTGGTTTGAGGATCAATGGTGGTTGTCCCAATAAAAGACTCATCAAAGTATAAACGGGCTGAAGAAGGCAATAAATTTAAGTCCTCCCACCCTACTAATTTACCCATCAAAAAGGCATCAGGATCCAACTTCGGCACAGCTGAATACGCCATGGTATATGGCACGTCTGTGCTATTAATAACCACATGATGAGGTTTGTTATCAGAGGCAATATTAGTGGAAGATTTAATGGTGTATTCAATACGCATAACCGACTCATCTACCGTAAAAACAGGCTCCATTTGATTGGCATCAAAAGATTGTCCTTCCGCATCGTCCTGAATAGCCAATGATTTTTTTGCTACCTCAGGCTTCATTACTTCATTATACATTGACCTCGACAGGGCCTTATTCACTTTGGCTGGATAAGAATTAGGGTAACCAAAATACAGATTCCAAATGGATAAAATTGGTTTATCGTTTGCCTGACTTGGGTTACTGGTTGACAAGACCAAATCAATATCTTTCCAATCAACCCCTGAACTTTGGTACACTTTGGCCCTTTGGATCAACTTCAAGGAAGACTTAGAGGCACTTGCCATAATATCAATCAATGGGGTCCAACCGGCTGAATACACAAAATACTTTAACACCAATTGACAATTCCCCGCCTCTTGCACATCAACACTCACTATGATCTGATGTATGGGTTGTGTACTTTGAGGGTCAATGGTGTTTAAATTACTGTTTTGCAAATTGGTATAGTAAGTCAATCGGGCATTTAACTGATTTAAGCGTTTCTCCATTCTGCCATTGCGTTTTTCTTGCAACAAAGATTCGTCGTCTATGGCTCTCAATCTAACCTTTAAAAGATCTAAGCTGGCTTTTAATAAGGCCAAAGAGTCTTTAGTGAATTCCCCTCTGATCATTTTATTGCCCAACAAAAGTTGTTTTTCCTTGCCCAAAGCAATCAACTTATTGCTGCAATCTTTAACTTCCCAATTAACATCTTCAATAGAATCATTGATTTTTTGGATGAAGTAGTAATATTTCTGATGCTGAGCAATGGGGGTTTTAGTTTCGGTGTAATACACTTCTTTTCGAGCATCAATAACAGTTCCGCCTTTTAAATAAGCAGAAATACTGTTTTCATCCAAGATTGGCGACACCCCATCAATCACAATGTCGTGGACACCAGAATTTAAATACAAATTGTTGCGATAAGACAATTCTGCCCCAGATAAATACACCAATGCTCTATTAGGCTTTGGCTTACTAATTTTAATGTTTTCGGCTTGTGCAAATGCTGACAACAAAGCCAATGCGATAAGTGTGATACGTTTCATAATGAAGTGGATTTTTCTGCTTCATCCAATGAAACGCCAAAAGGTAAATGCCTTAGATCAAAGTATCTTTTGAGGTTGTATCTGTAGGCTTAACTATTACAGGTAAAGTCCCTGTAAAGGCTTGTTCTCCAATGTATACTGAAGTCATACTTAAAGAGCCCGCAACATACTGGTCATTAAAAAAGGCTATCTGATCTTTGTCTGTTTGCAAGCCCAAGGTATACAACAACGGAATGTAATGATCTGGAGTTGGAATGGCCAAAGAGGCATATTTACTCAAACCATTGTAATTGACTAAAGCTTGATGGTTTTTTTGCAAAATATTTTGTTTAAACAAGGTATTCATCTCTATAGCCCAATCATAGGCATAGTTGTCAACCGAGAATTTATCCCAGGCTATATTGGCTAAATTGTGAACCATATTACCACTGCCTATAATCAGCACCCCTTTTTTCCTTAAGGCCGCCAATTCTTTTGCCAATTGATAATGGTAGTTCATGGGTTGTTTGAAATCAATACTCAATTGCAAGACCGGCACATCTGCTAATGGGTAAATATGCTTTAGGATAGACCAAGTGCCATGATCCAATCCCCAATCCAAATCAAGCCCTACTGGTGTTGAATGTATGGTATTTTTAACTAACGTAGCCATTTCCACTTGACCTGGCGCAGGATATTGCACATCAAACAAAGCTTTTGGGAAGCCCCCAAAATCATGAATGGTTTTGGGCAATGGCATAGCGGTTACATAAGTGCCTTGTGTTAGCCAATGCGCAGATACACAGAGCACCGCTTTGGGTTTGGGAATGGTCTTGCCCAATTGTTGCCAAGCCAAGGTAAAGGCATTATTTTCAATAGCATTCATTGGTGAGCCATGACCTATAAATAATACCGGCATGCTTTGCTCTTGCACAGGCAAATCATCGGTGAATTGTTTGAATGAACCTAATCCTATCATACCTGTTACGCCGGCCATGTATTTTATAAATTCCAGCCTTTTCATTTTATTCGTTGCAACAAATATAGCCTTTTTGTTAGACTTTATTCAAACAAAATTAAACAATTACCTCTATAGGCCTATAAAAAAAATCAAGTCCATGGCTGAATAAATATCTTTAATTTTGCAGAAAAAAAATATGCCATATCCAGAGATGCTAGTTGCTCCTATGAGAGCCGAATTAACCAATGTAGGGTTCAAAGAACTTAAATCAGCAGAAGACGTTGAAAACGCATTCGCCAACCAACAAGGCATGAGCTTAGTCGTTGTGAATTCAGTTTGCGGTTGTGCTGCAGGTGCAGCCAGACCAGGCATTATCCGTTCTTTAACGCACGAGAAAACCCCAGCACAATTGTATACCGTTTTTGCAGGTCAAGATGTTGATGCTGTGGCTAAAGCCAGAGAATTCATGTTGCCTTATCCGCCATCATCTCCTAGTGTTGCCTTGTTCAAAGACGGACAACTGGTTCATTTTGTTGAACGCCTTAATATTGAAGGACATACAGCAGAACAAGTGGCAGACCAGCTTAAACAAGCTTACGATCAATTTTGTTAAACCCCTTTGGGCTGCAAAGTTTTATTCTAATTAAGGTTTGGAAAGTCAGAATGAAAGCCTTACCTTTGCATCCCTTTTAAATAAAAACGTATGAGTTTAGTTAATTATGAATCTGCTATCATACTAACACCCGTACTGTCTGAGGCACAAATGCAAGAAGCCGTGAAAACCTACAGACAGTTGATAGTAGAGCAAGGTGGTAAAATTGTCAATGAAACCAATTGGGGATTGACAAAATTAGCCTACCCAATCAAGAAAAAATCAACCGGCTTCTATCACTTCTTTGAGTTTCAAGCAAACTCTGAATTCATTGCTCACCTTGAGACAATGTACCGCAGAGATGAACGCATTTTGAGATTCTTAAACACCAAGTTAGACAAACACGCTGTGGTTTTCAACGAAAGAAAAAAGAAAGGCGAAATCGCCCCAGCTGCTAAAATCGTTAAGGAGGACGCTAAAGTATAATCATGAGTAAGCCAAATAGCAAATCAGGCGGAGCAGACAATTTCAATTTCAATGCTCAGAACGCACAGACCGTGATCAAAAAGAAATACTGTCGTTTCAAAAAACACAACATTAAATATGTAGACTATAAAGATGCTAATTTCTTGTTGAAGTTCATGAACGAACAAGGCAAAATTCTTCCTGGAAGAATCACTGGTACTTCAGACAAATATCAACGCAAAGTTGCAACTGCAGTAAAACGCGCCCGTTTCATGGCCATTTTACCATATGTTGCTGACGGTTTAAAATAATCATTAAACAAGGAGGAAAACAATGTCAAACATGAAATTAATTCTTACCCAAGACGTTAGAAATTTGGGGCATAAAGACGATGTGGTAGCAGTACGTCCTGGATACGGAAGAAACTACCTCATCCCAAAAGGCATGGCTAAAGTGGCAACAGAATCTGCCCTTAAAATGCTTGCTGAGGATATCAAACAAAGAGCATTCAAACAAGATAAAATCAAGAAAGACGCTGATGCTTTAGCGATCAAACTTGAAGGTATCAAAATTGTATTGAAAGCTAAAACTGGTACTTCTGGAAAGATTTTTGGTTCTGTAACAGCGTTACAAGTATCAAATGCTTTAAAAGAACAAGGTATTGAAGTGGACAGAAGAAAAATCACTTTCTCTGAAGAGCCTAAAGTATTAGGTACTTACCACGCTACCATCAACTTACACAAAGAGGTTTCAAAAACAATTGAAATCGAAGTAGTTGCTGAGTAATTTTTAATCAAAACACATTTCGGGGAAAAGGGGTGAAATAATTCACCCCTTTTTTCGTTGCTAATTATTAGCATACACTTATATTCGAACTTTAATCATCATGAAAAAAATCAGCTTACTTAGTCTGTTGTTTTGCCTTGGCTTTTTAATGGCCTCAGCACAAAACAACAAGCAACAAAAAGGTTTGTTATGGCAAATCACTGGCAATGGCCTAAAAAAACCAAGTTACCTTTATGGCACCATGCACGTGAGTCAAAAACTCGCCTTTCACTTAGGGGATTCATTCTATTTGGCCCTATCAAAAAGTGATGTAGTTGCCCTTGAACAAAACCTTGACAGCGTAATCCACCAATGGATTACTGACAACGATTTTGACAAACCCGAAGATGCGAACAAAGTGTATCAAAGAGGATCTCAAGAGTATTTAACCTTGTCAGACTTCAAACTCAACAGCTACAACAAACGTTTGCTAAAAAGCAAATTAAGCGAGGAAGCCAGAGAGGTGAATTATTTATTGACCAGAGGGGACCAAGGCGACTTTGAAGAAAATGTTTGGCTGGATTTATACATTTATCAAATTGCAAAAAAATTAGGCAAAGGTTTTACGGGTGTAGAAGGCTTTGAAGAAAGCAGAGACTTAGTTAAGAAAGCTCAAAAAGAGCCAAAAGATGCTAAAAAGAAGACTGTTAACTTCTCTAAATCTTATAAACTCAGACAACAAGTAGCTGATGCCTACAGAAAGGGCGACATCTACATGATAGATTCAATTGACCGTATGACGGAATCTGACCATTACCGTGAATACATGTTATATAAGCGCAATGCCAATATGGCCCGCAGAATGGATTCTATTATGCATTTAGGCAAAACCATGTTTACGGGTGTAGGTTGCGCTCACTTGCCTGGCGACAAAGGCGTTATTCAAATGCTCATAGAAAAAGGCTACCAATTAAGACCTGTTCAAAGTTTAGCCCTAGAAAAAAGCCCTATGGCCAAAAAATATGAAGACATGACATTGAAACACAAATACCAAGCTCAAACCTCAGCCGATGGTTTAATTACTGCCGTGTTACCAAGCAAATTATCAATGGTTAACAACAACAGCGATTATACCTCATACTTCTCTCCTGATTTGGCCAATGGTTATTATTATCAAATCGAAAAAATCGCATGTAACACCATTTTCTCTGGTAAAACCCCAGATGATATTTTATTGGATATTGATACCATGATTTTTGAAAACATCCCTGGTGAGATTACGTCTAAGCGCCCAATTTACTCCAATGGATTCAGTGGCATGGAAGTCATCACTCAATTAAAAACGGGTGATTTAAACCGCTTCCAAATCATTGCCTCTCCTTTCAATGTATACATTATCCGATTAAGTGGTAAAGATAAATTTGCAATTGGGTCTGATGCGAATAAGTTTTTCAAAACCCTTCAAATCAATGAAGGTAATGCCAGAGTTTGGAAACGCACTCAAAGCTATGACTCTATTTTTAGTGTTGAATTACCCACTTCGACCCCAGATTTGCCGCTTAAAGCCAGTTTTTTAAGTGCAGCGAACTATGAACACATCGTTTATGACAAAAGCAGTGGCAATACGTATATGATCAAACAATTGGATGTTTTAAATGAAGATTATTTAGAGCACGATAGTTTTGAATTGCATGTAATGGCTAGAAGTTTTGCTGCAACTGACAACTACGAAATCGTTGATACTAAAACATTTAACTGGCAAGGCTATGCAGCAATGGATGCGCAATACACCAATGCTTCAATGGATCCAATCTATGCCCGTATGGTGGTTTGTGGCACCCGCTATATCTTATTTGTATGCAAACCAATGATCAACAATTATTTGGAAGGTTTACCAAGAGGAAACAATAACGACCAAGGCTTCAACGATCGTTTTTTCAGCAGCATACAATTCAATGGTCAACCACAGTTTACCTACTTTGACTACAAAGACACCAATTTCTATTTCTCTGTAAAGACCAGCAGCAATCCTGTTCTATGCAAAGAGAGCAATTATGATTACAGCATGTGGGGTGAATATGAAGAGACAGACGAAAAGGAAGCTAAAGAACAAGACCAATACCAAGGCCGTTACAAAGAAATGTACTTTAAAAACCAAAACGCGAATGATTTCATCACGGTTGGTTGTTATACTTACGGTCGTTATGAGAACCAAGTTAAAAACCCTAAAACCTATATGGAAACCTGGAAGAAAAAAGGGTCTTTAAAATGCTTATCGGCTCAAACCTATAAACGCAACGGCGTTGACTACTACTTATACAGCTATTCTGACACCAATACCAGCAGAGTCGTTAAAGAATTAAGTGCCTTAAGAGGCAACAGACGTTATTCTGTGGTGGCTTATTTAGATACAGTGAGCGGTAAAAGCGAATTTGCCTCGACATTCTTTAACAGCTTTGATGTGAGTGACACATTGATCAATGACAGCATCTTTAAACCAAAAGGCTACAGATTCATTGCAGACTTTAGCAGCAAAGATTCTATTCGACGCAAAGCGGCCATTAAATATGTGTACACGGTTAATTTCACCAAAAATGATTTACCGCATTTGTACAATATGATTGACACCATCAGCAATAAGGGTGACGCTGCCGAAATCAGAAGCACCTTGATTGAAAAAATGGTTCAAATAGACAGCGCTCAAGACCTGATTGTGCCCTACTTAAGTAAATTGTATAAACGCTTTAATGATACGGCTTATTTACAAATTCAAGTTTTAACTGCAATGGCCAAGGTTAAATCATTGAAGTCTTATCAGACCATGAAGCCAATTTTATCTCAGGATATGCCAATTTCTGACAACAGCAATTCAATGGAAGCGATTTTATACCCTTTCTATGACTCTTTAAAATTAAGTAAGAATTTACTTAATGAATTGATTGAGCTAACCGCTATAGATGAGTACAGAATAACTGCCTACGATTTGATTTCAAGAATGAAAGACAGTGGCATTATTACAGAAAATGACTATTTGCCTTTACACGACAAATTAATCAAAGAGACCAAAATCGAATACAAACGTATGATGGCAAGTCTTACCAATCTAAAAAGCAAAAACAATTATAACAGCTACGATTTTTATGCCATTGATGCTGAATCCATTCAAGATTGGGGTGAATACGATTATTCAAGTTCTAGCAGCTACACCTACAGACCAGTTTTAAACTCGCTCTTAGACCTAACCCTACCACTTCGCAGTAAAAATGCCAGCATGGGTGAAATCGCTAGTAAATTATGTAAGATCAATGACAATGAATTGCGTTTGTCTTTAATGCCTGTTTTATTGAAATATAAACTGAGTTTCCATGATACTGTATACGAAGCTTTGGCAAAGAACAATAAAACCAGAAGCAGATTGTACGATATACTAGAAGATGGCAAACAACTTGAAAAATTCCCTAAAGCTTATTTGAAGCAATCTGAAATGGTGATTGCTGCATTTTACAACTACAAATCTTATAGTAAAATTGACACAGTAGAAATCCTTTATACTCAGAAGATTATAATTGGCAACGATAGTGGTTTGGTATATGTATGCCGCTATAAATTAGAAGACGACGCTACCTATTCATTGTACATGTCTGAGTCTATGCCATGCGACACCAACAAGCTGAATACAGACAAAACACCTCGTGTATTTTACATGACTACCAATAGTTTAGACGAAGAAGACGACTTTGATCAAATGGTTAAAAAGAACCTCTTTGAAAACCTATTGAGTCTGACAAGATATAGAAATGGGGGTTACTATACACCAGAATATGATTACGGTGACGACTATGGGTTTTATTATTAAAACCCATAGTGCTATCGCTTTTAAGCCATGGCAAATCAATTAGGTTGGAAAATATCCGCCAAAAAAAAATCCTCTGCAAGCAGAGGATTTTTTTTTGAAGTACTGTAGTGATTACTCAGCAGAAGTTTCTTCAGTTGCATCAGCGGCAGGCGCTTCAACTGTAGTTGTTTCAGCAGCTGGGGCTGCAGCTTTTTTACTTCTTCTGGTTTTGCCTTTAGCGGCTTTATCTTTTTGACCGATTTTATCAGTGTACTCGTTGAAGTCAACTAATTCAATCATTGCCATTTCAGCGTTGTCACCAATTCTAGTGCCTAACTTTAAAATTCTGGTGTAACCACCTGGTCTGTTGGCAACCTTCTCAGCAACCACACTGAACAATTCTTTTAAAGCTTCTTTGTCTCTTAAGTAGGCAAATACCGTTCTTCTAGAATGCATAGTATCATTTTTAGATTTGGTAATGATAGGTTCTGCATACACTCTTAAAGCTTTAGCTTTAGCAAGTGTTGTGGTAATGCGTTTATGTTTGATCAAAGAGATGGTCATGTTGGCCATCAATGCTCTTCTGTGAGAAGCTGTTCTACCTAATTTATTTACTTTATTTCCGTGTCTCATGGTATTCTCTTATTATTCTTCGCCTAAGTTGTATTTTGATACGTCCATGCCAAAATTAAGGCCTTTTTCTCTTACGAACTCTTCTAACTCAGACAAAGACTTTTTACCAAAGTTTCTGAACTTTAATAAATCATCAATATCATAAGCTACTAATTCCCCTAATGTGCGAATTTCAGCAGCTTTTAAGCAATTATAAGCTCTAACTGAAAGATCTAAGTCAGCTAAGTTGGTTTTAAGGATCTTACGCATGTGTAAGAAATTCTCGTCAACTTCTTGAGTTGGCTTTTTAACTTGACTGTCTAACAAAATGTTTTCATCACTGAATAAGATAAAGTGTTGAATCAAGATATTAGCAGCTTCTTTCAAAGCGTTCTCTGGGTGAATTGAACCGTCAGTTTGAATCTCAATGATCAACTTTTCATAGTCGGTCTTTTGTTCAACCCTGAAATCTTCAATGGTGTATTTAACATTCTTGATAGGCGTAAAGATGGCATCAATTGGAATTAAACCGATTTGAGCGTCTTTTGGCTTATTTTCTTCTGCAGGCACATAACCTCTGCCTTTGTCAATTGAAATTTCAATTTCTAAATTAACAGATGTTTCCATGTTGCAAATCACTAAATCTGGATTCAATACTTCAAACGTGTTAGTGTAACGTGAAATATCGCCAGCGGTAAATTGTTCTTTACCTTTAATGCTGATGAATACCTTTTCGTGATCATCAGAATTGCTCACTTTTTTGAAACGTACTTGCTTAAGGTTCAATACGATTTCAGTAACATCTTCAGCAACGCCTTTAATGGTAGAGAATTCGTGCTCTACACCTTGGATTCTGATGGTTGTGATGGCATGACCCTCTAACGAAGAAAGCAATATTCTACGAAGAGAGTTACCTATGGTGATACCATAGCCTTTCTCGAGTGGGCTAAATTCGAACAGACCATAAAAGTCTGTATCTTTATGCATGATCACTCTTTCGGGTTTTTGGAATGCTAATATTGGCATTATAATGTGTATTAATTTAAGGTTTATTTAGAGTACAACTCTACGATTAACTGTTCTTTAATGTTTTCAGGAATTTCTGATCTTTCAGGTAAGTTCAAGAATGTGCCTGTCATTGATTTTTCGTTCCAATCTAACCAGCTGAAACGTTTTCTACCCAAATTCAAAGAAGTGGTGATGGTTTCAAGTGTTTTAGATTTTTCACGAACAGAAACAGTATCGCCTGGTTTCAATAAGTATGAAGGGATATTTACAATTTCACCATTCACTAAAATGTGGTTGTGAGAAGTTAATTGTCTAGCAGCGCTTCTTGTAGGAGCAATGCCTAATCTGTATACTGTATTGTCTAATCTAGACTCTAAAGTTTTTAATAAGTTTTCACCAGTGATACCACGTTTTTTAGCCGCTAATTTGAAAGTCTTAGCAAATTGACGCTCTAATAAACCGTATGTGTATTTAGCTTTTTGTTTTTCAATTAACTGGATTGCGTACTCAGATTGCTTACCTCTTCTTCTAGAATTGCCGTGCATTCCTGGAGGGTAGTTCTTTTTCTCAACAGTTTTATCTGGACCAAAGATTGCTTCTTTGAATCTACGTGCGATTTTGGTTTTTGGACCTGTATATCTTGCCATTGTATTGTCTTAATCTAAATAGTGGATGATTATATACGTCTGCGTTTTGGAGGACGACAGCCGTTGTGAGGAAGTGGAGTTGTATCGTGGATTGAAAGCACTTCGATACCAACTGCAGCTAAGTTTCTGATAGCAGAATCTCTTCCTGAACCTGGGCCTTTCACAAACACATCTACTTTTCTTAAACCTAAATCATAGGCCACTTTACCACAATCTTGGCTAGCCAATTGTGCAGCATACGGTGTGTTCTTTTTAGATCCTCTGAAACCCATTTTACCGGCAGAAGACCAAGAAATCACATCACCATTAGCATTGGTTACTGAAACAATGATGTTGTTGAAAGAGGCTTTGATATGAACCTGTCCAACTGGATCAACTTTAACTTTCTTTTTGTTTTTTACAGTACTCATTTATCTATTATTTAGTAACTTTCTTTTTGTTAGCAACAGTCTTACGTTTACCTTTTCTGGTACGTGAGTTGTTTTTAGTACTTTGGCCTCTTAATGGTAAGCCTTTACGGTGACGTGTGCCACGGTAACAACCAATGTCCATTAAACGTTTGATGTTCAATTGAACTTCAGAACGCAATTCGCCTTCAGTTTTGAAAGAATTAGCGATGATGTTCCTTATTGAGGTTAACTCATCGTCGTTCCACTCACCCACTTTTTTGTCGTGGTTAATGTTGGCTTGGTTCAAAATAGACTGAGCTCTGCTTGAGCCAATTCCGAACACATAGGTCAAACCTATAACGCCTCTCTTGTTTTTAGGTAAATCTATACCAGCTATCCTTGCCATTGTTATTGTTTATCCTTGTCTTTGTTTAAATTTTGGGTTCTTCTTGCAAATCACAAAAAGTTTGCCTTTTCTTTTTACCAGTTTGCAGTCAACGCTGCGCTTTTTAACTGAAGTTCTTACTTTCATACTTAATTATTTATATCTATACGAAATTCTTCCCCTGCTTAAATCATATGGGCTCATCTCCACTTGAACTCTGTCGCCTGGTAATACCCTTATGTATTTCATACGCATTTTGCCTGAAATGGTCGCAATGATCTCATGCTCATTCGCCAACTTCACACGAAACATTGCGTTTGACAATGCTTCTATGATAGTGCCGTCTTGTTTTATGGAATCTTGCTTAGCCATTTTTCGGGGGGTGCAAATTTAATACTTTATTTTTTATTTATCAAATTGATTGTGTTCCTAAGGTGCCTGATCTTCCGCGAATACGACCTGACTTCATAAGTCCATCGTAGTGACGCATCAATAAGTGACTTTCGATTTGTTGAAGGGTATCAAGTACCACTCCCACCATGATCAACAATGAAGTGCCTCCGAAGAATTGAGCAAAGCTTTGGCTGATTCCGAACAACATCGCAACTGATGGTAGAATAGCAACCGCTGCTAAGAACAACGATCCTGGGAAGGTAATTCTTGACATGATTTCATCAATGTATTCACTGGTGTGTCTGCCTGGCTTAATGCCTGGAATAAACCCACCACTTTTCTTTAATTCATCTGCCATTTGGTTAGAGTTAACTGTGATGGCTGTGTAGAAATAAGTGAAAGCTATAATTAAAACTGCAAATACAGTATTGTAAGCAAATGAACCGTAATCGCTCATAGCTCTTAATATTGAACCCGGATTCTCAACACTTTGAGCAATGGTTGGAGGCAAGAACATGATGGCTTGTGCAAAGATGATTGGCATTACACCTGCAGAATTCACTTTAAGTGGAATGTATTGACGAGCACCGCCTACCATTCTGTTGCCTTCAACACGTTTGGCGTAATTGACACTGATCTTTCTAACACCTTGTATCAATAATATGGTGGCCACAATTACCGCTAACCAAGTCACGATTTCAACGATGAATAATGGCATACCACCTTTAGTGATACGTTGATCCAATTCGAAACCTAAAGCTTCTGGTAAACGGTCAATGATACCTACCATGATGATCAATGAGATACCATTACCAAGACCTTTGTCTGTGATACGTTCTCCTAACCACATAGTAAACATAGTACCAGCCACTAACATACCAACGTTGATGACCATAAACATGGTTTCAGACATCAATTCTGGATGGGTTTTGAATAACAAAGCACTCCAGTTGTCAGATTTGCCGGTAATATTGTATAAGTATGCCACAGCTTGAACCATAGTAATGGCAATGGTTAAAACTCTGGTGTATTGATTGATTTTACGACGGCCATCTTCTCCTTCTTTTTGCATACGTTGGAAGGTAGGAACGGCAATCGTTAATAATTGAATGACGATAGATGCAGAAATGTAAGGCATAATACCCAAAGCGAATATTGCACCTCTACCAAACGCACCACCAGCGAAAACATTCACTAAACCAAGGATACCTTCGGTTTGACTTTTTAAAGCCCCCATTAATACACTGCCATCGATACCTGGTAAAATGATAAAGGTACCAACTCTGTATACAAGAAGTAATAAAAGGGTGTTTTTGATCTTAGATCTAAGCTCCTCTATACTCCAGATTTCTTTGATTTTTTGAATAAATTTCTTCATTCTCTAGGAATTAGTAAATGGTAATTAATTGAACTGAACCACCTTTGGCCTCAATGGCTTGTTTGGCTGTATCAGAAAAGCCATGGGCGTGAACTTCTAACTTAGCAGTTAATACACCACGACCTAGGATTTTGAAGTATTCTCTCTTACCAACTAGGTTATTGCTTACCATGGTTTCGTGATTGATCACGGTTAAACCTTTTGCATCAGCAAGTTTTTGCAATACATCTAAGTTGATGGCAGCTAATTCTACACGGTTGATGTTTTTGAAGCCTCCTTTAGGGATACGGCGTTGCAATGGCATTTGACCGCCTTCAAAACCTTTTTTACGGCTGTAACCGCTTCGGCTTTGTGCACCTTTATGACCTCTTGTAGATGTACCACCTCTTCCAGAACCTGTACCTCTACCTATTCTTT
>JBIPPH010000091.1:0-3039 GCA_044368575.1 Bacteroidia bacterium
ATGAAAACCATGTTAAAATACATGGAAGGCACCAAAAGTAATTTAGAATTCTTAGTCAGTATGAATGGTTAAAAAAAAGCCTCAACAAATGTTGAGGCTTTTTTTTGGATAAGCAGTGCTTACTTGCAGCAAGTGCAGCCACATGAACAATCTGTTCCTGTGCACTCATCGCCACAATCACACTCTGTGCAGCATGCATCTGTGCAGCATGAACCTGCTGTAGCACAGCAAGATTTTGATTGTTGATTGTAAGCATATGCAAAGCCTGAAACGGCTACTACTGCTAAAGCAGCGATTAAAATGATTTTCTTTTTCATATTGATATTTTATTTATTGTTAATTTTTGGTTGGCGCAGAAGGCATGTCTGTGCAGCATGAATCCACTTTAATGAATAAGTGTAAGCAGATTAGAACACGCGTTAATGATGGAACATTGTTCCACCCTGTCTCAAATTTGAAGGACGCGTTTGCGAATTAGAATGGGTATGGGCAGTTGTTTAGACCTGTATTGAGTGGCCTTAACGACTGCTGCATCTGTAGTATAGTCATTAAATACTATACATTCAGTTAGCAAACTCAAAGACTGATTGGCATTAAGTTTTAATACAACAGCTGAAGCTTGGCTGGCAGGCACAGTATTAATAACCGTAGTTATGCGTTGTTCAGTACAACAAGATTTGGTCTTTATGGGTTTTATTTTGGCGCAACAGTCACTGCCATTGTCTTGATCTGAACCGGCAAAACTGATAGACATCCCTGAAAGGCTGCCACAGCATTTAGACAAATCAATACTCAATCCACTGCCAATAAGCAGGAACAGTATTGAAAGTAGCATTGCTTTAAGCCTCATCATTTAAACAAAGCTAATCATTATTTACCATTAAAACAAGTTTAAAAGGCGGTCACAAAACTCAAATACCACCTGGACCCGCCCATATGATTAGTACTGTATTCAAGTCTGGTGCAATAATCTGTATACATCACCACATTAACACCTGCCCCAAAACCGTAGAGCCATTGATTAGGCAATTGGTTCCCATCTGGCTGGGTTTTACTGCGCACATTGCTCACATAACCGCAATCATTAAAGACTGTAAAAAACAACTGGGTAGGCAAAGATTCATAGTGTTTAACTTTAGGTAAAAATTTATACGTCTTTTGAAGGATCCTCCATTTTAATTCAGCCTTTGCAATTGCAAACGCATGGCCATCCACTACATACAATTCATAGCCTCTGATATAGTCCTTTCCATAGCCCAAAGACTGAAATTTATTATAGGGTAAATACTCAAAATTCACATACTTAGCCGCCACCCCTATACTCGCAAATACCTTTTCTCTAATAGGCCAATACTTAGCAGCACTGCCCCTTAATTGCCAGTAATGCAATGAAGATGTTTGCCCCCCTAGCGTGTTCCAATCACAATGAGCTTTGATTAAAAACCCTTTAGTTGGGAAGCCTTTCAAATTGCGTTTGTCTATACTCAATTGATAGGCTAAATTGAATTCTTTTTGACTAGATAAGCCTTGCCATAAATAGGGATTATTGCCCTGGTGCGCAACAGCAGAATCTGCAATACCAATATGTCTAAACCCCATCCCGAACGCATGATAAGTATAGATTTTGGGTCTATGCAACAACCATGCTTCAGCACCTAAACGCTTAATCATTGTTTGATTGTTTGCGCTGTAAAACTGAAGTTTATCGTTAGCAGTTTGTATCCAAATTTCTTTATTGGCTGAATAGTATAATTGCGCCTGAATGCCAATGGTTTTTTTGGCGTTAATATATGGTTGCTTAAAGGTCAAACTCAATGCTGTGGTATAGCCCAATTGTGACCTAAACCACAAGGACTTATTTTGGCCCTTGATATTAAAGATGCCAAGTTGAGTATTCAAATTCAAGCGTTTAAGGTCTTTGCTCAACCACCATTGATTGAAGTTTCTGTCTGCTGTGGAGCAATCAATTTTAGGCCAAACATATAAGCGTTCTTTCACTTGGATGATTACCCTATTGCCATTGCGTTCAATCTTCACCTCGTTGAACAAAAACAAATTCAATAGCCTCTGGGTATTTTCCTGAACAGTCCCTGGCCAATCGGCTATTACATCGCCTGGTTTGAAAGACAATTCTCTAAGAATAATGGCCAAATCAGTTTTGGCGTTCCCTTCTACTGTAATGTCTTGAACTATAAGACTATCTGAACTTGAGGCAAATACCTGCAAAGGCAAGCAAAGTAAAACTATGCATTTAAGAATTGGCATGCCCTACAGATCAATAAACTTCATTAAATTGGCGTAGCGACTATCGAGGTCTTCTTGTGAATCTTCACGGTTAAAATACTGTGCCACATGATAGCCATGGCGCTCTAATGCCGATAAACAATTAGCCAAACTACTGGTATTCAATTTGACATGCAACTCCAAATCCTCTTGGCCTTCAATTTCAAAAATCAATAAGCCAATGATTTTGGCTTCAGCATATTCAATCACTCTAGATAATTCACTTAAGGCATAATCCTGAGGCTTGATTTTAATGACTAAAATACTCCCACCTTGTTTGATGCTCAAGCTTTTACTCATAGCCTCTCCTATGTCTTTAGCCTGCAATAAACCAAGGTATTCACCTGCTTCATTTAGCACAGCCAAAAGCGGCAAATCCATAGACTTTAAATACGCCAATACTGACATCAGGTGTTGACCCAAAGTTAAAAAGGGTAAAACGGGCGCATATAAAGGCAAATCAGACAATGGCTTTTGTGCATCATTCAAGTTGTATAGCTGATTGAGTTCAACATAATTAACCAATTCTTGCCCCTTTAAAACGGGCAAAAAATGCACCTGACAATCTTCCATATAATTGATAGCAAAATCAATATCATCCGTAACCTTAAGGGCCTGAATACTATTATTGATGTATTGATCGGTTAACATGTCTTACAAATTTACATAAACAACTATGACTTTCAAAGCTTATTCAATGGCCTTTAAGCCTTTCTTAACGGCATCAACAGATTTCTTTTTTTTCTTCTCAACAAC
>JBIPPH010000092.1:0-3034 GCA_044368575.1 Bacteroidia bacterium
GCATGTTGTTCTATGATCCAATTGTTTCATTGGACAGCAGTATTTCCTGTGAGTCATGCCATCGACAAGACAAAGCCTTTACAGATGGATTAAAAGTAAGTAAAGGTATCAGAGGTCAAATTTTGGGCAGAAATTCTATGCCGCTTTATAATTTGATGTGGCAAAAGAAGTTCTTCTGGGATGGTCGATCTAAGTCTTTGAGAGAACAAGTCCTGATCCCTATTCAGGCTCACAATGAAATGGATATGAACCTGTATGATTTGGCGCTTAAGTTAAATAATAATAAACGCTACAGTGCCGTCTTTCAAAAAGCTTTTCCTGGCCAAAGTATAAGCCCTAATACAGTAAGTAAAGCCATAGAACAATTCTTAGTGACTTTAATCTCATTTAATGCGCCAATAGATCAATTGCATACCAACAAAGATACTCTGGCTGTTATTGGTCCTGATGCACTGAGAGGGTTAAAGTTGTTTATGCAGCCTGTAGAAAATGGTGGTGCAGACTGTTTCCATTGCCATAGTAATATTCCTTTTTTTGGGAATAATAGTGCAAGCGGATCAATGGCTAACAATGGTTTAGATTTTAATTTTACTGACAATGGTTTTGGAAGTGTAACCGGCAAAGATCAAGACAATGGTAAATTCAAAATTCCTGCATTAAGAAATGTTGGGGTAACGGCGCCTTACATGCATGATGGCAGATTCGCTACTTTAGAAGAAGTGCTTGATTTTTACTCTTCAGGTATACAACTAAACTCACCTAATTTAGATGTCAATATATTAGCCCACGGCGCACAATTGAATTTGACTGAACAACAAAAGTCTGATATAATTGCCTTTTTACACACACTAACAGATCAGTCCTTTTTGACCAACCAGGCCTTTAAGTCGCCTTTTTAAATAAAGGTGTTTTGATGAATAAGTAAGTCCAATAAATAGCTGTTGTTCCATACAGCACGGCTATCGCTTTTGGGTGGAATACAGCAGTATGGTAAATGTGTAAGCCTAAGAATTGTAAAAGAGATTCAAGGCTAAAAAAGTATGTTAACCCAAGCAGAATCCACTGCCACCAATGTCTGTAAATAATTGCTAAAGCTAAAGAACTAATAATGGCCGGATGGATATAACGCTCATGCATTTGTGTATTGAAATAAAAAAACACAAAGCTGATTAAACAATTGATTAGTAAAATAGCCTCAAAATTGAGGCTGATACGCTCGGAAGGTATAGTCTTGTACGATTTTATAATTCCTATTATTAATGGCCATAGAATTATAGCGGAGCTTACAAAAAAAAGTAATAAGCCTATGGTTTTTAAACTCAACCCAAATGCAATGATTTGAGCATCTGGCATATGGGTTAAGTCACCATTGAATACAATATGCCATAAATTATGAGCATTCATACTTACATAAGGGAAATAGTCCATTGACCCCGTGGCCATTAACCAAACCCTGTCTACCTGACCAATGTATATGAACGGGCTTAAAATTAAAATTTGCAAAATCAACCCAATTAAACCACCCAGTAAAAGGCCCTTATAATCTTTGTTGTACAAACAGATTAAGCCAATTAATGGCAATGAAACGATAGCTTGAATTTTAAAGTTTAAAGCCATTATACAAGCTATTATGGCCCATTTGGCTTGGCCTTTAAAGGCCATCAATATTGCCAATAAAACCCAAAACGCCAAAATGCCATCTACTTGATTCCAAATCATGGTATTGTAAAACCATGCGGGACTTAAAGCACTTATTAGTAAATAGTGCCATGTTTTTGATTGCTTTGGTAAGCATTTGCAAATTAGTATTAAACTTCCAACATCGAAGGCCCAAGTCAGCGCTTTTAAACAGTAAGTGTATTTAAAAAAGTTGGCATCAGGTGCCAAGGTGGAGTATGCTTTAAGGATATAAATAAATAGAGGGGGGTAATTGATTGGACTTTTGTCTGCATACACAGCTGTTAACCCTTTATTATGAATGATTTCAGACCAGTAACCCCAACAGTAATTGTCCCAGCCATGACAAAATTTTGGCATTAAACCTATGCCAAGCAACCAAATGATAATGGCGGTAATATAAAGGTGTCTATGGTTGTATTTGGATGATTCTGGCATTAGGTGAATTCAAAAGCGTCTTATATCTATATTGCAAATCTATGCTGTCTTTAGCGTAATTCCCTAAAACAACTTTGTCATTATCTTTCAACTCTCTCCATGATTTTCTTTTAATCTGTGGATGCTGATGGGTATAAAATTCAAATTCAGGTGCGTATAATGGCGCAACTAAGTAAAGCGTGTCTTTGGCGTTGTATTGTCTGAGTATATGACTCAATTCGTAATGGGAGTAGTCTAAATCAAGGTCTTGTTTGTCCCAAACGGCTTTGTGTTTTTGTAGTGAGGCCATTGTGCTTACGCCTATAATAATCCCTATAAAACCCCATTGCAAAGTTTTAAAGCTTAAGCGCATAAAGGCATCCTTCACATTGAGTGCTATGGCCATAGACAACAACGGTAAAACAGGCATATCGTACCAATGAATCTTGGTTTTAGCTAAGGTTAATATCAATAAATAGCCAATACTGGCAAAGAATAATTGCTTACTAATAGGATTGAATTTAGCTTTAAGCACTATCAATGATAGAGGGAGTAACCCCCAAAAAAGGCTAAACCGCTTAAAGACTATTTGGTCAAAATAGTAATACCAAGTTTCTTCGTGTCCATCTATATGGGTTTGCATTCGGCCAATAAAATCATTGAATAAACTGGCTTGAATATAACCGGGTGCCGCATAGGCTCTAATGCCAATAAATACTAAAAAGGGCAATATTGATAAGGCTAGCATATTGAAACACCTAATGGCATTGTTTACACTTGTTTTAAGTGCAATGGTCTGAATGCCAATAATTGGAATAATGATCATTGCTGCGGCACTTTTGCTTAAAATGGCCAAGGCTAAAAACAGTGTCATATACCAACAATGTTTATTGTTTTGATGGCTTAACCATAAATGCCAATGCATGAAAGTTAAAAACAA
>JBIPPH010000093.1:0-3028 GCA_044368575.1 Bacteroidia bacterium
GAGAAGTTGCTGAGTAATCCAAGTTCTGTTATACACCCCTTAATTATTCTGCCATTATTGGGCCAATGCTTTTTGCTTTGGGCCTTATTTAAATCATCCAACAGCAACTGGGTCTTAAAATCGGGTATTTACTTGTTGTTGCCTTTATTTTTATTGGTCTTTGCCATTGGTCTTTTGCGCCTGCAAATTGCTATGGTATTATCTGGCTTGCCTTTTATCGGCTTGTCAATTATGCTATTGCGTTCAGTTCGCAAAAAAAATAAAGGTGCAGCGGCCTAATTAGAATGATAATAGATTAGCACTAAATTAAAGGATTCTATTGTTTATTCATTGCTTTTAAGTAATTTGGTTGTGTAGTAGCTTATAGGTTTTATAAGATTGTTAGCTATACAATTAAGCGCTATGAATAGCAATTACATCGGCTTAAATGCAGAACAAGTAAAGCAAGGCTTTCAGCAGTTTGGATACAATGAATTGCCCACCGCAAAAGCTAAAAATGTCTTCTCTATTGCCATTGAAGTCATTAAAGAACCAATGTTCTTGCTGCTCATTAGTTGTGCAACGGTTTATATGTTAATAGGCAATTACAATGAAGGCGCTTTGTTGTTGGGGTCTGTTTTTGTAATCATCTATATCAGTTTTTACCAACACAGAAAAACAGAATACTCATTGGAAGCATTAAGGCAATTGTCTTCACCCAGGGCCTTAGTAGAAAGAGATGGTAAGCGCATCAGAATTTCCGGACGCGAAGTCTTACCTAACGACATACTTTTATTAAATGAAGGCGATAGGGTGCCTGCTGATGCCATAATTTTAGAATCCACCCATTTGAGTGTAGATGAATCTTTGCTGACAGGCGAATCAATGCCTGTGAATAAAAGCACTGAACCAGAATCCAATTTATTGTTTTCTGGCACTTTGGTGGTGCAAGGTTTTGCCATTGCAAGAGTAACGCATACAGGCTTGAATTCTGTGTTTGGGAAATTAGGCCAATCCCTCGATACAATTGAACAAACGCCAACAAAACTCCAAAAAGAAATGACCCTACTCATCCGCAATTTATTTTTAATTGGGGGCATTGTCAGCATAGTGGTGGTATTTTTCTTCTATTATACACGTGGCAATATTTTAAGGTCAGTTTTGAATGGATTATCTGCAGCAATGGCCATACTTCCAGAGGAGTTCCCAGTTGTATTAACTGTATTCTTAGCCCTAGGCGTTTGGCGTTTGTCTAAAAAAAATGTACTTACAAGAATGCCTGCTGCGATAGAAACCCTTGGTTCGGCTACAGCTTTGTGTTCAGATAAAACAGGGACCATTACACAAAATAAAATGTCAGTAAAATGTCTGTATGTACAAACCACTGTTTTTGAAAATGTTGACTTTGTTTTACATGCCAATGAAATAGCAGAACTAATGAATGCATTGTATCTGGCTTCTATGCCCAATCCAATAGATCCCATGGAGATAGCTATTCATTCGAGCTATTCAGCACTTGGCTATGCTCAGTCTTCTCATAAACTATTGAAGACTTATCCTTTGAGCAAACAATTGTTTGCCATGAGCAGTTTAATTCAAACGATTCAAGGGGATAAAATCGCCTATGCGAAGGGGGCGCCTGAAGCCATTTTCAAACTCTGTAAACTAGATGCAGATGAGGTTTCACAATTACAGCTTCAAATAAAATCATTTGCAGACAAAGGTTATAGGGTTTTGGCTGCGGCTAAAGCCTACTTTTATGGGCAGGATATTCCAGAGCAGCAAAGCCAGTTTGATTTTGAATGGATTGGTATAGTCGCTTTTGAAGATCCAATAAGGCCAGAAGTACCAAAAGCCATCGAAGATTGCAAATCTGCTGGCATCAAGGTCATAATGATTACTGGCGATTATCCTCAAACTGCTACTAGTATTGCCCATCAAATCGGTTTAGAAGATGCCAATAATTGTTTGACAGGCGACGACTTAAAACAGATGTCAGTAATTGAATTGCAACAAAGCATTCAACATGTAAGAGTATTTGCAAGGATAGTGCCTGAACAAAAATTACTCATCATTAACGCGTTAAAAGCCAATGGTGAAATAGTTGCTATGACTGGCGATGGTGTGAATGATGCGCCCGCATTAAAAGCCGCCGATATTGGCGTGTCAATGGGTTTAAAGGGAACTGATGTGGCAAGAGAAGCCTCTGCATTGGTCTTATTAGATGATGATTTTGCCTCTATTGTTGCCGCCATTCGATCGGGCAGGAGCATATTTGACAATCTGCAAAAGGCAATGTCTTATATCATTGCTATTCATATTCCAATTATTGGCTTGGTGCTTTTGCCAGCTATTTTCTCATCTATACCAATTTTGTTATTGCCAATGCATATTGTCTTTATGGAATTGATAATTGATCCTGTTTGTTCCGTTGTATTTGAATCAGAAAGTGAAGAGATTGGTATTATGCAAAGACCTCCTAGGTTAAACAAAGAGCGCTTCTTTGGGTGGAATAGAATAGCCACAAGTTTGCTAAAAGGGGTTAGCCTGTTAATGCTAATTTGTGTGGTTTATTGGATAAGTTCAGAATGCGATATGAATGAGGCAACAGTTAGGGCTATGGTATTTTCTACCTTTGTGTTTGGTAATATGTTTTTAATTTTAAATACCTTGTCTAAAACGCGCTCTTGGTGGTCTGTTTTAAAAGAGCGTAATCGAGCTGTTGTCATAATTTTCACTTTGGCATTTGTGCTGTTGTTTATGACACTTAAGGTGCCCTTTCTTCAATCCATTTTTAGCTTTGAATTCCCTGGTTACATCAATTTATTGAAAGTGTTCTTGTCGGCATTTGGCATGTTGTTAATTTTAGAATTGCTTAAACAATTGCAAGTCCGCCACAAGTATAATAAAGTTTGAATGAATTAGATTGGAGCTTGTTTACATTAAGCTCTCTGCTCTTAAATGCATACCCCATTTCATAATGCCTTCAAGCATACTTTTCATTGATTTGCCCAAGGGTGTGAGTGAGTATTCAGCAGTAACTGGCATG
>JBIPPH010000095.1:0-2942 GCA_044368575.1 Bacteroidia bacterium
ATATGGGGTTGGTGTTGTTGACTGATTATTAATCAAGTCATCTTTTTTACAACTCTTTACCAAAAGAGCCGTAGAAACCAAGGCAATGATGGCAAATTGAATTTTCATTAGTTGATAGATTTAAGTTCAAACAAACCGTTTAAATTTTGGATAAATTTATCCATTACAGGATCAACATCTCCTGAGTGTGAAAAAGAACCATCGTTTATCAAGCTAAAATTGTTGACGTTGTTGAAGTATTTATCTGCGTGCACATTGAATAAAGCTCTGCTAGGTTTGGTAATACTAAAATCTTGAACAAAAGAAAAGATTCTGACATTGTTATCATTGGCTATATGGAATGAGAATCCCGCATTGGTATTATTTTTTCGGTAGTAGCCTTCAATGATATTGAAAATATAACCACCTGCCCATCCCCAGTGCATTTCATTTAATGCTGGGCTTAATGGGTGATCTAATCCCCAAACAGTTGGATCTGAATGGTTAATATTAGAATCTAAGCCAAGTGTCATTCTAATAGATTTATAATCCCCAACAGGCACTTTAATTGTAACAGAGTCTCTGCCATCTTTTAAATCCAAATAGGCATAGGCATTGTTTATTGGCAGTAAAGTACCATCGGTTTTCTCTAAAATAAAATTAGATAAAATAAATTTAAGCTTATCGAATTGAATAGTATCATTGGCATTTGTAACATAAGACACTGACCAATTTAAAGCTGATTGTTTGAAAAGCGGTTTAAAACTCAAAACCAAATTTTGATCAGTAGAAGGATCAACTGGTTCTGGAGGACAAGTGGTTCTACATGCATTGGAACTTACGATTAGGCTTAAAGCCAAGATATAATTTAATAACTTCATATGTTTATGGTTTAATATAGATGATTTTTTGTGTAAAAATGTTGCTTGAGTTGCCAAACTGAATGGTATAAATGCCTTGGGCCAAGTCTGCAAAAGTAATATCGAGCACATCGCCTGGCATAAGGTCTGTTTGATCTTGCTTAACCAATTGGCCATTAGCCGCATACAAAGACCATTGTTTAATGCTCTCTTTTTCATGCCAAAGGTATAAATGATTAGAGAAAGGATTAGGATAAACATTCACATTTGACCCAGATATGTATGTCCCATTAACTTTAAATTTAGCCAATAAATGGTGATCGGGGTCGCATTCAATATCCTTCACCACAAAAGGCAAAGTAAAATTCTGTGTTTGGTGTAATTGATTTACTGGGAGCACTAACAGTGTATCTTTAAAAACACCTTTTACCAACACAGGAATAGGCACATTGTATTCAATTGAATTATTCATGCTATTGGTTTGATTGAGCTCTATACTTAATGAGGTACCTGATTGCCTCCAAATTAAGTGGTAATTAGGATAGCCCTCGCCCATTATCCAATCGTCAAAATAATCTGCTAAAGAACAATTACAAAGCGATTCAAAATGCACTCGCAATTGGTCTTGGTCTGCAAAACGGTAACGGGTTAATGGGTCTGCCAAATAATTTCTTATGGCTGCAAAGAAAATGGAATCTCCAAGCACCCAACGTAATTGATGTAAAACCATAGCCCCTTTTTGATAGGTAGTTCTGTAATCAAACAGTTGATTGGCATCTGTAGTGTCTTGTTTGAAAACAGCTCCCCCTGGAGCAGACATAACATCGTTTTGAAACTGAATAATGCGTTGTCTAAAGTCGGAGGGCTTTTTAAGAAAATCATAGCAGAGCAAATTGGTGTAGGTGGCAAAACTTTCGTTCAGCCAAATGGATTTCCAATTAGCACAAGTTACTTGATCACCAAACCATTGGTGGGCTAATTCATGGGCGATTAAATCATAGTTAAAATTCACCATGAAACTCATGGTTTGATGCTCCATACCGCCTCCCCAAGAAAATTGAACATGACCATATTGTTCATTGGCAAATGGATAGGTCCCAAATAAACTGTCAAACAGAGACATAATAGGAATGGTTGACGCTGTTTGATTTTGAATAATGTTTAAATCATTATGAGCATACACATAATTCACTAAGGGCAAATTCTGATTAATTGAACCCAAATATGCCAATTGAGCATACACATTATAATTGGCGAATGCAATTGCTACAAGATAGGTTGCAATGGGATAGCGGTGTTCAAAGTGGAATTGTCTTTTAGCCCCCAATGTTCGAATCGATTTTAAAACACCATTAGAAGCTGCCGTATAAGGCGTATCAACAATCAAATCAACATCTAATTGCTCAATTTTATCTTTTAAATTGTCTCTACAAGGCCACCAATAACTCGCGCCGTATGGCTCTGATAATGTAGAAATGGCAGGGCCTGAAGCATTAACCGTTCTAGAATAAGCCCTATTGCTCATATTGGGGGTGCCATGATAGTACACCTTTAACGAATCTGACACATTAAATCCAAGTGTTTGAGGCAAAAAACAATTCAATAAATGTTTGTTGTGTGTAAATGCAATTGCTTGACCGTGATAGATCACACTATCAACCGTTAATTCGTTCCTTAAGTCAAAATCTATGACTGAAATAGAAGACAAACTGATGAACTTAAAGTTAACGGAGGCCTGTTCAATTCTAGCATTGTTCATATTAACCTGCATGGTTAAATGCACTTTATTGATATCGATATTGAGGTCTGAACTGCGCTTTGACGCTTTTCCTTGACTGTTCAAATACCTTTGAAGTTCTTGCTTAGAAATGGCTTCTTCACGCACTTGTGCTTGGGCATTAAATGCCAACAAAAAGACACAAATCCAATATGCCATACATCTAACCATAGCTTACTAACAAAATTACAGAAAAAAACAGATTTTATCGCTCAAAAAAACGGAATTTTGCAAGAATGATGTCATATCCTCAACTCCGCCTTAAACCTGGCAAAGAAAAATCACTTGACCGTTGGCACCCATGGGTATTTAGCGGCGCATTGGCA
>JBIPPH010000023.1:0-30872 GCA_044368575.1 Bacteroidia bacterium
CCAAGCGCCACCATGATCAGGGTGGGCATCGGGAGGTAAACCTGCAGTATTAATATCCATCAAGCCAGAATAGGCTACAGGTACTCTCCCAATTAGTAAACACTGGTTGTTGAGGCCTCTGTTTTGTGCATTCCAAGCTTGAATAACGGCTTTGATTTGTGGTGGTTTGGCATATTCAGAAACCAATTTAAAGACAACCCCATAACCATCCATATAATAATCAGATTTGAGTTCGTTCCATCGAGTTGTATCTATGCCTAAAAAAGTAGAAGAGTCTACTAAAAGTAAAATGTTGTTGCGGTAATGACTCAAGGGTAATTGTATACTAGCAGATACATAGCCAAGGGCTCTAACTGCATTGCCTTTAATTTTGGTTACTCTGTATTCGTATAGTTTGTGTTTTTCGACAGTGGTATCTGTATAGCTTGAAACAGTACCTGGCAGAGTGCTCAATGGATTGCCCCAATTATTACTATTGGCTAATTTTCTGCTGATTTGAAAGAAATTAGCATCAGTGGTTTTCCATTGAATGGTGATTTGATTTAAGCCGGCATTGTGTGAAGCACTTAACTGAATCGAAGAGTCTTTGACATTTTGAGCTTGACTTAAAAAGGCTAAGCATAATGCCATGCATAAAAGTGGTAGGCGTATAGTCATGGTTTATTGTTTGTTAAATGGAATGATTTGTAAGGCTTGCTTATTAGACCCAATCAATAAAAAATATTGACTCTTGGGTAATTCAGCAATTGCAATGGTTTTATCTGCATTTAAAGTGCCTGATAAAACAACTTGTCCTAAGGTATTTAAGATCACGTATTGGGCTTGGTCTAAATAGGAAGCTTCAATGTGTAATTGATCTGCACAAGGATTAGGGTAGACTGTCAATTGCGTAAGATTGCTGTTGTTGATCAGATTGGTCTTGGCTCTGTAATAGTCTCTGTAACGAACTTGTTGTGGCGTGAATTTGCCGGCAACTGTAGTGCCAATAGCCTCTAACATGGGTATTTTTTCAGTTAAACTCAGCCATTTGTATTCAATTCTAGTATTTGGAAAGCCAAAGTTAATGTTTTGAGTAGGTACTATGACTGAATCCATTTCAACGATCAGCGACTTGATTTTTAAACATGGAATGTTAGAAGCATAGGGGGTTGTGACTTTGCCAAAGCCTTCAACATAATTCAGTCTGTAACCTTTTTGTTTGTAGTAGCCTAACTGTAAAAATTGATTGCCAAGGGGTGTTTTGACTTCAAATGTCGTAGAGTCTTTATCTAAGTATTTTAATGGGAAAGTATAAATTTCATCTTTGTCTTTGTATACGCCACCGGCAGGAAAAGGCAGCGCTGCAGGGGTAAAGCCTGTTCCAACTGCACTCCATCCACTGCTCTTTTTTTCAAAAAAGGTATATATGTTCTTAATGGCAATTTGACCTTGACCTAAACTGTCGGCTATTTTGTAACCAATAGCGCCAATAGGCATGCCAGTGAATGCTAACGATGCATAAGGGGTTGAGGTTAATGCTTGAAATTTAAATACATCTTGATTGGCACTCTTCAATGAGCTGTAATCCCACTGGTAATTGCTATCGGTAACACTGAAGTCTAACGTCAGTGTATTGCTATTGCTGTAGCGAATGGTGTCATTTAAAGCAGGCATATTGGCTTGGGTAATGGTGATTTGCGCATGACTGCTTCCAATGCCCAATACGGCTAATAAACTGGTTAATAAAAATCTATGCATAGTTGAAGGCTTAAGGTGTAAAAATACCATTAAATTTGTATTTTTTCAAATACCTATGAAACTTGTTAAGTTTTTATTTTTTATCTTGATTACGCTGCAGGCCAATTCAGTTTCTGCTGAAAGAATTGATTCTTTTCAAATAAGTAAAACCTGCTTAAAATTAAACCTTCAAAACCTCAGCAGTAAAAACATAAAAGGCCAAGCAGAATTAGCTATTAATTGGCATATTAACACCAATTTTTTCAGACTAGATCTCAGACAACTCATCGTTGATTCCGTTTTAATCGACCAAGCTAAAGTGCCTTTTCAGACTAAAGGGGAATCGTTAAATATACAATTGAGTAAAGTGGTGGTTAAAGGCGACTCGAGTTTGGTTAAAGTATATTATCACGGTACACCTGCATTAGATCCTGGCGGTTGGGGCGGGTTTTATTTTAATGGTAATTATGCTTTCAATTTAGGGGTGGGATTTACGGTTAATCCGCATAGCTTTGGCCGTGCATGGATGCCCTGTGTTGATGAATTTACAATGAAGTCAGCCTATGAGTTTTATATAGAAACTGATACCAATTATAGGGCAGCATGTAATGGTTTATTCCTTGGTTGTGAACTTAAATCCCAATCTAAAATTTGGCATTATAAAGAGACTGTGCCAATGAGTGCTTATTTGGCAGCAGTTTCAGTAAGTCAATATGGACTTGTGGAATCAAAGTATACCGGCATCAATAATAGCTTCCCAATTGAATTGTTTGCCGCTTATGCTGATACGACTAATGTTAAGGCCTCTTTCACGCATTTGCCAAATGCCATCAATTGTTTTGAAAAGTCATTTGGACATCAGCCATACAGTAAAGTCGGCTATAATTTTGTGCCTTTTACAGGTGGCGCTATGGAACATGCCGGCAATATTACTTTTCCGAGAGCTTTTGCCAATGGCAATTTGAATTATGAAACCATGATGGCCCATGAATTATCTCATCATTGGTGGGGTGATCAAGTAACCTGTTCTAATGCTGAAGATATGTGGCTGAATGAAGGTTGGGCTAGCTTTTGCGAACATTTATTTACTGAAAATGTATATGGTAAAGCCGCCTACAAACAGTCTATTTTAAACAATCATTTGTTTGTGCTCAGATTTGCGCATATCAATGATGCCAATGTGTTTTCATTGGTGAATATTCCTCATGCTTATACCTATGGCAACCATGTATACAAAAAAGGGGCAGATGTTATTCATAGTTTAAGATCAGTCATGGGTGACAGCAATTTCTTTGCGGCATCAAAAACTTATCAAACGCAGTTTGCCTTAAAGAATGCCTCAACGGCAGATATGCAAACTGTTTTTGAATCATATGATCAGAAAAGGGCTAATGCATTTTTTGATCAGTGGGTCAAAACACAAGGTTTTCCTCATGTTAGCATTGTAAAACAGGTTCATTCTGTTTCAGGAGGCCCGCACTTGCGCATTCATGTCCAACAAAAGTCAAGGTTTAATACCATCTGTTACAATGAATTGCCAATTGAGGTCTTCTTTTATAAAAACCATAAGGACTTTATTAAGCGAACTATTGTTATAAAATCATGTCGTGATTCTTTTGATTTTGATTTGCCTTTTAAGCCAGTCTATGTCGCCTTAGATCTTGATGAAAAATTAAGCGATGCTATTACCGATCAAAGTGCCAATTTGGTTGGCAGTGTTGCGGTTGATTTACCTGCTGCCTTGTGTAAACTGTATCCTAAGCATTTTCAAGATACAGCGCTTTTAAGGGTTGAGCACCATTGGGTAGGGCCAGAGTCATATCGCACGTCTGCCCCTTATATGAGCGATTACAGATATTATACACTGGATGGTGTATGGAGCAATGAAGCAACTGATAGCTTGGATTTTGAATTGACTTACGATGGTAGAATGGGTGGTGCGAATTCGAATCTAGGGTACCTAGATCATACCTTGATTAAGAAAACTGAAGACAGTTTAAGGGTCTTATACAGAGCTTTCCCTGGCGATTATTGGCGTATTTGGCCAACTTATAAATTGGCTACTGGCAGTAAAAATGACAAACAAGGTAAGTTGACGGTTTTGA
Organism: Bacteroidia bacterium; assembly: GCA_044368575.1. GTDB lineage: Bacteria > Bacteroidota > Bacteroidia > NS11-12g > UBA955 > JABMMZ01. The sequence goes on from JBIPPH010000023.1 coordinate 3,822, forward strand.
ACGCTAAACGAGGTGATTATGTGTTGGCTATGTATGATGCTTCGTTAGCGATAAACAGCCCTGAACAAACTCAAGAAACATTTAAAATTACGCCTAATCCAACTCATCAAACCTGTAGCATTGAATGGCCAAAGTCTTGGCAGGGGCATTCTATAAAAATCTTCATCAGCAATGCACAAGGTCAAAAGGTATTTAGTCAAGAATTTAAAGCCAGTAATGACAGTTTTTTATTGTCAACTGAGTTGTGGGCTAATGGGGTTTATCATGTTCAAATCGAAATGAACGGACATAGCTTGGTTCAATCATTGGTGAAATCTTAAGCCAAAAAAAAGGAGGTCATTAGCCTCCTTTTAAAAATATTAATTTGTATTATTCCGGTTTCTCTTCTGATGAGGCTAATTCTTCTGTGTGTTTTGCTCTGGTAAAGAACCACAATAATCCACCACCAACGATCAAACTAATTTTAATGATCATTGCGTTGTCTTCGCCCCATAAATAAATCCACATTAAAAGTCTTGGAACCATATTGAAAAGATTGAGCACTAAGGCCATGGCGCCTAAAATTGCGGCGTACATGCCGATTTGGTTTAAGATTCTCATATTGTTATACGTTGATAAGCAAACTTAAAAGATTTTAAAGATATTTCAAACTCGCAATTAGAATTAATTTTCAAGTGGTAAGAAATGGTAATCTTTACTGTAGCGGAGCATCTGATCAATAAAGGACTCGTTGTAATCAATTGTTACATCAGTTAATTGTCCGTTGGTATATACTGGGCTTAATTTAGGTTGAATAAAGCCTCTGTAAGCCGCAATGTCAAGTGCTTTACTTCGTTTTAAAACTTCTGTGTGCAAATTAGCATTTACTTTAACTCCAAATTGTTCCACCATTTTTTTGCCTTCAGCCTCGTTGCCTGTCGATTTTATGGTTTGAATTTGTTTGAGTAATTCGCCAAATAATTGACGCAATTGTTCGTAATCGTTGATGACATAATAGGTTTTGTTGTCGCGTATTTTTTGCTCAATAATGCCTTTTTCTTTTCCTGCTTCATAGACCCATTGCGCCACCATTTGTCTGTTGCGCATGTGGTCTTCTTCAATACTTTCTCCTGGTCTTAGACGGCGCAATTGCACCATCATGCCATTGCGGATATATTCATCATATTCTGCTTTGCCAACTTCCAAACTTGGCATTACACCCAAGTCTACCAGTTTTTGATCCATTAGATAATACAAAGCCACTAAGTCTGCACGAGCTTCCTCGAGGGTTGAGCCATATTGACCTAAATTGTCTTTGGTAACACCTTTATTCATTTGGCCGCTGGCATGACCAATGACTTCATGCATGGCAGTGTGTAATTTGCCGGCTAATTGGCCGAATTGCTCAGCGCGTTTAACCTCTTCTTCAGAATAACAAAATTCTTTAAGTAAACCACCTGAATTGGCTGAGTTGTATGCTTCAACTATATTGCCCAAACTCACTGATTTAGAACCGTGCTTTTCTCTGATCCATTCAGCATTTGGTAAGTTGATGCCTATGGCAGTTGAAGGGGCTAAATCACCACCTTCCATAACGACATTCACCACTTTATAAGTAATGCCTGTAACATTTTGTTTCTTATGAGCTGTCTCAATAGGAGAGTGGTCTTCAAACCATTGCGCATTTTGAGCCAATATACTCATGCGTTTAGAAGCTTCAAAATCATTGATTTCTACAGCACTTTCAAAGCCTGCTCTCATGCCAATAGCATCATGGTATACTTCAATAAAACCGTTGATATAATCAACAGTACTATTGATGTCTTTTACCCATGCTATGTTATAGTTATCCCAAGTTTTAAGATCGCCAGTATTGTAATAGTCTATGAGTAGTTTTAAGGCAGTGGCTTGTTCTTTAGTTTCTGCTACAGCCATTGCTTTCTCAAGCCATTCAACCATTTTACTGATGGCAGCAGAATACATGCCGCCAACTTTCCAGGTCTTTTCTTTGATGGCTTTAGTGGCCTTGTCTTTACTAAGCGTAGAATTCAATCCCCAGCTCAATGGCTCAATTGTATCGTTTTGTTTTTTAGGCGCATAAAAGGCATCCACTTCAGCTTTGCTTAAGCCTTCATAAAAGTGATTAGCAGATGCTGCAATTGGATCAACCCCATCTGATTTATTAACTCTTTTTGCTTCAATATTTGGATTGAATAATAATTCTATGGCCCAAGTTTTAAAAGCAGCAGTATCCATGTTTTGAGGCATTGGCCAGTTACTGCCCGGAGAATGCTTCATGATGTCTTCAAAATAAGCAGATGAAAATTCAGGTTGAATTTTTGTTTCTGAGTAATGATGGTGTATGCCATTGCTCATCCAAAAACGTTTTAAAAACACTTCAAAGCGTTTGAAATCGTCAGAAGTTCTATCCCCATTGTATTGGCTGTATAGGCTTTCTAAAAAAGTTCTGAGCCTAAGATTGTTTCTGTTGTTTTGATCGTAAATGATGTCTCTTCCGCACAAGGCAGCTTCACTTAAATAATATACAAGCGCTTTTTGTTGTAAAGTCAATTGTTCAAATCCATTGACTTTGTATCTTAATAAGGCAATATCCGCAAAACGGTTGGGGTCTTTGTATAAAGGGAAAACAACAGTCGCTGGGTAATTTTTGTCTTGAGTGCTTTCTTGTTGGCTTTGGCAGGCATTAAGCATTATGCCAATGGCTAAAGCAATATAAATGGTTGGTTTCATAAGCTTAAAAAGGATGGTCTAATTTTAAATGTATAGCTAATTGCGTAAGGTCTTCAACCACGCGGTTGTTTAATGGAATGCCAGATGCCGATCTGTCTTGGTGCGCAGCGTATTCTAGTTCTCCAGGGATGATAACAGGGTGCATTGGGTCAATAGGTTTAGCAGCTTTAAAACGCTCTATCCATTTATCCATTCGGGCAGTGAAATCTTCATAAGCCATGAAACCATCAATATCAATGGCGCCGATAAAGTGACCTAAACCTTTGCCCGGTAGGTCTGGTAATACAGGCAAAAAGGCCACAAATGGCGGTACCCATGGGCCAAAGTTGGCACCTGATAATACCCCGCTTAATATGTCAACAAGTGCGCCAAGACCATAGCCTTTATGAGAACCGTGGTCTTTGTCACTGCCAAGTGGCAATAGATAACCACCTGCTTTTAAGTCTTTGGGGTCGCTCGTGCTTTGGCCATTGAGGTCTTCAAGCCATCCTGTGGGAATTGGTAACTGTTTGCGTTCTGCAATTTCTAATTTACCATTGGCAGCAGCACTACTTGCCATATCAAGTACAAAGGCAGGGTGTTGATGTGCAGGAATAGCAAAACATATCGGATTCGTTCCCAACATGCGTTCTTTGCTATTGGTTGGCGCTACTAAAGGACTGGCATTGGTCATGGCCAAGCCCATAAAACGATGTTCTAAGGCCATCATGGCATGATAAGCCGCAATGCCAAAATGATTACTGTTCATTACTGAGCCCATACCATTGCCAAGTAAATGGGCTTTTTCAATGGCTATTTCCATGGTTTTAGGACCAACCACTAAACCTAAACCTGAATCGCCATCAATGGTAAAGTTGGCTTTTTTGTCGCGCACAACACTGATATTAGGTTGGGTATTTATGCGGCCATTTTCATACAATCTCACGTAGCCTGATAAGCGCGCTAGTCCATGAGAGTCTATGCCACGCAAGTCTGCCATTAACAAAACTTTGCTAGCAAGTGTTGCATCTGCTGAGGAACAGCCTATCTGTTTGAAAACGGATTCCGAAAAAAGGCTTAAATCACTTGAAGTGAAAGGTTTTGATTGTGGCATTAGGCTATTCGTTTTGCGATGATGTCGATTAAGTTATAGGTGGCAATTGAAATGCCTTTTGATTGCGCAACCGCATCAATTTGTTTTCTGCAAATATCATCTTCAAACACCATACAAGTGGCCCCTGATTGTTTAAAGTCGTTGACCATTTGTTCGCTTAAATCAGAACTTAAAAGGGGGTCGATGGCGGCTAAGGATGTTCCTGCTCCGCAACAGCTTGTGCCCATAGGTGCCTCTGACCATTTAATGCCTTGGAGCTGATGGTAAAACTGATTGGCACTGCTTTGACAACAATTGCCTACCCAGTAATAATGGGCGAGGTCAGACTTTAACTGAGGCAGTAAGGCAGGTAAAATATCGTAGATGGATTTAACGCGCTTAATCATGGCATTGGCCTCAAGATGCAAAGCGGTGTTGTTAAAAATATGATGGTAATGTTCGGAAAAGGTTGCTTGACATTTTGAACTGTGACAAATTAAGTCGACTTGGTTAAGGTTTGATAAATGTTGTTCCGCAATGGTTTTGGCAGCAGAAAGTTCTCCTTTTTCAAAATAGGGTAGGCCGCAACAAGTTAGCGATTCATTGATTTGCCATTCTATTCCCAAATGCTTCATGATCAATTCATAATGCTTGATGGTATCAGGGTAATAATGTTGTGTGATGCAGGCTATATGACAGACTTTAGTCATGATGCAATATTAAATCCGAAAAAAAATAAATTTATCAATTAAATTCGTAGCTTTTCAACAAGTTTTGACACCTTTTTTAAAAATATTTTATCTCCCAGGCCACGTTTTTCTATTACCGGTGTCTATAAGGTCAAATTGGCTGTGCTGTGGAACAATATACGAAATGCAATGTCCGAAGAAGACCTCATAAAAGGCTGTATAAAGGAAGACCGAGCTTCTCAGGTAGCGTTTTACAAAAAATTCTCAAGTAAAATGATGGCTGTTTGTATGCGATACGCTAAAGATAGAATGGAAGCTGAAGACATGCTCCAAGATGGGTTTATGAAGGTTTTCGACAACTTGTCAAAGTTTAAAAACGAGGGGTCTTTAGAAGGATGGGTGAGGCGCATAATGGTCAATACCGCCATTAATAAAATCAGAGCGAATCGCCTCAAATTTGATCCAATAGATGAAGGGCATAACCAGTTTGAAGTAGATGATTTTTCTGCCATTGATAAATTATCTGAACAAGACATTATTCTCATGATTGCCAAATTGCCTCAAGGATACAGATATGTGTTTAATATGTATGCCATAGAAGGCTACAGTCATAAAGAAATTGCAGACAGTCTAGGGATTGAAGAAGCCAGTTCAAGAAGCCAATACGCCAAGGCTAAGAAACATTTACAATTACAAATCATTCAATTAGAAAATATTACATCAAAATGAAAGGATCATTTGAACAACATCTTTCGGATAAATTAAAGTCTGCTGAATGGCAGGCCTCTGATCAGGTGTTAAACAACATTTTAGATAGACGCAAGTCAAAGTCTAAGCCTTGGTTGTTATGGGTTATTGGTTTTGCTATCATATCAACAACAATTGTGTTGATTGTTACTAGTTCAAAACCTCAACCTTCGCAAGCTTTGGTAGAGCAATCCAGCTCAAGTCCTTCTGTGGATGTAAACACTTTAGATCGCAATCAATCTGACGTCGTTTTAAATCCAAAATCAACAAAGGATTATGAGGCAATAAATGCGAACAAAGCCAAGAAAGAAGACGCTGCAAAAACCCAGTTGTCAGATGTTAAAAAGGCTAAAGCTCCAATAGGTAAGAAACAAATTTACAGACCAATAGATCAGGTTAAGACAGACAATTTAATGACCGATGCGGAAATGTCTTTGTTGCGAGAAGTTCAAACCAATAAGCCCTCACCAATGAACGTTGAAAAGCCAAATCGTCCGGCGAGTTCAAAGGCCAAACATATAAATAATCAAAAGCCAGCTGTCATCGCTCAAGATGATCAAAAATGGCGCGTTAAAGCCAGTATGATTAAGGTTTTGACAACAGAAAATGGTGACCAATTGCCAGAGTTTGTTGCACAAAGTAGCAAAGGACAATCGCGCCTTTTACTCTATAACAATCCAAAGTTATTAAATGAGCATTTTGAATTAGAAAGGGATTTTCTTTACAGTAGAGCAGCCTTAATCAAAAAGGTTAAAATCTTGAAGCAGTTTGAAGATCTTAATCATGTAAATGCACAAAAAGAATATGCTTTGAATGGCAAACGTCCAACCGAAGCCATTATCCCTAAAGCAGTCTATTTTGATCTCATGTTGATGCCGGGTATAGGCTATGCTGCAATCAATGGCAATTCAGATTTGGCTGCTTACAATCCTGAAATCATGCATGTGCAATCTGGTTATGCATTTGGCGCTCGATTAAGTATCCCGATGCGCAATGCGATTAGTATGACTTTAGGCATTCAATCTAAACAACAAAGCAATTTGTATAAAGGAGGTATTCATTACAAAACCAATGAACAAGAAATTACATCTACGACTTATTATATTAATGACCCGGTTCAAGGGGTTATTCCTGTAGTTGTATACGATACCACCAAATTTATTAAAGACAATGTGTTTGGGCTTAATCATAAGAATCGTTATCAAATGACGCAAGTGCCAATTGGGTTAGCCTATCAGTTTGGTGTAGGTAAAACCCAATTTGCTTTTCACACTGCAGCAGTCTTGAATTGGGTATCATCTGCTAATGGAAAACAAATTGATGTGCAGCAACAATCAGTAACTGCTTTTAATTATAAGGGTAAATCATTTAGCGTAGGCGGAAATATGAGTTTGTTGGCAGCCTATCCGTTGTCGCCAAGATTCAAATTATTTGTTGAGCCAGGTGTGCAATGGTTTAAAATTAAAGCGATGAATATGGGCAATAATTTCAATGAAGCGGTGATTAATTATAATGCCAGTTTCGGATTGCGTTACACTGTGTTTTAATGAAAATCATTTGTCTCTATATTGTTATGATTTTGCCATTTGCGGCAATGTCGCAATGGGTAAGCTCCTCCATCGGGGTCAATGGTTTGTCGTTCCGTTTGGCCTCTGATGGTTCGGTGCTTGATTCAGTGAATTCAGCAGCTATTGAGACTTCATATGGCTTAGGGTTGATGCAAAAAATGGGACTATGGTGGAGCGCTACAGACAACAATCAAGTTCAAAGAGTTTCTGCTATTGATCCTTTCTCTTTTATTTCTGAACAATGGCCTGGTCCTCTGTCATTAAGTGGTTCACAAGCTGCCATGCCAATGGATTGGAACAGTGTTTACCCTATGAGCCAATCTATGATAAACAATCATAAACTGTATTTTAAAGACAATAACTATTCAATGCCATCTGCTATTCGTAATTGGCCAGGGTCCAATCAAGCGCCATTTGCACCTGTGTTATTGCCTTTTGTAGATTGGGGTAAAAGCAATCAGATTTATGAGCCTGAAAATGGTGACTATCCTTATATACAAGGTTATCAGCAATTGTCTGCAATTACCAATGATGTCTATGGCCATCATGATTTTAGTAACGCCAACCCATTGGGCATTGAGTGCCGCACTGATATTATTGCTTTTCCGGATTCTGCTTTTAATCATACGGCAATAATCAGGTACACAATGTTTAACCGTTCTAATCAAGATTATCCAGATTTTGTGTTAAGTGTCATGAATCATTTTAAAATTGGAGCTTTATACAATGAGTTATTGTGTACAGATCCATCTTCAAAAGCCATTTTTGCCTATAATGATTTCAATGAAGCAACGTTTTCAAATAAGCTGGTGTCTATTGGTTGTATGGCACTTAATAGACCTATAGCCTCAACCATGTACATCGATAATTCAAACGATGTTGCCATAGGTCGTCCTGACTCTATTTCACATTTTTATAAATTAATGCGAGGCGTATGGAAAAATAATAAGCCTTTGACATACGGTGGAACTGGAGTAGATGGCTCTCAATCAACTCAGTATGTATATACAGATTCCTTTGATTTAAGTGGTAGGAGCTTTTCCTGGAAAGATACCAATCCATCTCAAAAAATTGGATTATTGAATTTTTATCCAGTTAATTTTCCTAAACAAAGTGCATTAATCTATGATTTGGCCGTTTTTTCTGTTGAATCAAATAATAAAAACATTAAACAAAACGCCTTAAAGTGTTTAACAATTAAGTCTGGTTATCAGTCACAAAAAGGCTTTTCTGAGTTGCAAAATTCACTTGAATTATCGACTAAAATGGACTTGTTTCCCAACCCTGCCAAGGCTGGTGAAAAATTGTCAATAAAGCAGCCTAAAGAAATGACGGGGACTCTCAGCATCATAGGCTTAGATGGAAAAAAATATTTTCAAGCCAATTTGGATGAAATGCTTCAATTTGTTATATTACCACCTGATTTAATTTCGGGTCTTTATGTAGTGCAATTTGAAACATTAAACACAGTACATACTCAAAAACTCATAATTAATCATTAAGCAAGTAAATCAACTATATGAATAAACTATACAAAATTCTCTTCTGTTTATGGATGGTTTTAGGATGGCAATCTCAAGCCTTCGCCTCTCACATGATGGGCGGTGATATTGCCTATTCTTGTATTTCGCCAGGTAAGTACAAATTAGTAGTTAAAATCTACAGAGATTGCAGGGGTATTCCTTTTAACAGCCCTGACATCAAAGTGTTTTGCAAGGATGGAACTAATCAAACTTCCGTTAACTACACTCGTACCGCCATTAATGACTTAACCCCTACCTGTACTGGTGGAACAGCGCCTTGTAATCCACAAAATACACCATCACAAGAGGGTATTGAGGAGCACGTTTTTGAGGCCATAGTTGATTTTAACGCCTCACCATTCAAAGCGCTCAAAGATGCGGGTTGTTGTGAAATCATGATCAAGGTTGAACAGTGTTGCCGTAACGGTGCTATCACTACAATTTCCCCTGATAACTTTTACACAGATGCGATGATTAATATCTGTGCAATTGGCAATAAATGTAACACTTCTCCTCAATTATCAACTCCTCCTGTTGCTTACGTTTGTTGTAACCAACCATTTACCTACAACAACGGTGTAAGAGAAACCGTTGATGGTGATAGTTTATCATATGACTTAGGTAATCCGCTAAGCGCCAATAATACCAACATTACTTACTCAGGTAACTTTACTGCCAACATTCCAATGACACCTTATTGTCCTCCTAACCCAGGTGTAATCAATTGCAGAGCTTTGCCTAATGCTAAACCACCACGTGGTTTTTACTTTGACAAAGAAACTGGTGATATTGTTTTTACACCAACCAAATGTGATGAGGTAGGTGTAATCGTTATTGTGATTTCAGAGTGGCGAAAAGATTCATTGACTAAAAAATGGGTCAAAATTGGATTCACTAGACGTGATATGCAGTTGGTTGTAAAACAATGCCCTGACAACAATCCGCCTTATTTTACTGGTAATAATAAATATTCTGTTTGCGAGGGCAACAAAATTTGCTTCAGCATTTTCGCCAAAGACGATCCGTATTTGCCTAAACAAACGCGTTTAGATACTGTTGCTCTAACATGGAATTACGGTATTCCAGGGGCAACTTTTACCATAGTAGATCCTAAGGCGCGTGAGAAAGAAGCCTTATTCTGCTGGCAAACCAAAGTAGGTGATGCTCGTCCAAATGCCTACACATTTACGGCCACTGCTAAAGATGATAACTGCCCAAGACCAGCCTCAGCTAATAAAGGTTTCACAGTAACTGTTAAACCTAAAGCTAGAGCTAAAAGACAACTTGAAGTTTTAGATTGTGGTAAGTTTAGATTCACATCATGGCCTGCAGATACGGTTAATTACAATGTAAAAAATTACCGTTACCAATGGACCATTCGTGACAGTTTAAACACTGGTACACCATTGTACTTTGGTTTTAACAAACGCGATAGTATTAAGTTCAAACGTGGTGGTAAATACATTATTGAACACCAAATTACTAACCCACCATATAACTGTCCTAGTATCTACACTGATACTGTAATTATCCCTCCAGTATTGGATGTTCAGTTGAAATTTGGTCGTGATACATTTGTGTGTGCTGGTAACAGTATAACTCTGCAGCCAGTAGTAGCTTATGGTGTACCTCCATACAAATACAAATGGGAAAAGCCTATTGGCACTTTTGATCCCAAAGATACTTTGAATACCTACACATTGGTTACACCGCAAGCAACCACTAAAATCCTTTTAGTATTGACTGATAAAAACAAATGTGTTGATAGTGATACTGTAACAGTAAAATACCAACCAAATCCTGTTGTTGATTTGGGTCCAGATCAACGAATTTGTACCTACAACAATGTTACATTAGATGCTCAGAATGCTGATACCATGCGTTATTTCTGGCAGCCAAACGGAGATAGTACTAGAACGATTACAGTTAATGTAGCAGGTAAATATATTGCCAAAGTGATTGACCCATTGGGTTGTAATACCAGCGATACAATGGAATTGTTTGTGAATGACACTGTAGTGGCTATTGCCAAGCCAGACAGAGAAATTTGTTTGTACGATACCCTAAAAGTAAAGGCTAAACGCAGACCATTGGGTTATATCAGAACCATGAAGTGGAGAGATATTAATTCAGGTGCAACTATGGCCAACGATAGCTCATTCAATTTGAAGATCAATTCTTTAGCCACTAGGGATTATGAATTATTATTGAAAGTTACACAAGGAGGGGTAGAGTGTCAAGACTTAGATACCTTTACAGTGACTATCAATGATTTGCCATCTTTCCAATATGCGGGTATTCCACCGCGTTGTTATGCCGAAGGTGCCATCAACTTAACCTTCTCTAAAGTTGCGACTGCCAAATCAGGTGATAAAACTCAAACAGCTACTGATATCCGTTATTTCCAACAATATAAAAAACCAAGTTGGGTAACAGGTGGTCCTGTAGGTGTAAACGTTTATACATATGATTTCCCTAAATTCATTAAGAACAGTCAAGTGCCTAAGACAGGCTTAAGAGATACCTTGTGTTATGATTTCAGAGACTATAAAGGTTGTTACAATAAAGAATGTAAACCATTAAAGTTAAATCCAAATCCTGATGTATATGTTAAAGACAGCACTTATTGTCAAAGAGTTGGTCTTGTAACACTTGATCAGCAAGTTGTTAGACCGTTCTCTAAAACTGGTGGTATTCAAACCTTTAGAGTTTTAGATGTACCTCTAGGTTCTGGCGTTGATCCAGTATCTATTTTGAGTGTTGACTATTCAGTAGTGCCAAATATCAGTGTACTTGATATTGGTAAAGAAGGCGAAAACGAAAAAACTGGAACTTATACCATTGAGTATTGCTTTAAAGATGCCATAACAGGTTGTCAAACATGTGATACAGCCAATGTCAATGTGATCCGTTTACCAGAAATTAAATTTACAGGTATGCCTAAGCGTTGTATCAATGACCCATTGTTAGCGCTTGATAGTTTCGTAGTAGATAAAAATACTGGCAATCGCTTTCCTTTTGGAACATGGGAAACAATAGAATATGGCGGTTCAAGGGATTTAAGCAACCCTAACGTTGCGCCAAAAATCCTGAATTCAATAAAAGGTAAAAAATTATTTGACCCTAAGACTGGTCAAGGACAATACTTACTGAAATTAACTGACGTATCTAGTGGATGTCCTGTAACTGATAGCACTGATATTACTGTTTATGGTTTACCAATCATACAAATTGATGTGCCTGACACTGTTTGTTCTAGCTCTGCTAAATTTACATTAAACAACATTTTACCAGCAGGCCCAGTTGGTACATGGTCTGGTCCTGGTGTAACAGGTAGAGAGTTTGACCCAAGTATTAGTGCAAAGAGCAAACAATACGAAGGTTCATTTAAAATGAAATTTGCCTATACCAATCCTTTAACGGGTTGTACCTCATCTGACTCTCAGACATTGTTGGTGCAAACTCAACCAGAGGTTAGTATCACTACCCCTAAACCATATCAACAATGTGAAGGTAAGCCATTCATTTTAGCAGCTACTAAAAATTGGGCAAAAGCAACTACATGGACCCACAATGGAGATGGTAATTTCTCTGCCAAGGATTCATTGCCAACGCGTTACTTCCATGGTATTCAAGATACAGCCTTAAATGGTTCTGCAGGCAAAGTGCAACTAACCATTTCTACTAATAAAGAAGGGGTTTGTCCGGTAGCTAAAGATGTTATTGATTTGATGATAGAACCTTATCCTCAATTTGATTTTACTGCCGATCCTGAAATACAATGTGAGCCAGCAATCGTTAACTTTATAAGTATGGTTAGAAAACCATACGGATCATCTAACTTAAGATACAACTGGTTCTTTGGTAATAATGATTCTATAGTCAATAGTACCACATTCAACCCTCAAAACATTAAATACGATACCGCTAAACGCAATTGGTATGATGTGAGCTTGAGAATTGATAACAAATGGGGTAGTTTGCCTGGCCAAGTATGTTCAATCACTCGTGACTCTTTCCAATACATTAAAGTATTGCCTCAACCAAAAGCTGGTTTTAGCAGTGATCCAGGTTTCTTTACTACCGTAGCTTTCCCGAAGTTCAAGTTCTTTAATGAAACTAAGGTGAGATGGTCTAATCCTGGTGCAATGAGTTATTTATGGTATTTTGGAACTGGTGATTTAGATGATACTAGTACTAAAGCCAATCCAATTCATACCTATGCGGATGATACCATGAAGTATTTCGTTCATTTGACTTCTACCTATACATATAACTATAAAGGTCAAGATTATACTTGTTGGGATACCATCAGCCAACTAAGAAAAATCGGACCTGATGTGACAGTATTCGTTCCAACTGCCTTTAGTCCAGAAAACACAGGCCCTAAAACCAACAACTTCTTTAGAGCAGTTGTTAATGGAGAAAAGACTTTCCATATAGAAGTCTTTAACCGTTGGGGCGAAATGTTATGGAAAACAGATGATAAGTATGAAGGTTGGAATGGTCAATACCGCTCGCAAGATTGTCAGCAAGACGTCTACATGTGGGTAATTAAAGTGACTGCGTACGACGGAGAAGAATACCAGTATGAAGGTACTGTAACACTGCTGCGTTAAACTAAACAGATTCATTGAAAAGGGGGCTTTTAGCCCCCTTTTTTTATTGTCTTTTTTGATAGGATTATTGCTAGATTAAATACCCCATGTAGAGATGACCATTGTCAGTCTATTTCTTGTGTTATTTTTTTGTTGCTCCGTATTGCAGATTCTATTAATTATAATATCTTCGCAACACAATTATTAAATCAACTATTTTATCAATAAAATCAATGTCTAATACCCAGTCTCAAAATTGCACAATTACTCTAGATGGAAAAACGTATGAGTTTCCTGTTATTGTTGGTTCAGAAGGTGAAAAAGCCATAGATATTTCTAAATTAAGAGATACTACTGGTTATGTAACCCTTGATATCGGGTACAAAAACACCGGTGCTACCAAAAGTGCAATCACTTTTCTTGATGGCGAAGAAGGTATTTTAAGACACAGAGGTTATTCCATTGAGGACTTGGCCGAAAAAGCCAACTTTATGGAAGTTTCTTATTTGTTATTAAAAGGGGAATTGCCAAATAAGGAGCAATTTGACGAATTTGATGCGTCTATCAGACATCACACTTTGGTGAACGAAGATTTACAAAACATTTTCAAAACATTCCCTACAGGCTCACACCCTATGGGTCAATTGATTGCAATGATATCTTCTTTGTCTGCATATTATCCAAAGGCTTTAGATCCTAACAGAAGTGCAGAATCAAAAAATAGAACAACTTTGAGGATGTTAGCCAAAATGCCTACAATTTGTGCAATGATTTACAAAAAGCGCATGGGGCATCCAGTAGTGTATCCAAATAACAACTTAGACTATGTAAGTAATTTCTTGTCAATGACGTTTAAACACGTTAGTGAGCCAGATTATCAACCTGATCCGGTAGTTGTGGATGCTATGAACAAATTGTTAATCTTACATGCTGATCACGAACAAAACTGTTCAGCAAGTACAGTAAGATTAGTAGGTTCTTCTCAATCTAACTTATATGCATCAATAGCTGCAGGTGTTGCCGCATTATGGGGACCATTACACGGCGGTGCTAACCAAGAAGTTTTAGAGATGTTAGAACAAATCAAAGCGGATGGTGGTAATGTTCAAAAATGGGTTGATAAAGCTAAAGACAAAAATGATCCATTCAGATTGATGGGCTTTGGACACAGAGTATACAAAAACTTTGATCCTAGAGCTAAGATCATCAAAAAGACATGTGATGACGTATTGAATAAACTTGGCATTAACGATCCTGTTTTAGAAATTGCTAAGAAACTCGAAGAAGCAGCTTTAACTGATCCATATTTCGTAGAAAGAAAATTATATCCAAACGTTGACTTCTACTCAGGTATCATATACAGAGCAATAGGTTTCCCTACAGATATGTTCACTGCCTTGTTTGCATTGGGTCGCTTACCTGGTTGGATTTCACAATGGCAAGAAATGTTAAACGAAGGTCAACCAATTGGCCGTCCAAGACAAATTTACACTGGTCATACACCAAGATCATTTGTGCCTAGAGGCGAAAGGCAATAATCAGAAATGATGCTGATTTAATTTTTAGAAATGGAGGTCAATTGGCCTCCATTTTCCATTTACCAACTTGTTCAATTGGTCTTTGATTTTGAACCTTTTCAACAAAAGCTCTAATCATAGGGACTTCGGGCGCATTAGTGTCAACGGCTTCTATTTGTTGGTAATGAAAAATCATGTCATCTATTTGCCAAGACAACAAGCCTTTAGTGTACAATTGTCTTTCATAACATTGACCGATTGATTTGTAGGCCATCAATAAACTATTGCCTGTGTTTTTTTCTTTGTTCAGAAAATGCTTGAAATATATAATAGCAGTTGAATCCTGCCTTAATGTAATATGGTTTAGGGCTTTGTACCAATACGTTTTACTTAAACTGCTATCAAGTCCAAGCGCTATGGTATAGATAGAGTCGGCTAATTTGAATTGTTTTTGTTTGTGTACCGAGAAGCCCCACATGGTATAAATGCTGCCATTTCTAGGGTCATCTTGAATCGCTAATTGATAAAATTCACTGGCTTTTTTGTATGCGCCTTCATTCATACATTGATTGCCAAAAGCAACATGATTCTTAGCATCTTGAGCAAAGCCATTGTTACCTATGAAGGTAAATGTGCCAAACAATAACAGCAGTTTCATTATTTAAGAATCATCACATGACCGGTCTCTTCATGTCTGATTTCGTCTACCCCAATAAATTCTAATCTATAGAAATATAAATCTTGAGGCACCAATTCGTTTTCATACTTTCCGTTCCATCCGATTTGCGGGTTATCAGATTTAAACAAGATTTCTCCCCAGCGGTTGAAAATGATGAACTTGTAATTGATAGCATAAGAAAGGCCTACAGGTTTGTAAGTTTCATTGATGTTGTCGTCATTTGGCGTAAAGGCATTTGGCATGTAGTAAGTTACATCAGGCGTGATGAATAATAACTTGGTACTCGTGTCTTTACAACCATATGCGTTTGTAACGATTAAAGAGGTTAATTGCGTTAAGGTATCTGTGTAGAATAATTTTGGATTTTGGTCAGAGCTACTGCCCATTGATGCAAAATTCCATTTCCATGAAATGGCGCCAGATGAGGTGTCAGTGTATTGAATGTCAACCTCATTTTCCCATGAACGTAGTTTGCTGTAATAGAAGCCCGCTTTAGGGTTAGGATTTACAACAGCAATACCTGGTTTAACAATAGTATCAACACAACCTTTATCAGTTACTGCAATCAAAGTCACATTGTAGTTGCCGACGTTTTTATATTTGTGCTTTGGTGACTGAGTTAGTGCAACTTTGCCATTGCCTAATAACCATTTCCATGAGGCAATATTACCAGATGATAAGGTGCTTAAATTCACAAATTCAGAAGAATCTTTCAAACAAACAGGGTCAACAGTGAAGTCCAATACTGGATTTGGATTGATGGTAATATTTCTGCTGGTTGTATCCCAACAGCCGTGATCAGTAATGGTGGTTAAGAACAATGTGTAAAAACCATCGGTCTGATAACTGTATGGCGCAGGATTTTGTAGGTTGCTTGAATCACCATTGCCATACATGAAGCTATAATTGGTAATGTTGCCTTTGACGATACTAGACTTATTTGTAATTTTAAAGACATTGCCTTTGAAACAACTGCTGCTAGGAGAAACGTTAAAGGCTGCAACAGGCATAGGGAAAATGTATACCTTCTTTGCAATTGAATCTGTGCAACCATGATTGGTACTCACAAAAAGTCGCACTCTAAATGAATCAACATTCAGGTAAGATTTACTTGGCGAAGCATTAGATGATGTTGTGTTGTCGCCAAAGGTCCAATCTGTAATGTCAATTGTTCCAGAACTTACTGTTGAAGTAGAATTTAAATTAAATACATGGTTTTTGAAACATTGTTGGTTGTTGTCGATGTTAAATCCTGCAACAGGCATTGGATAGACGTTAAACGTCTTTTGCATGGTGTCTTTACACCCGCCAATATTAGTAGACGAAATCATGCGCACAATAAAGGCACCGTCTGTTTTATAAGTATGTTGACCGAAAGCGTTGTTAATGGTTGAGTCGCCATCGCCATAATACCAGTTGTGGTTCATTGGGGTATTATTGCTCACAGTACTAGTCGTGCCAAATTGAAAATCATTGCCTTTGATACACTTTTCATTATAGTTATAAGTGAAATCAGCATTTGGCATAGGTAATGTTCTAATTGGTTTGGTTAAAGTATCGAAACAGTTTTTATCAGTAGCCGTGTAAAGTTTTACATTATACAATTGAACATTGTTATAGGTATGATTAACACTGTTTAAATTACCAGCAGTGTTGCCGTCGCCAAATTGCCAGTTCAATGTATAAGAGCCATATTTAACCGTTGTGCTAGAAGTAAATGTGAATTTATTGCCCAATACACATTGTTGGCTGTTGTTAATGCTGAAATTGGTTTTAGCCTTAGGATAGACTATAACTGATTTTTTTGCTGTATCTGTGCAGCCTTGGTCACTAATAGAAATGACTGTTACAACATATGTACTATCTTTAGTGTATTTCTTTGAAGCACTTAAAGTACTAACAAAAGGGCTGCCATCACCAAAATACCAACGGTTGGTAAAACCACCTTCTGCAATAAACGTTGCATTGGTAAATACAAAATTATTATTGTTTACGCATTGTCCGGCATTATTGATAGTGAAATCAGATCCTGGGTGAGGGTATACTTTGATGTCTTGGAAGCTGGTATCAAAACAACCATTATCTGCATATACAATTAGGCCAGGTCTGAAAGCATTGTCACTCAAATAGGAATGATTAACAGATGATTGATTATTCGAAATTTGACCATCGTCAAATAACCATTGATTGGCAATTAAGTTGCCAAAGTTAAATGTTGAGTTGTCTGTAAATGTAAATTGATTGCCTTCTAAACATTGGTCTAAATCATTAATTGAAAAGTCAGAGGTTGGCATAGGCAATACCTTAACAGATTTGATGATAGTGTCTTTACAATTGTTGTTTGAATTGGCATACATGGCTATGGTAAAATTGCCATCAGTGATAAAACTATGGAGTATGCTGTCGACATCTGTGTAAGATGTGCCATCACTCACTTTCCAACTGGTTGTAAATGTGCCGCTGTTGATAGCAGTCAATGAGACTGCTTTGAAGGCGTTGTATTTAAAACACTGAGTATCTTTGTTAATTACAAAAAATGGCTCTGGACTTGGATTTACTGTCACACTTGTAGTAGTGGAGTCTTGACAACCCTTATTTGAAGTGGAGTATACCTTTATAGTAAATGAACCATCTGTATTATAAGTATGGCTAACTGTATCTTTATTATTTAATGTGCTTAAATCACCAAAATTCCAATTGTGAGTCATTGAACCATTGGGAATTGTTGACTTAGCAATAAATCTAAATGAATTGTATTTAAAACACTTACTCAAATCTAAATTTTGAATAGATGCAATTGGCATAGGGTTAACCTCAATTGTTTTGGTGAGTGTGTCTGAACATCCGTCAACTCCGTCATCACTGATGGTGATTAATCTAATATTTCTATTTCCCCAATTCGAATAGCTACATTGAGCAGAATCTTGTTGATCACGCGTAATACCCGAGCCAAGATTCCAATAGTTGATTAAAGGTAAGCCATTGCTGATTGTCGACTGAGCTTGGTATATATATCGATTGCCATTAAAGCATTGTGAACTATCGTTTATGGTAAATTTAGACACTGGATGAACATTCACTAAAACAGATAAATAATTGGTGTCTATACAACCACTTGAGTGTTGATTGATCTGTCTTACATTATACGTTCCTGGGGCTGAATATCTATGCGTCAAAGAATCTACCATATTAACGGTAGGGGTGCCATCACCAAAATTCCAGCTGATTGATGTAACCATACCTGAGAATAATGTAGTAACTGTTTCTGCGATATAGAAATTACCTCGGTAACATTGAATGGTATCATTAAATTTACTTCTCACATTGGGAGATTCCTTAATGTTGATTTGCTTAGATGTTGAATCCTTACACCCTAAATTACTGACAACTGTCAATTTAGGATAGTAGTAAGGATAAAAAACATTGAATTTATGACTAGCATTTGCCGTTGTCAATGTGTCTTTTTTGCTGCCATCATCCCAACTCCAAATATAACTGCTAATGCTACCAGCACTAATAGTAGAAGTAGATGTGAAGTTGTATTTGTTGTTTTTGAAACATTGGTTGTCATTCAAAACATTGAACGAAACATTAGGTTTTGGATTGATGGTTAAGTTACCGCTTGGTGAAAAACAGGTGTAGGTCGGGTTAGTGGAAGTTAATCTAACTTTATAACCGGAGCCAGCCACTGAGGTTGATGGGATATCAACTATCATGGTATTAAGAACGGTGTCTGTAATTGTTGCTAGCGTTAATGGGGTGGTGAAATTACCTGATGCATCAGATAACTGTAATTTGAAGATGTTGCCAGCTGAGAAGAAAACACCAGTTTTGGTAAAACTTATCGTTAATTTGCCCCCAGGGCAAACTGGGTTGGGCGATAGTGTAATGCTAATGCCTTGAGTTGTTTCTGCATTAACAGTAGTGCTAGGTTCCACTGGGGCATAAGTTCTTACACGGCACCAATCCACCAATAGACTGCCAGCACTTGAACACATTAAACCCAAGGCGGTGTGTGTTGAAGCGGCTAAGCTTGGTGTAGTTGAGTTGCTAATACTGCCTGCGGTAAAACTACCAATGCTTGAATTGGTAGCTGGCCAAGTGATACCCCAAACACCATTCGATTTTGCGCTAGCTGATGGGGTTGTTGTGGCTGTGTAACTATTACAACTCGCATTGGTTTGATTGTTAAAAAAGAAACTGCCATTAGACCCTAAAGTAACACCCGCAAAAGTGGTAGAGTTTAATTGGGCTATGGTCGGGAAACTACCGGAGTTCCATTTAACTTTCATTTCAGAACGGGTTAATCCTGTAAATGTAGCATTGGTTCTTATGATCAGATCAGTTGCAGTGGTTAAATTGAAGTTGGCATTGCCGCCGGAAATACTTAAAGCGCCTGCTGCTGTATTTTGATTGTATTTAGTCCATTTTGTGGTATTAAGGGTAGTGCCTAAGAAATCATCGAAAAAGTTAAAAGTACTATCGCCATTTTGCAAGGCAGTTGCGCACAAATTGCCATAATACATGTTGATGGTACTTGAACTACTTGCTGGCAAGGTCTTTAATTTTACCCAGATAACAGTAGTGCTGGTATTCATGTTACTGTCTATCCAATAATTGAGTTTGCTACATGAAGCATCTGTAAATCGAATATCATCGCCATTGATGTTCAT
This sequence comes from Bacteroidia bacterium, assembly GCA_044368575.1. Lineage (GTDB taxonomy): Bacteria > Bacteroidota > Bacteroidia > NS11-12g > UBA955 > JABMMZ01. Next base: position 23,618 of record JBIPPH010000023.1, read on the forward strand.
TTTACCGGCAGATACTAAGGCGGCGGTATTCAAAACCACTTTAACCTGAAAGTTAGTATAGGCTGAGGCATTGGCATTGGTTACAGTGATGGTTCTTTTGTATTTCCATTCAGGAAGACAAACAACAGCTTTAAGCTGCATAAAACTCACGAAAAGCAGTAGGGTAAAGAGTAGGCGTTTAATCATAAGATTGGTTGTCGCAGATTACTATAATCTACGAAAATAACCATTCTTGATGAAAAATAAAACCTTTATTTTACCAAAGTTGAGTGTTGTCAAAATTGCCCGAACTCATAAGTAACAGAACAGTTGGCGTTTGTTCGTTGGCCCTTAAATTGCTCGAGACAATTGTTTTAAGGCTATGGATATCAGATACTGGGCTTACATGATTGCCGAACCCATTTGTAATGTCTTGGTTATCAATTGGTTCAAGTTTTTTGTGAGCAATCACTTCAGGGTTGAAATACACAAAAGCTTGGTTGGCGGTTAACATGCTGTCAGCATACTGAGGTAAAAATGCTTTGTTTAGACTACTGAAAGTATGCAATTCAAAAACCGCTATTAATTGATGCATTGGGAATTGTTCTCTAACCGCTTGAATGGTTGCCTTGAGTTTACTTGGGGAATGCGCAAAATCTCTAAAAACGGTTAAGTTTTTTGTTTCGTGCACTTTTTCTAAACGTTTGGCAGTCCCTTTAAAACTACTTAAAGCATGGTAAAAAGTATCTTCATCAATACCTAATTCTTGACAGACTTTGCAGGCACCTTCAGCGTTTTGAAGATTGTGTTCGCCAAAAATTTCCAAGCTGTGTTTGTCTTGTTTACCAATGACGACTTTGTTGTTTCTGATATGGTAATAGGGCGTGTTGTAGGGTAAGCATTTTGCCGGACTAAATTGGGCTAATGCCGTTAGTTCTTTGTCGCCAGAGAAATACACTAATGCCCCCTGAGGGTTTATCGTTTCAATGAATAATTTGAATTGTTTAACATAGTTTTCCCAAGTAGGAAATACATTGATGTGATCCCATGCAATGCCTGTAATCATGGCCACATGTGGATGGTATTTTAAAAATTTAGGCACCCTGTCTAAAGGACTGGTAAGGTATTCGTCTCCTTCAATGATCATTAGCGGGGCATCGGAAAATTTAACCATGGTATCAAAGCCCTCTAATTGCGATCCAACAAGGTAATCAAAGTCTTTGCCCAGGACTTTTAGAACATGCATAATCATGGCTGTCGTAGTCGTTTTGCCATGGCTGCCGCCAATTACCACTCTGGTTTTGTTTTTAGCGTGTTCGTATACATAATCCGGGAAGCTATAAATTTTTAATCCTAAACTTTGAGCTTTTAATAATTCAGGATTATCAGCACGCGCATGCATGCCTAAAATGATAAAGTCAAGGTGTTGGTCAATTTTTTCAGGATACCAACCAAAGGCAGGCGGGCAGATGCCAGCTTGTTGAAGTCTTGAAAGTGCCGGTTCGAAAATTTCGTCATCACTTCCGGTAATGGTATGTCCTAGTTGATGAAGGGCTAGAGCAATATTGTGCATAACGGCTCCACCACAAGCTAAAATATGAATGTTCATCTCATTACAAAGGGAAGCCTTTTGAAGTCAAATTGCAAATTCAAGTACCAACATTGACCGCTACATTAGACACTGTTTATGCCCATTGTAATTTTGCCCAATAAGCCAATTGCCCAATCCATTCTTTAATGCAAATCTCAAAAGAATCTATGGCTTTGGCACTTGGTATGATGAGTTCGTATAGATCAAAACTATGCTTGGGGTTGTGCAGATAATGGCATGGGTAAAAATCAGATTTCAAAAACACATCACTGCACATTTTTACCCTGGGAATATGCCATGCACTTGTAAAAATAAGTGGCTTGCTCAATAGTTTATTTTGTCTCAATATTTCCTTACTGTACACTATATTCTCAAACGTGTTTTTGCTCTGGTTTTCGATCAAAATATTGGAGTCAGGTATATTTAAAGACATTAAATAGGTTTTAATGGCATCCGCTTCTTTAGCTTTTTGATTTAATAGTGAAGCACTTCCGCTGCTGATCATGATTTTATCTATAAAACCTGTATGATAACACTTTAGTGCCTGCATGAGTCTATCATTGGCCTCAAAAAAAACTGTTCTATTAAGGCTAGTATCCCATTTGGCAAATCCACCTAAAACCAAGCCAATTTGGTAGTGTGTGTCTAATTTAAAGCGTTCTGGTTTTTCTAATAAGCCAGCGGTTTGATTGGCTAAAAAAGGATTGCTGAATAATAATAAAGTCAATATGGATGCTATACTTAATCGCTTTTTGAGTCTATCATTTTTGCTCATAAGCGCCCATATGCTCATTGCAACTATCCAAAGAAGCGGCTTTAAAACAAACAATAATAGTTTTGACAGATAAAAAAACATGTGTTGTCTGCAAATATGACAAAATTGCGCAACTTTTCCTCAGGTATACATTTTGAAATCGTTAGCCTAAAAAATATACTATGGCAAAATCAGGATCAATATCAGTAAACACCGAGAACATTTTTCCAATCATTAAAAAGTTTTTGTACAGTGACCATGAAATCTTTCTTAGAGAATTGGTCTCAAATGCTACAGATGCTTGTCAGAAATTATCAGCCCTCAACAGAATGGGGGAGTTCAAAGGTGAATTAGGCGATTTGAAAATTACAATTGCTCTAGATACTGACAAGAAAACCCTTACCATTTCTGACAATGGTATTGGTATGACAGAAGCGGAAATTGAAAAATACATCAATCAAGTTGCCTTTTCAGGTGCAGAAGAATTTGTTCAAAAATACAAGGATAAAACTGATGCCAATGTGATTGGTCATTTTGGTTTAGGCTTTTATTCCGCCTTTATGGTAGCCTCAAAGGTAGAAATTCAAACCTTGTCTTATCAAGACAATGCTGTCTCAAGTGCATGGTCTTGCGATGGTAGTACAGAATTCAAAATCACTAAGGGCAAGCGCAAAACCCGTGGAACAGACATTATTTTACATATAGCAGAGGATAGTTTGTCGTTTAATGAGTCATTTAAGATCAAACAATTACTCGAAAAATACTGTAAGTTTCTACCAATTTCCATTGAATTCGAAGGGGCAATAATCAATGCTGACAAGCCTCTTTGGATGAGTAAACCTTCGGACTTAAAAGACGAAGATTACACAACGTTTTATCAAAAATTATATCCCTTTGCGCCAGCGCCATTGTTTTGGATTCACATCAATGTCGATTATCCATTTAACCTAACTGGTATCTTATATTTTCCTAAAATTGGATCTGCCATTGAAGCAGATAAGCACAAAGTACAATTGTACAGCAATCAAGTTTTTGTAACAGACAATGTCAAAGATGTTTTGCCAGAGTTTTTGATGTTGTTACATGGTGTTATTGATTCGCCTGACATTCCTCTGAATGTGTCAAGAAGTAGTTTACAAAGCGATACCAATGTTAAAAAAATAACCACTCATATCAGTAAGAAGGTGGCAGATAAATTATCAGAACTTTTTAAACAAAGCAGAACTGATTTTGAGAGCAAATGGAGCAATATAGATTTGTTTGTAAAATACGGTATGTTGAGCGATGAAAAATTTGCTGAAAAGGCAAAAGAATTTTGTTTGTTAACGGATGCTCAAGATAAGTCTTATACCATTGAAGATTATAAACAAAATATTGCGGCTTTACAGACCGATAAATCTGGTCAATTGGTGGTCTTGTACACCAATCATTTAGAAGAGCAATATGCCTATGTGAAGGCTGCGGAATCAAGGGGGTATTCTGTGTTAAAATTAGAGGGTCCATTAGACAATCATTTTACAGCTTATTTAGAACAGCATAATGACAAATTACAATGCAAAAGGGTGGATGCCGATGCCCTCGACAAACTCATTCCTCATGATAAAATTGAAACAGCTTTATTAAGTGATGATCAAGTTAAGCAATTGTCTGAGCTATTTGAAAAAGGAAAGCAAAGAGCTGATTTGACTATTGTGGCAGAGGCCTTGTCTGTTTCTGAACCATTAATAACGGTGACTGAAAGTGAATACGATAGACGCATGCGTGACATGAGTAAAATGAATGGTTTTAATATGTTCGGTGACATGCCAATAAAATACCAAGGCGTTGTGAACACCAATCATGTGAAAGCCAAAGCCATACTTGATATGAATGAAAGTGATGCTCAGGCGCTGATTAAAAAAGCCATCAGTTTAGCTTTATTGTCAAAAGGCTTATTGAAAGGGGCAGATTTAAATCAATTTGTTCAAGCTGAATTTGAGAAATTATAAACAGCAGAAACCTATACCTTAATTGAAAAAATCAATGTTAGAAAGTTGAATGTGGATTATAAATTTGTCAACTCAAATAAAAACATTGTTTTTTTGAATTCGAATAACCTAGCAAATAAATACAAACATGGCAACACAATTTACAGATTCAAGTTGGGAGCAAGATGTTCTTAAATCTGACAAACCGGTATTAGTAGACTTTTGGGCAGAGTGGTGCGGACCTTGCCGCATGATCGGCCCATTGGTAGAAGAATTAGCAAATGAATATGCTGGTAAAGCAGTGATTGGTAAACTCAATGTGGATGAAAATCCAGGCGTAGCTACCAAGTATGGTATTCGCAGTATTCCAACTTTATTGGTGTTTAAAGGCGGTGAAGTTGTTGACAAAATTGTTGGAGCTGTACCTAAAAATATGTTGGCGCAAAAAATCGACGCTCAATTGTAATTAGTACATACTGTTTAATCGTTTTAAAAAGGGAATGAAATTCATTCCCTTTTTTTTATTTTTTATGTGCTTAAAAATTATATTTGCCCCATTATTTATCTGTTATAAAAATGTCTGAACATTCTAAAAAAATTACGATTGCCTCATTGTTGGTAGCCTTTGGAATTATTTATGGTGATATTGGAACCAGTCCTTTGTACGTAATGAAAGCCATTATTGGTTCAAGGCCAATTTCTCAAGAGCTTGTTTATGGAGGCATATCTTGCGTGTTTTGGACTTTATTGTTTCAGACCAGTATAAAGTATATATGGTTAACCCTTCAGGCAGATAACGAAGGGGAGGGTGGTATATTTTCCTTGTATGCCTTGGTAAAAAAACACAAGAAGTGGTTGTTTTTTCCAGCTATTTTAGGCGCGACTACATTGTTAGCAGATGGTATTATTACGCCGCCAATTTCTGTTGCATCAGCTGTAGAAGGCTTAACCATGTTGCCTCAATTCAAGACATTGTCAACTGTGCCAATTGTTATCGTCATTTTGACTTTGTTGTTCTTCTTTCAACGTTTTGGTACCCATAAAGTAGGAGCAGTTTTTGGCCCTTTAATGTTCTTGTGGTTTATCATGTTGTTTGTGGTTGGTTTTAGTCAAATTATTAAGCACCCTGATGTTTTGCAAGCCATTCATCCTAAACATGCGTATGCCTTGTTAACGCAATATCCTCAAGGATATTGGTTGTTAGGGGCTGTGTTTTTGGCCACTACTGGAGCGGAAGCTTTGTATTCTGATTTGGGTCATTGCGGTAAGGAAAATATTCGCATCACTTGGGGTATGGTTAAAATCTGTTTGTTGGTTAATTATTTTGGTCAAGCTTCATGGTTGTTAAATGATGCAGGGGCTTATTTAACTGGCAGAAATCCATTCTTTGAAATGATGCCACAATGGTTTTTGTTAATAGGAATTGGGGTGGCAACTTGTGCTGCTATTATTGCGTCTCAAGCATTGATCAGTGGTTCTTATACCTTAATCAATGAAGCCATCAACTTAAATTTTTGGCCAAGGGTAACAGTAAAGCAACCAAGTAATTTTAAAGGTCAAATTTACATTCCAAGTGTCAATACATTGTTGTGGATTGGTTGCGTATTGCTAATACTTTACTTTAAGAGTTCAGAGCATATGGAAGCCGCCTATGGTTTTTCAATTACCATCACTATGCTCATGACCACTATTTTGTTGTATTATTTCTTGATTTTTATCAAACAATGGAACAAATGGTTAGTAGTGCCTTTGATTGGTGTATTCTTGATCATCGAAAGCAGTTTCTTTATTGCGAATGTCATTAAGTTAAAAGAGAGTTGGATGTTCTTATTTATTGCAGCTTTCATTTTAGGGGTGATGTATGTATGGTATAGGGCCAGAAAAATCAATAATCAATTAACCAGTTTTGTAGACATTAGTAATTACACTAACATGATCAAAGAATTGAGTGCAGATATGGATATTCCTAAAGTTTCTACGCATTTGATTTATTTAACTAAGGCCAATTCTACTCACCATATTGAAGAAAAGGTCATAAAGTCAATATTTGCCAAAAAACCAAAAAGGGCAGATGTATATTGGTTTGTTCATATACACAGAACTGAAAGCCCTTATACCATGTCTTACCATGTTGAAGAGATCTTAGATGACAAGGTGATTAAAATCAATATTGAGGTAGGGTTTAGAGTTCAACCTAAAACAGAATTGTTCTTCAAGCAGATTGTTCAGGATTTAGTTAAAAATAAAGAATTGAACTTGCACATAAGACCTGATGGTTCTACCAAATACAATGCAGAGCCTGATTTTAAATTTGTAATTTTTGAAAAATTCTTGTCTGTAGAAAATGAACTTACAGTGAGAGAGGGTCTAATGCTTGACGGTTATTTTAAATTGAAAAAATGGAGCTTAAAAGATGAGAAAGCATTTGGTCTAGATAAGTGTGATGTGATCAAGGAAGAAGTGCCATTGATATATGCGCCTTCTCAACGCCTTCATTTGGACAGAGATACCTATAAGTAATATGAAAGTCCATACATTGTGTTTACTAGGATTATTCTTCTTTGGGGGGATTGCATTAGCCCAAAATACAACCCAAAATGAAGTTGATTCAGAAGCAATCAAATCAAAAATAATATATAAGCATTTAGCAACAGCTAAAAAAAAACAGGTTGAGATAGGGGCATTTTTAGATGTATATTACCAATACCAATTTAACCAACCCAAAAGTGGCGAAGTGCCCTATTTTGTGTCTTCTAATAGGCACAATGAAATGAGTGTTAACCTGGCGTATTTGGATATCAAGTATACCGAAGACCGCATGAGAATGCATTTCATTCCAGGCTTCGGAGGGTATATGGATGCCAATTATGCAGCTGAAACAGGGTCCTTCAAACATTTTGTTGAAGCTAATATTGGGGTAAAACCATTTAGACAAAAAGACATATGGATTGACGCGGGTGTTTT
>JBIPPH010000003.1:0-92250 GCA_044368575.1 Bacteroidia bacterium
GACCGCATGAGAATGCATTTCATTCCAGGCTTCGGAGGGTATATGGATGCCAATTATGCAGCTGAAACAGGGTCCTTCAAACATTTTGTTGAAGCTAATATTGGGGTAAAACCATTTAGACAAAAAAACATATGGATTGACGCGGGTGTTTTGCCTTCGCCATTTAGCACTGAAACTGCTATATCAAAGGATCAGCCCATGTATACCCGTTCTTTGGCGCCAGAATATGTGCCCTATTATCTTTCGGGCGTTAAGCTTACTGTTCCCTTAAAAAAAGATTTAACGACCTATTGGTACATTGTTAACGGTTGGCAAAATATCAGAGATAACAATCAACAAAAATCAATTGTAGGTCAATTTGAATTTGTGCCAAATAACAATCACACTTTTATTGGGAATGTTTATGTTGGCCAAGAACAATTTGATTTACACCCAGATTGGCGCATACGAACTTTCTATGACTTACAGTGGACCTGCAAAATCAATAAAGCATTAACCGCCTATACTTGTGTTTATTTAGGGCAACAAAATCGTGTTGATTCTGTTAATCAAACGTCAAAAGCTCAATGGGGGCAAGCCAACACAGTCCTTAAATGGACTATGTCTAATCAATCTTTTTTGTCATTCAGAATGGAGTATTTCAAAGACATGTCTGGTATTCAATTGCAATCTATTAATCCGGTTCCTGGTTCTGTTTTATATGGTTCAGGACTTTGTTACTCTCATATGTTAGGCAGTAAATCTATGTTCCGTTTGGAATACAGAGCACTCAAAAGCCCCTATGCCATGTTTAATAGTAGCAATGGTTATGGCTTAAAGTCGTCTCAATCGTTAGTGGCTAATTTAAGCGCTTGGTTTTAATGAATTCAATGCCCAAAAAACAACTTTGGGTTATTTCAGCGGTATTTGCTGTATTGTATTTAATGATTGTATTGGTCAATCATTATTGCTTTAGAACCTATGCACTTGACCTAGGTATTTATACCAATGCCTTATACGATTATGCCCATGGTCAGTGGAATGATGCTACTAGTTTTAAATTAGAAGCGCAGAATTTATTGTCAGACCACCTGGATTTGTCTTTGATCATCTTGTCGCCATTGTCTTATTTGTTTGGCCAATACACTTTGTTATTGGTTCAAGTAGCGAGTATAATTTTGGGCGGTTTTGGTTTGGCACAATGGGTAAGTATTAAACTTAATAAAGCAGACTGGCAAAGTCAAGTGATGTTGGCGTTTTATCTGTTCTTTGGGGTGTTTTCAGCTTTGTCTTTTGTGTATCACAGCAATGTTCTAGCTGCCTGTTTATTGCCATGGTTATTGGTGTTTTTGCACAAACAAAAATGGGTAATAATGTATTTGATTGCCCTCTTAATGTTGTTTACAAAGGAATCTGTGGCATTGTGGCTCTTGGGAATTGGTGGTTTTATAGCAGTTACAGATTGGTCAACTAAAGCCATTCGAATACATGCATTAATTTTAATGGTTGGGTCCTTATTGTATTTCTATTTGGCTATTGTATGGATCATGCCAGCACTTTCAATTAACCAATCATACAACCATTTCAAATACCATGTGCTAGGGAATTCCTATGCGGAGGCTTTAGTGTTTTGTATTAGCCATCCATTAGAACTTATTCGTATTTTATTTGTGAATACGACTGATGCAATCAGTAACCAATATGTTAAGTTGGAGTTTTGGCTGTTTATCCTATTTTCAGGGGCCTGGGCATTAATGTTTTTGCCAAGGTATGCTTTGCTGTTAATTGTTCCTTTGGTATCCAAAATGGCCTATGATGATCCTGCAATATGGAGTATAGATTGTCATTACGCCATTGAGTTTGCCCCAGTATTGGTGATGCTTTTAGCGGAGTTAAAAAAACGATATGCCACTCGTTTATTGCCCTGGACTGTTTTGATAGCTTTAAATGCAATGGTAAGCATTCGCCTTATGGATCATACCGTGTATTTACATGATTATCAAAGATTGCGAGTGTATCAAAAAGGGCATTATACCAGGGGGTATGAATTGGCGCCTGTGTACGAAGCATTGTCTAAAATACCGGATACTGCTGCCGTAAGTGCTCAGACCGCTTTTATGCCTCATTTGGCCTACCGGTCAAAAGCGTATCAATTCCCTATAGTTAAAGATGCTCGATGGATCATTGTCTCAACATGTGAAGACATAACTTATCCATTGTCAAAATCTGATTTTTCAACAACGGTCAAAGCCTTTTTAACCGATACTTCTTGGCAAGTAGTTTACCAAGAACCCGAAGTTATTTTGTTGCATAAACCATGAGTTAGACATACAGATTATTCCTTATTTTTGTGAGGATTTAATCATTATGTCAAAGCAAGATCTGGATTTCAATATCAACGAAGACTTTAACAAACAGTTGGTGTTTGATTTAAAAACCAAATTCCAAAAAGTAGCTAAAGGCGGTGGCGATAAAGCGGCCGCTAAGCAAAAAGAAAAAGGCAAATTGTTGGCCAGAGAACGCATAGATTACTTGCGCGATAAAGACACGCCGTTTGTAGAGGTAGGTGCTTTTGCAGGCGAAGACATGTATCCAGAATATGGGGGTTGTCCTAGTGGAGGGGTAGTGTGTGGCATTGCATATGTGAGTGGTCGTCAGTGTATGATTGTGGCCAATGACGCTACAGTTAAAGCTGGTGCTTGGTTTCCTATAACAGGAAAAAAGAATTTGAGGGCCCAGGAAATTGCCATGGAGAATCGATTGCCAATAATCTACTTGGTGGATTCTGCTGGGGTTTTCTTGCCAATGCAAGATGAGATTTTCCCTGATAAAGAACATTTTGGTCGCATTTTTAGAAACAATGCCATTATGAGCAGTATGGGCATTACCCAAATTGCTGCAGTAATGGGCAGTTGTGTTGCTGGGGGCGCCTATTTGCCCATCATGAGTGATGAAGCACTTATAGTGGATAAAACGGGTTCTATCTTTTTAGCTGGTTCTTATTTGGTTAAAGCCGCCATTGGAGAAGACATCGACAATGAAACACTTGGTGGTAGCATTTCTCAATCTGAAATCTCAGGCGTGATTGATGACCGTTTCCCAGATGATCAGTCTTGTTTAGATAGAATCAAATACATCATGGATAAAATTGGTCATTTTGATACTGCAGGTTTTGATAGAGTTGAACCTAAGATGCCTGAGGGTGACATGAAGAATTTGTATGGTATTTTACCAAAAGACAGAGCCAAGCCCTATGATACCATGGCTTTGATCAAACAATTGGTAGACGAAAGTGCATTTGAACAATACAAAGAAGGTTATGGCAAAACCATTATCTGTGGCTATGCCCGTATTGATGGTTGGGCGGTTGGAATTGTAGCCAATAACAGAACTTTAAGCAAGAGTAAAAAAGGCGAAATGCAGTTTGGTGGTGTTATCTACAATGATAGTGCAGACAAAGCCGCTCGTTTCATAATGAATTGTAATCAAAAGAAAATTCCATTGGTATTTTTGCAAGATGTAACTGGGTTTATGGTGGGCTCAAGAAGTGAACATGCTGGCATCATTAAAGACGGTGCAAAAATGGTAAATGCCATGAGTAACAGTACTGTTCCAAAGTTTACCATTATTGTTGGCAATAGTTACGGCGCTGGCAATTATGCTATGTGTGGTAAAGCGTATGATCCTCGATTGATTTATGCATGGCCATCAGCAAGAATTGCGGTTATGGGAGGAGAACAAGCTGCAAAAGTATTGTTGCAAATTGAAAAGGCCAGTCTTGAAGCCAAAGGTCAAACCATTACACCTGAAGCTGAAAAAGCTTTACTCGATGCCATTATTGCTAGATACGAAAAGCAATTATCGCCTTATTATGCTGCATCAAGATTGTGGGTTGATGGTGTAATTGATCCTATTGAAACCCGAAAGGTGATCAGCGAAGGAATTGCAATGGCCAATCATGCGCCAGTTAAACCTTATAATGTAGGGGTTTTACAAACCTAATTACTTTAATAGGGTAAGGCTACCTCTTAACTCAATTGGGCCTTTGTGTTTGCTTTGTATGTTTGCTACATACATGTAAACGCCTTGCATGCAAGCTTGATTTTGGTAATTGCCATCCCAAGGGCTGTTGTTTTGAGTTTCATAAATCAATTCACCCCAACGGTTAAAAATTCTAAAACTACTAGCTTCATTCGTAATGCCATGTATTTGTATGGTTTCATTGAATTGATCACCATTTGGCGAAAAGGCATTTGGTATAAAAAATTGATTGTTATTGAATATAGCGGTTTTTTGAGTCATCGTGTCTGAGCAGGCAAAGTTGTTTTGAACATACAATTGAACGGTATAGCTTATGTTTTTCTCATACACATGAGTAGGGTTCAAGCCTTGATTAAAAGTATTGTCTCCAAAATCCCATTCATACGAATCTGCCCCAATGCTCTGATTATTTAATTGAATTGCATATTGAATAATATCTTCTTGAGCACTTGGATAGTCTATGGTAAATAGCGCTTTTGGTGTGGCGTGAACATTGAATTTGATGTGAGTAGTATCGCCAAAACAAGCTTCGTATTCCGCTCTAGCAATAAAAATTTGCTCTTTTTCATTGAAAGCTTTACTTGTCGGATAGGCAGGAATACTGGAACTGCCATTGGTTTGGATTAATTCTGAATTGAGTGTATTCCAATGGGCTATAGCAGGGCTAGGAGAACATTTAAGTGTGATGGTTTTTTGCCAATCTCCAGAACAAATATCTGGCGGTGCTACAGGCAATACTTTAGGGCTTATTTGATAATATACTCTAGTTGTAATAGTATCTGAAACGCATTGTTTGTTATAAGCAACAAAGGTATACTGATCATATTGTAATTGTTGTTGTGCAGGGATATAATAAGCGGGCAATGGGTTGTTTCCTTTTTTGTTTGGGCTCAAATAGGTATTTACTGATTGCCAAACAATAGAGTCACTGGCATAGGCCGTTTCAGCCTTTATGCCATTGAATATTTGTCGGCTACAAATTAAAGTATCTGCTATAGGTTTTAATACCGGTAGGCTATTGATTTGAATGTTGAAGTATATACTGTCTCCAGGGCAACCATTATTGGTGTTGAATACCATGATTTGCCCTGCAATATTGGAGTGCGGATTAACCCTTTGGTCTTGGGTTAAACTATCAACACCAGAGCTATCTATGCCCAATTCTGTTTGTGTATTCTGCCATTGTAATGGGTAATTAACCTTATTGCTTTTGAACACTAAAGACTTTAGTTGTTCATTGCCACAAATCGAAACATCTCGAACAGGCTCGATGCGAATAGGCGCTATTAGTCTAATTTTAAAACTGCTTTCTGTACTTGGGCACAATTTGTGATCTGCTTTAACCATAATCAAATGGTATTCGTCATTAGTTAATTGGACAATCTGTTTTTCAGGTATAAATGAGTCGCCTTTGTTAGCAATATAGTTTGAAGGGGATTGATTGGTCCAAGTGATTTTTGCATCATTAAAATTACTTTTAAAATAGATGGCTGGAAGTAGCTGTTCAAAACAAATTGTTTGATCATTGATGGGTTCAATTTTCAGACTGGGCACTACGATTAAATTAATCACTGTAGCATATGCACTTCTAATATTATTTGATGCGTAAATATATATTTGACTGAATTGAGTGTCTTGAACTGTTGGGCTAATTAAAGCAGGTAATTGTCCATAACCGTGGTCAGGAAGGCCATTGTCTGTAGAAGAGTTCTTCCAATAAATTCCTAGAGATTGATCGTCAATGCTAAGTTTTGGAAATTGCCATTGGGTGTTTGAGCAAGCGATAATTGTGTTGCTGCTAATAGGATTTATTTTACTTGTAAATTCCACGAAAATACTATCGATGAAAATAACACAATATTTGGCGTTTAGTAGTTTAACAGTATATAAACCACTTTGATTGACCACTAATGAAGGTAGTTTTGATCCGTCAGACCATTCATAGTGGCTTGCATTAGAACATGGTTTTATTGTAACAGTAGCATTTTTGCTCAAGATCGTATGGGATCCAGAATGAATGTGTTGAATGGATTCTATTAAACTAGGTAAGCCTATATAATTGATCCCATTGAGCTTTATAGCATTTGGTTTGAGCAAACAATTTTTACCAACCTGATTAGGTTGTTCTATACTGTGCAAATAATTTGATCCAGGATTGCCACATAACCAGATGGTTTGCAATGGTGTTAATTGAATGGCGCCAATTCTTGAACCGGTTTTTATAACTACATAAGGCGCAATTTGCCAATTGTTTTTGCCTTTTCTTACATCATATTGATATACTGTGCCCTCGTCAAGATAACTGGCATAAAGCAACTGACTATTGGGTGAAAAACTAAGGCCATAAAAACTAAGGTCATAATTTAAATCTATAACTTGAGACTGTCCGTAACTGGTGATTTTGCCATTGTTGTTGTCAAACTGATTTAAGTCTATACTTCTTTGGTGACATTTGGCATTGGCCAAAAATTCTCCATTTGGTGAAAACTTTAAATAGCCAAGTTCAATATTATGAGAAAAACTATTGTCAATCTGACTTATAACCGGGTTAGTGCTCAATCCTGATTGGTCTAGTTTGTAGGCCATATAAAAAGCGCTGCGAGCTATGTGTGCAACAATCCAATAGCCGTTGGAATTACAGGCTGTTGTTATGGCGATTTTTTCATCACAACTTTTGTGTAAAACAATATTCTTTTTTATCACTTTGCCTAAACCATTATTTAAATTCATGTCAACCACAGAATAGCACAAAAAGTTAGTTCTGCTGTAGTTAGCTTCAACAGTAAATACATAGTAAATTGAAGGATTAAGCGGTTGATTTACCAAAGCCATTGAAGTAGAAGAAAAGTGCCCCCTTAAGTTCTCGCCATTTTCAATTAATTGGTGTTTAGCATTGAATAAATTTCTACTATCTGAGTACATTACCAATTGACCATTTTTGTCGCTAATACTACTTGAAACTTCGTAGGCATTGATTGAAGAAAGGCTATTGTGAATGCTGTATTGATTGTTTTTAAATTCAATCCAATTGCCATTGCCAAAAATCCAATTTTGATTTTGAGCCCATCCATTTACTATGTGAAGGCCTAGAGAAACAATGAGGTAGAATTTAGTTTTCATAGGCAGGCTGATTTATTATTCAGACAAGCCTAATTTTAAATTCGTTGCTTAGTGTTTTTGAAATTTTTCTGTTGCAAAAGTTTTGAGACGGTCAGCATTCAAATTGACCAATACCCCAAGTAAAACCAAGCAAATCCCTAGCATTACAGCAATAGGGTAGTGGTCGTTGAAACAGGTAATCCCCAATAATACGCCCCAAATAATACCAATATAACTCACGCTGGATACTCTGGCAGCGGTGTCATTTTGATAGGCTCTTGTCATGAAATACTGACCGATTTGAGTAAAAATGCCTGTGCCAAATAAATACAACCAATCTATGCCATTGGGCCAAACCAAATCAGCTGGAAATAGAAAAAAATACAAAACTACAATGGGGAAAGTTATGAGTGGATGATATAAAACAATGACATCCGCATGCTCTTGGTCTTTCATGTTGCGGATAGCATTGTAAGCCAATCCTGTAAATAAGGCAGCGACAATACCCATCATAAAATCAAACCCTGAAACATTAGCAAACCCTTTAACCATAACAACCCCTGTAAAAGATATTGCAAAAGCCAACCATTGAATGCGTTTAATGGATTCATTCAAAAACAACATCGCTATAATGGTCGTAAAGATTGGGCTTAAATAATGGATTACAATCGCGTTGGCTAAAGCCATATGCTGTAAAGTGTAATAATAGGCGATTAGTCCACAGGCGCCAAATAGGCCGCGGGCAATTAGAAATTTTTTGTGTTTGCCCCAAGGGTAAATGCCTTTGTACTTAACTGTAGCATAACTAATGATAAAAGAGATAATGACCCGGGCCAATATCACTTCAAAAACAGGGATATGAGCAATGCGTTTTACACTTAAGTTCATTAGCGCAAATGCGACGCTGGCAATCAACATCATTTTTACGCCTTTGCTCAGCCATTTCGGATCATTGGCTTGCATTACAGCCATCCTTGGTTTAAAGCATAACGTTCCATTTGAGTCAAATGGTGAGTGCCATGCCAAGCATAAAGGCCTAATACAAAGCCTAAGCTCATGTCGCGTTGTGTTTCAGGATGGAAGAAACCTTTAGCGTAATCCTCAATAGACATACTTTTAATCAAAGCAACCCATCTGAAGTGTACAGCTTTTAGAATGTCAATACTGGACTGTAGTGGCACATTTTGACTATCTGCTGAAGCTGCCCAAGCATTTTGACTATATGGTTTTATAGTAGGGTGTTCTTCAGTTAAAGCCAATTTGAATCTACAAAAGGCCTGCATATGGCTATCGGCTAAGTGGTGCACAATTTGGCGGAACGTCCAACTGTCTGGTCTGTATTGAGCCATTTCATGATCAGGACCTATGCTCGAAAAAAAGGCCTGTAATTGCATTGGGAATATTGTAATTCTTTCAATGCTGTTTTGAATCCATTCTGCATGAAAATGTTCCGGTGCCTGATAAGGGCCATGGGCTTTTATAATTTCCTCTTGAGTAAACATTATCTAAAATTGATTTCTGCACTATCGCCTAAGTTTAAACTTTGCACTGTGCCTTGCAAAGAAGCATCGTTGCCAATCAGTGAATTGGTTAATACGGCATAATTCAAATCTGCATAAGGACCAATGATCGTCTCTTTTATAATTGAAGACTCTATGATCACATGTTCGCCAATACTAACATTAGGGCCAATGATGCTATTGGAGATTTTACAGCCTTTATCAATAAACACTGGCGGAATGATTATGCAATTGTGAACCGCTTCAGGATCTACATCCTTAAATTGGCCTCGTTTAAGCAGTAATTGATTGGTCTGTAATAAAATTTCTTTTTTGCCACAATCAAACCATGAACTCACATTGAAGCTGTAAAATTCAACGTCAGATTGTATCATGCACATAAGCGCATCCGTCAAATGGAACTCATTCTGAGTTTTGATATTATTTTCAATAATGGTATCCAAACAAGACATCAGTACTTCGGTTTCATTGATTTTATATATGCCAACTAAAGCTAAATTGGATTTTGGAATACTCGGTTTTTCAACCAATCGGCAAATGTGCTGGTCTTCATCTAATTCAGCTACGCCAAATTGTCTTGGATCATCTACTTTTTTTACTCCCAACATGGAATGTTCAGATTGAACAATAGCTTTCCAATCCAATTCACATATCGTGTCGCCAAATACTATCAAGATAGGCGAATTGCCAATGGCCTCCTTGGCCAACCAAATGGCATGTCCGGTACCTTTGCCGGTGGTTTGCATCACAAACTCTGCTTGTATTTGAGGGTAGTTTTTTGAAATGTATTCTTCGATTTTGTCGCCCAAATAACCAATAATGAAAATGAATTCATTCACTCCGGCTTCTACCAATTGGTCTACGATATGAGCCAATATAGGTTTACCTGCCACAGGGATGAGTGATTTGGGCTGAGTATGTGTGTGCGGTCTTAGGCGTGTGCCAATGCCTGCAACTGGAATAACGGCTTTCATAATTGTAATAAAGCTATTCAAAAGTACAACTATTGGGGAGAATAAAAAAGGGTAGGGTATTCGGCATATAAAGTCAAATTTTACTACCTTTGCCCTAGATGGAAACAGTCGTTAGTGGTATTAGACCAACAGGTAAACTTCACTTAGGTAATTATTTTGGGGCAGTAAAGAATTTTATTCGCATGCAGAATGAGTTTAACTGTTATTTTTTTATTGCAGATTATCATTCATTAACGACTCATCCTACACCAAATGATCTTCATAGTTCTGTTAAGCGTGTATTGGCGGAGTATATCGCATTAGGATTAGATCCTGATAAATCTACTTTGTATTTGCAAAGTGATTTGCCTCAAACAGCAGAATTATACATGTTTTTTAACATGAATGCCTATTTAGGCGAGTTGCAAAGATTGACTTCTTTTAAAGACAAGATTAGAGACCAACCAGATAATGTGAATGCCGGTATTTTAACTTATCCAGTATTGATGGCGGCAGATATTTTATTGCATAAAGGCATAAAAGTGCCAGTAGGCAAAGACCAAGAACAACATCTTGAAATGGCTAGAACCTTCGGCAATCGTTTTAATCATTTATACAAAACAGATTATTTCCCTGAACCACAAGCCTTTAATTACGATCAAAATCTAGTTAAAGTGCCAGGTTTAACCGGTCAAGGTAAAATGAGTAAAAGTGCAGGAGAATGGGACAGTATCTACATGGGCGATGATGCGGAAACAGTCAGTAAGAAAATCATGAAGGCTGTAACCGCTGTTGTTGAAGGTCCTTCTGAAATCGGCTCTGAAAAACCTCAGGCCATTCAGAACTTGTTTGATTTAATGCAATTGGTAACCGATTCCTCTACCATTCAGTTTTTTGAATCCGCTTATTACGATGGTAGCATCCGTTTTGGCGATATGAAAAAGCAATTAGCTCAAGATATGAATGTGTTTTTAGAACCTTATCGCTCAAGAATTACTGAGGTTTTAAATGATGATGCCCTTTTAAGCAAAGTTGCCCAACAAGGTGCAGAGAAAGCTGCTGCCAGTGCCGATAAAACCATAGCAGAAGTCAGAGAAATAATCGGATTTAAGAAGTTTTATTGATCAATTGATGGTTTGGCAATGGCTCAAATATTGTAAAAACCACCACAAAGGCTTTTTTGTATTCACCCTAATTATTGCAAGCCTGTACCTCAGCCAATTGCTGTTTAAGTTTGAAATTACGCCCTTGGGTTATTTTTCTTTGTATAGTCAGTACACCCCTAAATTGCCTTACTACGAACAGATTTTACCTGTAGATGAAAAGGGTCAACCCATTAACATCTATGAAGCTCCGGGCACAGGTTTTATACTCAGAGAAATTTTACCCACTCGCTATTGGGTCATTAATAACAGTCCTAACGGCCAACCAATGAGTGATAGAATGCAAAAGTTAGGTCTTCATTTTCACTCTGAAAAAGACTGTTTAAATGGTTTTTCCAAATGGTACCAAACATGGCTTAAAGCCAATGGGCATACATCTGTTAAAGACAGTCTGTTTTTATGCCGTTTCAATCAAGGGCAATTAATACAAAAACGATATGTTCAATAAGTCTTGGGGGCAATCATATGGCTTTTGGAAACGCTTGGTATTATGTGTTGTCGGGCTTGAATTGGTGTATTTGTTTTATTCGGGCTTAAGCCTACACCAGTTGTTAAATTCGCCCTTTCATTACAAAGGTTTAGACCCTAGCTATTGGTTAATGGAAAGTATTGGCTTGCCCTCTATTTTTAAATCTTTTTATGGCATTATTGCATTTGAAATAGCCCTGTTTTTAAGTCTTTTGTTGGCCATAGTGCATGCTCAAAAAACCATTTGGACCATAGTGTTTGGGCTTTTGCTTTTGAGCTATCAATTGCTCTTTAACTATAAGTTAGGGTATCATACCCATCATTTATTTGGATTGCAATTTGCCTTGTTTCCTTTTTATTTCAAGCAAAATAAAGCCTTGCTAACTTTCAACTTTTCGAGGTTTATGGTCTGTATGACCTATTTCATGGCAGGTGTCTTTAAAGTATTGGGAGGGGCCTATCTGCACCCTGATAATCTCGTCAATACTTTGCAAAGTCAGCACGCCGCATATTGGTATTTTTATCCCAACAGTTTGCGCATTCAAATGGTAGAATGGTGTATGCAGCATGTGGGGCTTAGTAATGCTGTTTTTGTTTTAGCTATTCTGCTGCAATTGGCTTTTGTTATTGGTTTTTTTACTAAGCGTTGTGATAAGTTGCTTGCAGTATTTTTATTGGTATTCCACATAATGGATTGGTTACTCATGAATTTAGGGATATTTATGGGGATGAGTATAATGGCCTATTTGTTTGTGATGCCAAGGGGTTTAACAGATTTTAGTTCGCCTAAAAAAACCTGATTATTTTTCAACATTTTGCCGTACATGTTGAATAAATTCAATATGTTTGCACTCAAATGAGCAAGCAGAAAAATAAAGTCATGCACATAGCCGTAGCAGGCAATATTGGTAGTGGTAAGACCACTTTGGCCAATATGTTAGCTAAGCATTATGGATGGGATGTTCAATTGGAAGACAATGACGACAATCCTTACATCAGTGATTTTTATGAAGACATGCAAAGATGGAGTTTCAATTTGCAAGTCTATTTCCTAAATGTTCGCTACAAAAACATCAAAAAAATTCGCGAGAACAATAAACCTGTCATTCAAGACAGAACCATATATGAAGATGCCAATATTTTTGCGCCAAATCTTCATGCTATGGGTCTTATGAGTACCCGTGATTTTGAAAATTACACCTCATTGTTCAATTCCTTGAACGACATGATAAAGGCGCCAGATTTGTTAATTTATCTTAGAGGCACCATCCCAACTTTGGTTAAACAAATTCAACAAAGAGGCAGAGATTATGAAGACAGCATTCGTTTAGATTACTTAAAGCGTTTGAACGAGCGCTATGAAGCTTGGATTTCAACCTACAAATTAGGCAAATTGGTCATCTTAAATATTGATGAATTGGACTTTGAAAATGATACCAATGATGCCAATTTTGTGATCAATAAAATTGAAGCCGAATTAAACGGATTGTTTTAATCAGTTACCTTATATTTTATGACTTTGTGTCGCTTATCCAAATACGCACACAAAATTTGTTGAATATCTCTGTTATGGGGATAGGCTTTAATGACACTTTGTAATTCATCTGGCTTGATGTCTAAGTCATGGTCAATGAATCCAAATCCCTTGTATTGACCATTGTGTATATGAACTACAGAAGATTCATGTTCTATTCTGCCTCGACCTAAAATGAAGCAACATTCCATATTAAAACTATTGGCCTTTATGGCTTTTATGGCTTTTTCATTGTACAACTCAGGGGCTTCTTCATCAATACATGCACCTTGACAAGTATGAATTTGTTTCCGGAAACAAGGTCCCGGGTATTGTTGTAAGCCGCATTTTGCTTCACATAGACCATAAGTTTCCATCATTCTATGCAATACAGCCTTTGCGCTGGCCATAGAATCTGCGGTAAAAATGGGCTGGTCTTCTGCTGTTAACTTTCTTAATTGAAATACAATATATCCCTTGTTGTCATATTCACTGAATAAGCCATAAAAAGGTACCGCTCTGGCTTTCTTTTGAAGCACATTGTAAATGGGTTTTAGCCTTTTGATTTCATAGGACTCATGCAGTAAAGCGATTAATTCATCGCCCATTGCTTCATAACTAATATCTGCTATTTCAGTTTTCATCTGCAATGAGCGTTTACTTTCATTGCTTTTGATTCTGAAATGTTGTTCAATGCGTTTTTTAATATCTATAGATTTGCCAACGTAAATCACATGTCCATCTTGGTTGTGAAAGTAATAAACACCAGTGAGCTCATTCGGTATTTGATGGAATGTCTCAGGTTTTAATAAGGGTGGAAATTTGGTTAATGTGGTTTCCGATTTCAACCATTCAGGATCTTTGTGAGTTTGCTTTTGATGGATCTTTTCAAATAAGATGGCAGTGGCCTTGGCATCTCCAAGGGCTCGGTGTCGATCTGTAATGGGAATGTCTAATGCCGCGCATAGGTTGCCTAAGCTATAGGAATAAAGGCCTTTAAAAGTAGATCTGGATAATTTTACGGTACACAGGGTTGGTCTCTGATAGAGGTACCCTAAAGATTTGAATTCAGCTTTTACAAACCCGTAATCAAAACGCACATTGTGCGCCACAAAACAACAACCTTCTGTAAATTCTATAATGTCTTTTGCGATTTCATAAAATTTGGGGGCTTGTTTTACCATGTCATTGCTTATGCCTGTTAATTTTTGAATATCATGCGGAATAAAGCATTCGGGATTAACTAATGAATGATAAGTGTCAATAGTGTTTTGTCCATCATGCTTAATGATAGCAATATCTGTGATACGATCTTTTTCCGTTCTACCACCTGTAGTTTCAATATCAACGATAACGTAAATCAAGGTTGTAAAATTATTAAATTCCTGCCATTAAACACTTAAATACACTTATAAATGTTTGATGCTTGATAGCCCTTTTATGCCGCATTAATTTTGAATCATCATTTATTTAAAACTATGAATTCATTAAGAAATCGAGTGGCATTAATTGGCCACCTTGGGACTAACCCAGAAACCAAAAAATTCGACAACGGTAACACAGTAACTAACTTTTCGTTGGCTACCAATGATTACTACAAAAACGAGAAAGGAGAAAAAATTGAAGACACTCAATGGCACAACATTGTAGCCTATGGGAAAATTGCTGACATTGCTTCAAAATTTCTTGAAAAAGGAAAGGAAGTTGTGTTGGAGGGCAGATTGGTGAATCGCCACTACAATGACAAAGATGGCATCAAACGACATGTCACTGAAATTGTGCTCAATGAACTACACATGGTGGGGTCAAACAAGAAATAATCTCATTGAAGAAGATTAAAAGACCGTTGATAAAAAACGACGGTCTTTTTTTCAACAACCTAATTCAAGCAATTTAATTTGAGTAAATTTGTATGACTACAAATGATATCAAGACAATCCATAGATGCCGTCATTAATGCTTCTGCCATTGATGAAGTTGTTGGAGATTATATTGCTTTAAAAAAACGGGGAGCTAATTTGTTGGGGCGTTGTCCTTTTCATGACGAGAAAACACCTTCTTTTACGGTGTCTCCAAGTAAAGGTATTTACAAATGTTTTGGTTGTGGTAAGGCAGGAAATTCTGTTAGTTTTTTAATGGAACATGATTCATTGTCTTTTGCGGATGCAATTCGTAAACTGGCCTCAAAATACAATATTGTGCTTGAAGAAGACAATGCGGTTAATTCTGAAGCTTATAACGAACAACAGCGCAAGCGTGAAGCTTTGTTGATTGCACTTGAATTTGCGAAAAAGTATTTTGTTGAGCAATTGTATACTGAAGAAGGTAAGCGTGTGGGAGATTCCTATTTCAGAGAACGTGGTTTTACTAAACAGACGATTGATGACTTTGATTTAGGGTATTCGCCACAAGCATGGGACAGCTTAGTCAAAGCTGCGACATCGCAACAGTTTAATTTGGATCATTTTGTCGAGGCCGGACTTATAAAACAAAGAGAGGATGGAGGATATTTTGATTTGTTTAGGCATAGAGTGATTTTTCCGATTCATGATTTGACAGGCAAAGTGATCGCTTTTGGCGGTAGGCAGCTGGTTAAAGATGAAAAGTCACCTAAGTATTTGAATTCGCCTGAGACTGAAGTGTATCATAAGAGTCATGTCTTATATGGTATTTTTCAATCTAAGAAGACCATAAAACAAGTGAACAATTGTTACTTGGTTGAGGGATATACGGATGTTATTTCTTTGCATCAAGCAGAAGTGAAAAACGTTGTGGCCTCTTCTGGAACATCTTTGACAGAGGGACAAATTAGATTGGTTAAAAGGTTTACTGATAATGTGACTGTATTGTATGATGGTGATGCGGCTGGTATTAAGGCTTCTTTAAGAGGAATTGATTTGCTTTTAGAACAAGGCTTAAATGTCCGTTGTGTAAGCTTTCCAGATGGAGAGGATCCCGATTCTTACTGTCAGAAACTTGGGTCTGTTGATTTTAAATTATTTTTAGAACAAGAACAGAAGGACTTTATTTTATTCAAAGCGGATTTATTGATGCAAGGAATAGGGAATGATCCGATTAAAAAGACTGAAGTTTTAAAACAATTGTTACAAAGTATAGCTTTGATTCCTGATGCCTTGAAGCGCTCTGCTTACGCCAGAGAATGCAGTAGAATCATGGACGCAGATGAAAAGTTGTTACTGGTTGAAATTGCTAAAATCAGAAAACAAAAGCATGTGGTAGACGATCAAGTCTTACCTACTGATGTTGTTGAGATTTTGCAATTGCCAACTCAATTGCCTGATACCAGCGTATACCACGGTGGAGAAGAGCAAGAGAAAAACTTAATTCGTTTGCTGATTCAATCAGGCCATAAACCATTTCAAGAAGGGATCACAGTATCTGATTTTATTTTCAAAGAATTGAATGAAGACGATGCCCTGCAAATTGAGCACCCACTCTATAATAAAATTCTTCAAGCAGTCAAGGATCAATTGAATTCTGAACTGCAAATGGATGAACAATTCTTCGTTAATCACGAGGATGATAGTATCAGACAAATAGCAGCTGATTTATTAACTGATTTTTTTGAGTTAAGCCCTGCTTGGTCAGATAATGGCATTTTTATTAAGACTGAAAAAGAAAATTACATTAACGACTTACAATCATTGTTTTTGTTTTTAAAGAAAAATAAAATCGAAAAGATGATTCAAAATAATTTAGATGAAATGGCCAAATCAGAATTGGAGCAAGAGCAAAAAGAACAATTGCTGCATTACCATATTCAACTCATTGAAGTAAGAAATGCCATTTCGGAAATATTAGGCTCAACAATGAATTGATATGGATAAGCCAATCATTGATATCGCGATCAAACATGCATCTGAAGTGATTCATGAATCACTATTGAGTCAAGATGAAACGAGCTTTATGCTCAAATTAGAAGCCTACATAGCTCATTTATTGCAGAACGATTTTAATGCCTTGGTCAATTTACTTTATAAAATTGATGTTTCTGAATCTGCCTCTAAAGCTTGTTTTGGCCAAGACAATAAGCTCATTGCTCAATGTTTGGCTCAGCTGATTTGGCAAAGACAATTACAAAAAGCACAAACCAGACATCAATTTAAGCAAGACCAATAGGCTTTGTTGTAATTACGATAGATTGAGGCTAAGTTTGTAAACACATGTATAGAATAGTTTGCTTACTTATGATTGGCTTTTGTCAATCTTTATTAGCACAATGGGTATATTTTCCTGTTGAATCTGAACAGGCTTATAAAGTTTATAAGTCACAATGGGCTGGGTTCTCAAATAGTCCATACGATGCTGCTCAAAATAGATTTGTTCGCCTTGGGCCTAAGCCAATTTATAATTCATTAGAAATTGAAGTGTTAGATAAAAAGCGTTCTAAGTACTTTTATCATCAGCCCGACCAGTTTTATTATTTAACGGATTCAAGCAATGATTGGCAAATGGTTGTTAATCCTGTATTTCATTTTTCAGGGGGCAAGCAAGCCAATCAAACACTCTACAGAAATACCAGAGGGGCAGAAATATATGGCCAAATAGGCGGTGAAAAGGGGGTAGGTTTTTATTCATTATTTACAGAAAATCAAGAACGCTATCCTGATGCTTATTTGTTTGCCAAAGATTCTATGAATTATGTGCCCAATGAATGGTTTTTTAAAAATTATCAAAAACAAGGGGCTGTAGATTTTTTTCAGGCCAGAGCATATGTAACATTTAGTACGGCTAAAAATTATATTAAAATGCAATTTGGTCATGATAAGCACAAGATTGGGAATGGCTACCGCTCTTTGATATTAAGTGATTTTGCTCCTCAATATTTGTTTTTTAAAGTCAATACGGATGTGAAAAGATTTCATTATCAAAATCTATTTACTCAGTTCATTGATAGAGGTATAGTTCAAGGCAATGTCTTGTATCCAAAAAAATTTGGAGCATTTCATCGTTTGAGCTTTGACATCAGACGCAATTTGCAAATTGGAGTTAATGAGATGGTTTTATTTGATCGTTCAGATTCAAGCATGCGCAGTCAATTTGACTTAAATTATTTAAATCCAGTCATTTTTTACAGAGCTATTGAATCAAGCATGGGGAGTAAAGATAACAGTTTAATGGCCCTTGATGCCCAATGGACCATTCGCAATCGCTATCAAGTATTTGGGCAATTGTTGATAGATGAATTTAAATTGGATTATATCAAAAATCAACCAAATTGGTGGGCAAACAAATACGCTTATCAAATTGGGGCAAGAGCATTTAATTTAGCTAAAATTAAAGATTTAGATGTTTTATTAGAATACAATCGTGTAAGACCATATACTTATAGTCATGGTATACCGAGTCAAAGCTATAGTCACTTTAATCAACCTTTGGCACACCCACTAGGGTCTAATTTTGCTGAAACAGTGGCCCAATTAAAATACCAATTTAAACGATGGGGCATACAATGGACTGCAACCTATGCCAAAATGGGTAGAGATAGTTTCCTCAATGGCCGCAATTATGGGGCGAATATTTTAAGATCCTATGACGATAAGCGTGTGAGTGATTTCTCATCCACTATGTATATGGGTAAATTAACCAAGCTTATGGTAAATGATGTGGTAATTAGTTATCAACCCACACAACATGTTTCCTTTGACTTTAGAGTCAATTCTAGGCAAAACAATGGCGTTCAAACGTTATGGTATACGTTTGGGTTAAGAATTAATACTGCTTTAAGACAGTTTAATTATTAAGAAAATTATTAATTCTTCTTGCTTGGTCTAAAGCGTTGTAAAAATCCAAGAAGTGGCATGACTTTTCTGGTTTGAACCCAAACCTTGCCTTCGCCAGAGAATCTACAAACTAAACCTTCGCCGGAAAGGAATAAAGATTTATAACCACCTTGTCTTGATACTTTATAGCTTAAGCCTTCAGTAAAAGCGACAATGTGCCCAGTGTCAACTACAAAGGCATCTTTAACATCAATGGCCATTATACCACCATAACTGTTAAACCAAAGATCACCTTGGCCCGAAGCTTTAATCAAAAAGAAACTTTCTCCTGAGAAAAACCCTTTGGTAACACCTTGCCATTTAGTGTCTAAAACAATATTAGGATTAGACGCCACATAGGCGCTGTTTTGAAGGAAAATGGTTTCGTTGTTCAAATGGATATGCTCTAAATCTCCAGGAGTTGAGGGGGCTATTGTAATTTCACCACTGCCGTTCTGAGCAGTAAATTCATTAATGAACAAAGATTCACCTGTCAAGAATCGACCAAGACCACCTTTGAATTTGGTTTTCATTTGGATATTGGTATCCATGGTAGCCATTGCTGAGGCTTCAACTTTTAAGGTTTCGCCTTGAGGTATTTGAACAGTTAAAAAACTGTAATCTGGTTTATGTGATATGTCAAATTGAAATGGAGTATTCATAAATTATCTTGGTTTTAATTTTGGACCGATGGAAGTGCCGAAGTTTTTTTGGTTGTGAGATTGACACCAAACAGTGCCTTTGCCCTTAAAGCGGCAGACAAAACCCTCTCCACCTAAAAATGAAGACAACCAATTGCGGCCTACTTTTGAAATCGAAAAAGATAAGCTTGGCTCAAAGGCTACGATGTGACCTGTGTCTACAATGTAATCGCCATCAACTTCAACAGGATAAATAGCACCATAACTATTGACCACTACTTTGCCTTGGCCATTTAGATTCAACCAAAACAAGCCTTCACCTGAGAATATTGATTTTAAACCCTGCCAATTGAAATCGATTTCTACACCTGGTTCAGAAGCTAAATAAGAACCTGATTGAACAATCAGTGAGGTATTGTTTAATTCATAGGTAAACATATCGCCATGTAAGCCTGGCGCTAAATACAATTCTCCACCATTGGGGCCAGCTGTATAATGATTGATGAAAAAACTTTCACCGCTGATCATACGTTTTAAACCCTTCATAATGCCACCGCTGTTTTTCTTGTATGTTGTGGTTTGGATGTCCATATCATTGCTCATGGCAATCATAGCACCACCCTCTGCAGTAATGGCTTCGTTGGGAGCCATTTGAATCTTGGCAACTGAATTGCCTGGTCCTAATTGAATGTCTATTTGCATGATGTTATTTTATAAATTTCTGTTGATCCATTTTGCTAAACCTGAAAAACTTCTGGTCTGCAATATAACTTTTCCTTGCCCTGTGATGCGCATCACAAAACCTTCACCGCTAGTAATACTGCTGATGATATTGCCACTCAATTGTGTTTTGATTTTAAACCCTTTGGGATAAGCCACTAAATGGTCTGTGTCTACGATTAATTCACCATTGATTTCTTTTTCAACCAGACCACCATAAGCGCCAATCATAAATTTACCTTCGCCACTCATTGATAATCTGAATAAGCCTTCGCCGCCAATCCATGAATTAAAACCGGCCCATTCAAGGCCCATTTTTACCCCAGGTTCAGAACAAATAAAAGCACCAGATTGAAGATACATTTTTTCACCTGCTTTGATTTCTAGTAATTTGACATCACCGGGAAATGTTTGAGTGAGCGTTAGCCTCAATGTGGCTTGAGTGTTGTTAGTATAGGTATTGATAAATAGGGATTCACCGCCTAAAAATTTGCGGATTAGGCCTTTAAACAATCCGCCATTTAATTTGGGTTGCATGTCTAATTCAGCATGCATGCTGGTCATAGCATCAGATTCTGTAATAATGCTCTCGCCTGGGGCAAGGTCAATGTGAACAAATCCGAAGGCTGGTGCGCCTTGAATGGTGTAATTCATATATTATTTTATTGGTTTAATGCGTTTTTTAATTGGGCTTTAAAGTCTTTATAATCAATGGCCAAAGGCTTGGCATTTTTTTCTACCGGTAAGGCCTTAAGGTTGTCTATTCGTTCTTTGGTAGCAGGGTGGGTACTTAGGAAGGATGCATCACCAAGGTCTGGAGCTTCTTTGCTCATAGTGTAAAAGAAATCAATCATGCCTTGAGTAGGAATATTAGCTATTTGTAATAGTTTAAAACCATTGTCATCGGCTTCACGTTCGTAGTCTCTGCTGTATTTTAAAGAGCTAAGTGCTGCGCCAGCTGTTGCAATGTCTGCAGAAATGCCAGCGATATCACCAATTAAACCACGTAAAATAAAGAACAAGCCAAAATTGCTAATGATGCCTCTTAGGTGATGACGCTTTGTGACATGCGAAATCTCATGGGCTAAAACACCCGCCACTTCTTCAGCTGATTGCGCTTTTTGCAATAAACCACTGTGAATGATAACTGCCCCGCCTGGTAAAGCAAAGGCATTCAAACTTTCGTCTTCAATAATTGTAAATGAGAATTTAAATTGTGTATCATTAACGGCTTTAACCAATGGTTCCGTGATGAGTTTGAGTTTTAGATTGATAAGGCTATCTGAAATGATGTGTTTGTCAACTAATGCAGCCTTGCGCATCTCTTCTGAAATTTTTTGTTCTTGACTCGGTGGAATGGAATTGGCAATTTTTTCAACCATTTTGTCCTTCATTAGCCATAGGCCTATCATTAAGGCGATTACTATGCCTGTGATAACCATGGCTGAAGTCCATAGACTTGTTTTTCTGCGCATTAAGTTCTGAAGAATAGGCTTAAGTTCAGGATGAGCAGAAAATGCTGGATCTTGAAGAATGGCCTTTTGATCAGTGTAAAGGGTAATCCCGCTTGAACTTGTGTGGTTGAAAAACAAATAGCGATTGGCTGCACCGCCAATTTGAATGTCTATACCTTGAATGGGCATTGAATGTATAATGCCACCATCATTGATAAACAATAGTTGGTCATCTTGGATTTGAAGTTGTCCGCTACAACGACCGTTTTTGAAGCTTTCTGAAAGGGCTATTCCGTTGTATTGCATACTTTAAAACAAAGTTTTTTGACCGTCTAGTTCTTCAGCTATCACTTGAGTTTCAGAGTTGGATGCTTCAACTATTGGCTCAGTTTCTACTTTCCAAGTGCCCACTTTTGGACTGATTAATTTGGCGGATTTGAAAGTGTCGTAAGTGATTTTGTTACCTATGGCTTTCCAACCTTTTACCTCAATAAAGTCAGCTATTTTGATGATTTCAGTTTTCTTTTCTCCTTTAGCGGTGGTCACTTTTATCTCTACCTCAGGGTTTTCATCGGTGCTTGCAATGATTAATTTGCTGCTAGGTCTTTCATTGATGAACAAAAATTTCTTGCCCACTGTAGTGGTTTCAATTAAAAAGCGTTTTGCGTAATAATTTCTAGATGATACATCGTAATGAATGCAATTGATTGGTTGCTTTTCATGGAATTTTTGAATCAAATAGATGTCATTGTTTTCATAACGATTGGTTAGTTCGTTGTCTGTTAACTCATAACTACCATCATTAAAGATGACCAAGATTTTATCTTCAGAAGTGAAGTTGCCTAATAATTGACCTCTGTTGTCTACATTCAATCTGCCAATATCTGAATCGTACCAAATATCTCTGCCTTTAAATGTAGATTTACCTTTTTCTTTTAGTTCAATCTTTCTGATAGGGTGCTTGGTTAAAGTATTGCCCTTTGAAGAACGGCCTTTAATTTCTAGGTGCCTGAAATCGTATTCAAAATATTTGATTTTGGCGCTGGCCATATTGCTTAAATGAATGCCGATTTTTTCAGCTTCACTATTGTTATTGGCAGAGAAATACAACAGTTTACTGCCTGGGGTTTCCATGGTTACAGTATATACCTTATCTCTGATAACCCCTAAAACATTGAAACGCTTAACATAACTTACACCTGATTTGCCATCATAGTAGGACACATTGTATACTTTTCTCTCGTCATTTTTACGGTAGACATCTACATACAATAAGTCTTTGCCCATGAACTGTTTTTCAGATACTTTACTCACCAAGTAACTACCATCTTTTCTGAAGGCAATCACATCATCAATATCAGAACAATCGCAGATATAAGTATCCTTTTTAAGTCCATACCCAACAAAGCCTTCTTCGTAATTTACATATAGTTTTTCGTTGGCAACAGCCACCACATTCGTTTCGATTTTATCAAACAATCTGATTTCAGTTTTACGCTCTTTGCCCTTGCCGTATTTTTTGATGAGGTTTTTGAAGTAATCAACAGCAAATTCAGTTAAGTTATCTAAATGGTGTTGAACTTGTTTGATTTGATCCTCTAATCCTTTGATGTATTCATCAGCTTTAAAGGCATCGTATTTAGAAATACGTTTGATTTTAATCTCCGGTAGTTTGGCGATATCGTCTTTAGTGATTTCTCTTCTCAATAACTTTTTGAAAGGTTTGATTTTCTTGTCAATCATTTCAAGAATCTCATCCCAAGTTTCACATTCCTCAATATGACGGTATATCTTATTTTCGATGAAGATTTTCTCCAATGAACTAAAATGCCATTTGTTTTCTAAATGGTTCATTTCATTCTCTAGTTCAATCTTGAGCAAGTTGAGGGTATGATCAGTAGAGGTTTTAAGGATATCATTGACACCTAAAAACAGCGGCTTATCATCTACAATTACGCAGGCGTTAGGAGAGATGCTTACCTCACAATCAGTAAAGGCATACAAAGCATCAATGGTCATATCTGTGCTCACGCCTGGGGCTAATTGCACTTCAATTTCCACGTCTTTAGCGGTATTGTCAATTACCTTTTTGATTTTGATTTTGCCGTTGTCATTGGCTTTAAGAATGCTCTCGATAATGCTTTCTGTAGTAGTGCCAAATGGAATTTCTTTGATCAGTACCTTCTTGCCATCTGAAGACTCAATTTTAGCTCTACATCTTATTTTACCGCCTCTTCGACCTTCGTTGTAATTGCTAAAGTCGGCCATGCCACCCGTTAAAAAGTCAGGTAAGATATTGCTCTTTTTGCCTTTTAAAATATCAATGCTGGCTTCACATAACTCAATAAAGTTGTGAGGCATGATTTTAGTCGCTAAACCGACAGCAATCCCTTCAACACCTTGCGCTAAAATCAAAGGGAATTTAACCGGCAAGGCAATGGGTTCACGTTTTCTGCCATCATAACTAACTTGCCAATCAGTTGTTTCATCATTGAAACTTACTTCCAACGCAAATTTAGATAAACGGGCTTCAATATACCTCGATGCAGCAGCACTGTCACCAGTTCTAACATCGCCCCAGTTACCTTGGGTTTCAATCAATAAATCTTTTTGACCCAAATTGACAATGGCTTCACCGATCGCAGCGTCACCATGTGGGTGGTATTGCATCGCTGAACCAATAATATTGGCCACCTTGTTGAATCGACCGTCGTCCATTTCTTTCATTACATGGAGTATGCGTCGTTGTACTGGTTTTAATCCATCGTATAAATTTGGAACAGCGCGTTCCAAAATGACATAACTGGCATATTCTAAAAACCAGTTTTCGTAGAGTCCAGACACTGGTAATACGCCAGCTCCGTCTCTATGGCCATGGTGAATAATCCCGTCAATATGTTCTTCTTCTTCGTTGTGCTCCATAAATTATGCTTCTTCTGATTCTAATTCTACCACTACAGCCTCAGTGGTAATGTCCTTTTCAATGTATAAGTTATCAATGATAAACTCTTGGCGTTCTGGGGTGTTTTTTCCCATGTAGTACTTCAAGAGCTTTTCAATACTGGTTTCTTTGGTTAAGATAATTGGCTCTAAGCGCATATCTTCACCAATAAAGCGCTCAAATTCATTTGGTGAAATTTCTCCCAATCCTTTGAATCGGGTAATTTCAGGTTTGTGGCCTAAGTGCCTAATGGCTTTTTGTTTTTCCTCTTCGTTGTAACAGTAAATGGTTTCTTTCTTGTTTCTTACCCTGAACAATGGTGTTTGAAGGATGTATACGTGTCCATTTCTTACCAAGTCTGGGAAGAATTGTAAGAAGAAAGTCATGAGCAACATACGGATGTGCATACCGTCAACGTCAGCATCGGTTGCGATTACAATTCTATTGAAACGAAGGTTATCAAGGCCTTCCTCAATATCTAAAGCATGTTGTAGAAGGTTGAATTCTTCGTTTTCATACACCACTTTCTTTTTTAATCCATAGCAGTTCAAGGGTTTCCCTCTTAAGCTAAACACGGCCTGATGCTCAACATTTCTACTTTTGGTGATACTTCCGCTCGCACTATCTCCCTCAGTAATGAAGATGGTGGTGTCAAATTTTTCGTCTTTGTTGTCGGTTAAGTGCAAACGACAATCGCGTAATTTTTTATTGTGCAGGTTGGCTTTCTTTGCCCTTTGCTGAGCAAGTTTCCTAACACCTGCCATGTCTTTTCTTTCTCTTTCGTTTTGAAGGATTTTCTTTAAAAGCGCTTCTGCAGTTTGAGGGTTTTTGTGCAGAAAGTTATCCATCAATTTCATTAGGTTCTCACTCACAAAAGAGCGCATCCCTTGGCCTCCTGGGGCCATTTCAGTACTACCTAATTTGGTTTTAGTTTGAGACTCAAACACCGGCTCTTGTACCCTTACTGCAATGGCTGCCGATATCGAAGTCCTAACATCAGAAGCATCAAAATCTTTTTTGTAAAACTCTCTGATTGTCTTTACTACTGCTTCTTTAAGGGCAGATAAGTGTGTTCCACCTTGCGTGGTGTATTGTCCGTTCACAAACGAATAGTATTCTTCACCGTATTGGGTGCCGTGGGTGATGGCCACTTCAAAATCACTTTCTTTGAAGTGCATGATCGGATACAAAATGGTTTCAGTATCAACTTTGCGCTCTAACAAATCTTTCAGGCCATTTTTAGACAAGAAGTTTCTGCCGTTGAATTGAAGGGTAAGACCAGAATTCAAAAAGGCATAGTTCCACATTTGCTCTTCAAGGAACTCAGGAATGAATCTATAATTCTTGAAAATGCTATTATCTGGTTCGAAAATGATGAGCGTACCATCTCGACCATCGGTCTTTTCTTCCTTAAAATCCTTCTGTAGCTCACCTTTAGCAAACTCCGCTTTTTTGGTTTTGCCATCTCTAAAGGATTGGACACAAAAGTAGGAGGAAAGGGCGTTCACTGCTTTGGTACCCACTCCATTCAAACCCACTGATTTTTGAAAAGCTCCAGAGTCGTATTTGCCACCAGTGTTGATTTTGCTCACACAATCAATCACTTTTCCCAATGGAATACCGCGGCCATAATCTCTTATTTCAACTTTATTATCACTGATGCTGATTTCTATTTTTTTACCATGGCCCATCATGTGCTCGTCAATACTGTTGTCGAGGATTTCTTTCACCAACACATAAATGCCATCGTCTGCTGATGAGCCATCGCCCAGCTTACCAATGTACATCCCTGGACGCATTCGAATATGCTCTTTCCAATCGAGGGATCTTATACTGTCTTCTGAGTAATTCACATTTTGATCTGCCATAATTTCAATAGAAAGCGAAATTAAGGCCATTTAGCTTGTGGTTATTTACAACCTCAAGGGACTTATGAACAAATTCTAGGGTAAAATGTTGATTAATCAAACTAAAACCTACTTGGTTTAAATAAATGTGTAAATATTTTTTAATTATTTGAAAATCAAATTAATACCTATTTGTTTTTGCGATTTAATTCAGTAATTCTAAAAGTTAATTGAGCAAGTGCTTGTTTTTTGAAGTTTGAAATACTAAATTTGCACTCCCAAAAAGAAAAATCATGAAAGCTGATATACATCCATCTTCTTACCGTTTTGTCATTTTTAAAGACTTAAGTAGCGATTACTCATTTTTAACTCGCAGCTGTGTAGAAACTAAAGAAACAGCTACTTGGACAGACGGAAAAGAATACCCAATCTACAAATTGGAGATTTCTGACAAGAGCCATCCGTTCTTCACAGGTAAACAAACCTTGGTGGATACTGCTGGTAGAATTGACAAATTCCGTCAACGTTACACTAAGAAGTAATTGTCACCTTCAAATACATTTAAAGTCCCAATCGGGACTTTTTTTTTATATGTGACTTTTTAACTTAATTTGATTTAAAATGAATTGTATTTTATTTGATGATGTTCATACACAAGCCTTGTTGCCATTAACGTACACAAGGCCTGCAGCTCACATAAGATGTGGTATTTTAACCATTGCCGAGAAATGGGAAAGGCACATGCAACAGTCTTTTTCATATTTCACAGCTGATTACCTTTCAGAAAAATACCCACTAACGATTGGCTCAGATAACTTGTGTATTAATGGCAGATTATTGCCGAATCCAACATTAATTTCAGCCATAAAGGCTTTGCAGCTTAATCAGTCGTTGGAGGCCAATGGCATTACTTTGGCCTATCGATCAACATCGGCATCAGCAACAGAAGAAATGGAAGCCATTGTTTTTGATGCTGAATATCAAATCATCAATAGAGTACACGATATTTTTTCTATTAATCACAGCGCAATTGAGGCGGATTTTAATTTGCTAACAGCCAATAGAAAGTCTGCTGAAATTTCAAACAGCAATACCATTTTAGGTCAACACCCTATTTTTATTGAAGAAGGCGCTCAAGTCGAGGCCGCTGTATTGAATGCTAAAGAGGGTTGCATATACATTGGTAAGGATGCCGAAATTATGGAAGGTGCCTTGATCAGAGGGCCTTTTGCTTTGTGTGAACACGCCACAGTTAAAATGGGGGCTAAAATTTATACAGGCACCACCATTGGCCCGCATTGTAAAGTGGGGGGTGAGGTGAGTAATTCCGTCATGTTTGCCTATTCCAATAAAGGCCATGATGGCTTTTTGGGGAATTCAGTGATTGGTGAATGGTGTAATTTGGGCGCAGATAGCAATAACAGTAATCTTAAAAACAATTACGAAATGGTTAAACTCTGGAATTATGCTAGCCAAAGATTTGAAAAAACTGGCTTGCAATTTTGTGGTTTAATTATGGGCGATCATAGCAAATGTGGTATCAATACCATGTTTAATACAGGCACTGTAGTCGGGGTTTCTGCTAATATTTTTGGCAGTGGTTTCCCAAGACAATTTGTGCCATCCTTTAGTTGGGGTGGTTCTCAGGGTTTTGAAACCTATTCACTCGACAAAGCTTGTCAAACGGCAGATTTAGTTATGCAGCGCAGGCATTTAAACTTAAGCGCAACAGACAAACAAATTTTAAACTATATTTTTAATCAAGACAAAACACATAGAAACTGGGAATCATGAGTAAAAGACAACAGATTGCAGCTGGCAATTGGAAAATGCACAAAACCTTTGTAGAAGGTCAAGGATTGGCGCAAGAAATTCGCACCATGTCTGAATCAGAATTAACTAACGGCGCTAAATTGCTAATATTTCCGCCATTTATACATTTACAAGCATTGGTAAAGCAAATGGAAGGCTCTGCTATTGGTGTAGGTGCTCAAAACATTAATGAGCATGAACAAGGGGCCTACACTGGCGAAATTTCAGCGGCCATGTTGAAGTCTATTGGCGTTCAATATACTTTGGTTGGTCACAGTGAAAGACGCCAGTATTATAATGAAACCAATGCCTCTTGTGCGGCTAAATTGACCGCTGCTATCAAACACCAAATCATTCCTGTGTATTGTATAGGTGAGACCCTTAGCGAAAGAGAGGCCAATAAGCATTTTGACGTTGTTAGTGAACAACTAGCGGCCTTAAAAGTATTGTCGGCAGAAGAGATGTCTTCATGCATTGTGGCTTACGAACCAGTGTGGGCTATTGGCACTGGTGTTACGGCAAGTGCAGAACAAGCCAATGAAATGCATATTCATATTCGCAAAACCATAGCGACTTTGTTTAACCATAGTATAGCAGACGCTGTTGCTATTTTATACGGTGGAAGTGTAAAGCCTGATAACGCACAAGCGCTGTTTTCAATGTCTGATATTGATGGCGGTTTAATAGGTGGTGCAGCCTTGTCTTCAAGAGACTTTATCAATATTGCTAAAGGCTTTTAATTAAAGGCTCCAAACCAATAATTTGTTGTCGACGTAAAGGTGCTCAAGAAAGACTGTTTTTTGAGTGGTTTCAGTCTGAATTATGCCCTTCAATTGCGGTTGATTTTGAACGCTTAAATGGGTCTTAAAGTCAAGTGCCTTCTCGGCGTAAATTTTATATAATACTTCTTTAGCAGACCACACCAACAAAGCCATTTCTGGTTTACCTTCTGGGTCAATATCACTTGGGCTTATGAATTTGCTGGCCAATTTTAGAATATTAGGTCTTGGAAATTCTATATCAATGCCAATGTTACTAGCTTCTGGATTAGTATCAATGTAGACACTTACCCAGTTTTTAGAGTGACTAATTGAGATCTTGCTTTGAATTTGATCTAATAGGGGCTGCCCTTTGGGAGAGTATGCGAGCAAATTGTCAATCTTTTTGTTCAACAAATGATTGATTAAAAAGCGCGTGCAAGCCTTGCATAATTGTTGTTCTTCGAGCAGTGTTTGATCGGGATGAATTGAAATTTTTTCTAAAAAAAAACTTAAAGGTTCGGAGATTTCCCAAACCGCTAGTTTCTTTGTAGCATCAATTTGTTTTTCAAGTCTAAGTGGCATGCCAATTAATGTTGTAAAAATACGCGAGTTTATAGCACATACACAAGCAGTTTATACGCTGTGTTTATCAGGTAAGCCTTTGGGATTTTACAGTGCTGGCGCTGACGGACAAATACTTGAATGGGAGGGAAGGTCCAATGAAGTCGTCAGGTTAGCTCAATGCAGTTCAGCTGTATATGCATTGGCTAAGTTTAATCAGTATTTATTAGCCGGTTGTAGTAAAGGGCAGTTGTACCTCTATGATAGTGCCCTTGTCAAATGTATTCAAATGGCCGCTGCTCCGATCTTTGATATTTTAGCCTTCAATGATCAATTGCTCATTGTTCAAGGCAATGGCACTTGCACAGTTTTCAATTCAGCATTAGAACCGATAAAAACCATTGTCGTTTCAGATAAACCATTGCGTAAAATAGTGCTGCATCAAAATCAACTATATTTTTGTGGAAGCAAAGGGCTTGTTTATCAATTTGATGAGAACTTAAATCCAATAGGCTCCTTGCCAATAAACGACACAACCTTATTTACCATGGCATATGATTCAATCAATCAATTGGCATTTGTGGCAGGTAGATCTGGGCAACTCATGCGTTTCAATCAAGAGGGAGTGATTGAAATGGTCCAAGCCCATAGTGGCACTATTCATGATTTAGCATTGTCTGAAGACGCTCAATTATTGGCCAGCGCCAGTATGGATAAGAGTATTCGATTATGGCAGCCTAATCCACTCAAATTGCTTAAAGTGGTAAATTACGATAAACAAAAAGCCCATCAGAATTCAGTGAATAAAATTTTGTGGTTTGAAAAAAACAATTTTATTTCGTGCAGCGATGACCACACAATTCAGTGGTTTCAAATACAAGAATCATGATTTTAACAGATTACCAAATACTCGATGAGATTGAAAAAGGATCCATTTTAATTGAACCATTTAGAGCAGATTGTTTAGGCACTAATAGCTATGATGTGCATTTAGGTCGTTACTTAGCCACCTACAAAGACAGAGTGCTTGACGCTAAAGCTCACAATAAAATTGATCATTTTGAAATTCCACAAGAGGGCTTTGTTTTACAACCAGGCACTTTGTATTTGGGTGTAACAGAAGAATACACAGAAACCCATAACCATGTACCTTTTTTAGAAGGCAAAAGCAGTACAGGTCGTTTAGGTATAGATATTCATGCAACGGCTGGTAAAGGCGATATTGGTTTTTGCAATACTTGGACACTTGAAATCAGCGTGTCTCAGCCAGTAAGAGTTTATGCTGGTATGCCAATTGGGCAATTGATCTATTTTGTAGTGAATGGTGAGGTTAAAACCATGTATAACAAAAAGAAAAATGCCAAATACAACACCCGCACCATACGTCCAGTTGAAAGTATGATGTGGAAGAACAAATTCTAATTAGAAGTTAAATTTTAATGTAGGCGTCTGTAAAAGATTGCTAACATGTAATTGCCTATCAATGATTTGTATGGTATAATACATCGAATCAGGTTGAATGCCAGGATAGGGCAGTGCTTTAATTTTAAGGGTAATATCGCCAAAAATAGCTTTGTTTTTTCCTGTTGGGGTAATGTTGCCAATGCGGTCATTAAAGTTAACCGAATCGTTGCTTAAAGGGATGGCAATTTTCTGCGCAACACCATTGTCAACTCGGTA
Organism: Bacteroidia bacterium; assembly: GCA_044368575.1. Taxonomy (GTDB): domain Bacteria; phylum Bacteroidota; class Bacteroidia; order NS11-12g; family UBA955; genus JABMMZ01. Next base: position 30,937 of record JBIPPH010000003.1, read on the forward strand.
AACATTCACTAATAAATTGTAAAAATAAGGGCTGCCGTAATTGAATGGGGCTGCAGTATCTTCAGAAGATAAGCCAATGTCACCATCGCCATCGGTATAATGAAAACTGATTTCAACAGCTGAGTCTTTGCCGTTTAATTGGAACTGTTTGGGGCTTTCATTTAAGCTGATAACAGGTTCATTGGGGAAATTAAATTCAGTGGTCTGGCAAGCAGCCAATACTAAAAAACCAAATATTTTAATATATTTTTGAACCATGTCTGTGCGTGAATGGCAAAGTCAATTATTGCATCTGCATCCTGAGCAATTTGAAGCAGTCGCCTTAGAGGTTTTTGCTTATCAATATGAACATTGCTCAGTGTATAGGCATTACCTCAATCACTTGTCATTCGATCGTTCAAAAGTACTTGATTTCAATCAAATCCCCTATTTGCCCATTGCTTTTTTTAAACAGCACCAAGTTTCAAGCGGCGCTTTTGAAGCTGAAACGGTTTTTGAAAGCAGTTCAACTACAGGTATAGGCGTTAGTAAACACTTCGTTAAAGACTTGTCATGGTATAAACAGGTGTTTACCGCTGCTTTTGACTTTCATTTTGGCGCTTACCAACAATTCGCTCATTTGGGTTTATTGCCGAATTATTTGGAGCGATCCAACTCCTCTTTAATTGTTCAAGTCAATCACTTTGTTCAAAGTACACTCGCCTTAGGCTCACAGTTTTATTTGTATGATTGGGCAGCTTTATTGAAGCAAATCCAGGTCAACAAGAGTCGTCAATTTCCTACTGTTTTATGGGGCGTGTCATTTGCCTTACTTGATTTAGCAGAATCTCACTCAGTTGATTTGTCGCATTGTATTATCATCGAAACAGGAGGCATGAAAGGCCGTCGTAAGGAAATCACCAGACAAGAATTGCATGGTGAATTGTGTAGCGCATTTAACACAAAAAGCATAGCAACTGAATATGGTATGACAGAACTCATGTCTCAAGCCTATTCAAAAGCCAATGGACAACTACTCTGTCCACCCTGGATGAGGATTCAGATCAGAGAAATGAATGATCCATTTACAGTTTTAGGTCCAGAACAACATGGGGCCATTAATATTGTTGATTTAGCCAATTTCAATACTTGTGCTTTTATTGAAACATCTGACTTAGGTAAAAAACATGCCAATGGCTGTTTTGAAGTCTTAGGGAGAATGGATTATAGTGATACCCGTGGTTGTAGTTTAATGCTGTCATGATTAAGGCTTTAATAGGAGAATTGAAAAATTACCTCAGGGCATTCTCTCTAACACAAGGTGTGTTGTTACTCGCTTTTGCCACTATCAGTGTCAGTTTAAATCATTACTATCACATAGAAAAGCAATTGCATCAACTTGATTTTTGGCCCAGTCTAGCTGGTTTCTTTCTGATGTATGCCATTCATGTTTATGTTGGTTTCTGCCTTGTCTTGCCAACTATTCATTTAAGCGGGATAAAGGCCCAATGGCGCATGCATTTGCTTTGGCTTTTAGCCTGTTTGTTGTTTGCTTTTAGGGCTTGTTTTACCTATCACGGCGTGTGGATTGAAGCTGTTTTTGGGGCAGAGCAAGCGCTGTTAAAATTCAGGGTATTTAACAATGTGTTCAGGGCCTTGTATTGTATTGTGCCGGTCTTTGTAATTTGGCTTGTTCATGAATCAGATCATCAACATTTTTACGGGTTAAAACCCTTGAAGTCGCAATATAAATTATATGCCTACCTGCTGTTAGCTATGTTGCCACTGATTGCATTAGCTGCTTGTAATCAATCGTTTTTAAGTTACTATCCAAGAGCCAACAAAGTACTTGAAGTGGGCGGTAATTGGCTTGATTTGTGTTTGTATGAATTGTTTTACGGGCTTGATTTTGTTTCTATAGAGTTGTTTTTTAGAGGTTTTATGGTCATTGCGTTTATTCGCTATGTTGGTATATATGCAGTGTTGCCCATGTCATTAATGTATATGTCTATTCATTACGGGAAACCTACAGGAGAAGCCATCAGTTCATTTTTTGGAGGCAGTCTTTTAGGGGTAATGAGCTTTTATAGTCAATCAATTTTGGGGGGTATTTTCGTGCATATTGGTATAGCCTGGGGTATGGAAATAGGTGCCAGTATTGCACATGCTTACAAATAATACAGCACTGAAATAAATAAGAATAAACTAATTATCTTCGCGGTATGAATAAAGTAGTAGCCAATGCAGAAGAAGCCATAAAAGACATTCAAGATGGCGCTGTGATTATGTTAGGCGGCTTTGGATTATGTGGTATTCCTGAAAATTGTATTGCTGCCTTGGTTAAGAAAGGTAGTAAAGAGTTAACTTGTATAAGCAACAATGCTGGTGTTGATGATTTTGGCATTGGTCTGATGTTGCAAACCAAACAGGTTAAGAAAATGATTTCTTCCTACGTTGGTGAAAATGCAGAGTTTGAACGTCAATTGTTATCTGGTGAACTTGAGGTTGAATTGATCCCTCAAGGTACTTTAGCTACTCGTTGTATGGCTGCGGGTTATGGTATGCCAGCGGTATACACGCCAGCAGGGGTTGGTACTGAAGTGTCTATTGGTAAAGAAACTAGAGTGTTTAACGGCAAAACCTATTTATTAGAACATGCTTTCGATGCAGATTTTGCTATTGTAAAAGCCTGGAAAGGCGATACACATGGCAATTTGATATTTAAAGATTCAGCTAGAAATTTTAATCCATTAATGGCCATGGCCGGAAAGATTACCATTGCAGAAGTGGAAGAATTGTTGCCAGCTGGCGCATTGAATCCCAATGACATTCACACACCAGGTATTTACGTTCATAGGATTTTTAAAGGTCAAGACTACGAAAAACGCATAGAGCAAAGAACCGTAAGACCAGCCAAGTAATTAATTTGCTGCAAGACATTCAAATTCAAGGAACAGAAGATGGCAGTGCTACATTGTATTTGCCAGGCTTATTAGAAACCTATCATTCCAATAAAGGCGCAATAGGGGAGAGTTGGCATGTGTATATTCAAAATGGTCTTTTGCCAAAATTATCTGAGGCCTCTTCTTTAACTATTCTTGAAGTTGGATTCGGTACTGGATTAAATGTTCTGCTAAGCCTTGAAGCGACTTCCGAACTTCATTCGATTCGGATGATGTCATTAGAGCCTTATTTGTTAAGCTTGCCATTATTAGCATCCTATTACCAACATTTTGAACAGGTGCCAAAGCACTTAAGTTCTTTGCCCACCCTGTTGGCTAGTGAGCAAATGCAGACCATACAAGCAGGGTTCCAATTTCAATTAATACCATCGAAATTAGAAGACTTAAGTAAAACTCAAATGGCTTTTGATGGCCCAATTGATTTGGTTTATTTTGATGCGTTTGCACCTTCTAAACAACCTGAAGTATGGCAAATAGAATGTTTTAAAAAACTCTATGAATTAATGGCCCATAAAGGCAGATTGGTGACCTACTGTGCACAAGGACAATTTAAAAGACATTTAAAACAAATTGGGTTTGAGGTTTATAATCCACCAGGGGCATTCGGGAAACGTGAAATGACGGTTGCCATAAAGCCTTAATTCATGTAATATTGTAGCTATGGAACTTCAACTGATAGATATCGGTAAACGTTATGCCAATCATTGGTTGTTCCGTCATGTGCAAATGTCATTAACAACTGGCGATGTGCTCTCTGTTCAAGGTGGAAATGGTTTTGGGAAATCTACCCTCATGCAAATACTTTATGGCTTTATAGAGCCTAGCGAAGGACAAGTGGTAATTGATGGGAAAGCAGATTTTAAGGCCAATCAATTGTTTAGTTATACTGGTCCTTATATGGAGTTGCCTATGTCATGTTCCATCGAAGAAATTCATGAGTTGTATAGCAAAGCCAATAAAATTGCTTTATCACTAGAGGCCTTTTATGACTATACCCAACTTAAGTTCTCAAAACAAAGCCCAATACAGTTTATGTCTTCAGGGCAAATACAAAAACTAAAAACAGCACTTTGTTTTTGTAGTACTTCTCCAATTCTTTTGTTAGATGAGCCTCTGAGCAATATTGATCAAGCAGGTGAATTATGGTACAAAAATTGTCTTAACAACCTTAACAATAAAATTGTCGTCATAGCAGGTAATTATGAACAAGAATTTTCTAGTGCCAAGCACCATTTGGATCTTAAACAGTATAAAACCTTCTAAGATACTCTTTTGTCTTATAGGGCTACTATTCCTTCATTTGCATGTAATCGCTGCCAAGCCCAAAAGTAATCAGGCTAAACAGATACAGCAACACAATGCCTTGAAATTAAAGCAATCTGTTTATATGGGTTTAGATACATTATTTTGCTCAGGTAAGCCTGTCGCCATAGCACACCGTTTGGTCAATGTCAATAACCAAGAACGATATGAATTGTTGGCTTTTTCAGATAAGCATAGAGCCATGTTAATTGATTCAAGTCAAAATATCCCAAAACAAACCCTTTACAACTTTCAGTTTCCAAGTTTGGCAATGTCTTGTTCGGCATTAAAAAAACCAACTTGGTTCAATGTGGCATCTGCTGTATGTCAATACCAGTTAATGACTCCTTATGGAATAGATACCACAAGAGCAGAGTTGTTTTTAACCTTAAACGGAACATCGGCCAAGCAAATACCTTTAAAAGTTGATTCGGTTCAAGTGCCATATGAAAAACGTTACATTGTCAAACGCAATTTACAAGCACCCTTAACCTACTCGGAAGATCAGGTGGCTCAAGATGGTCAATTGATTGCAAGATGGGAGGAAAACATCGTTCAAAGTCCACAGGGAGATCTATTACAACTAACTATTATTAATTCATTGGGCGCTGATATTGCAACTGCTTCTAGAGGGAAAATCTTGAATTCACAAGGTACATACACCTGGCATATTTTGACCCATAAAGATTTAAAATTTCATTCAACTGAATTGAAATCAGAAGGGGAGTTGGGTGAATTGCTTCAATTCTTAATTCAAAAGCAATATTTATAGCGCCACAAAAAAAGCGCCTCGTTCCCTTAGCGCTTTTATAGTATTAACAATTAACTGAGCTTAATCTTGAATAGGATTGTCTGAAGAGTTGTTGAATTCCCTTGGTTTGGCAACAGTAACAATCATTTTGCGACCGCTCAATTCACTGCCGTTTAAGGCTTCGATAGCATTGTTCCCATCTGATTCATTAGCCATCTCTACAAATCCAAATCCTTTGCTGCGTTTTGTCTCAGGGTCTCTGACTATTTTAGCGCCAATGACTTCGCCGTGGGCCAAAAATACTTCCTTTAATTCTTCAGTTCTTAATCGATAGTTTAGGTTTCCAATGTAAATTCTCATGTCTGTTTTGTCGTTTGAAACAAAACTTCAAGATTCTCTTTGGATTAAAAAATGCAAGTTAATTTCAGTGGTAAAAAAGAAGCGCAACTAATTGATATACAATTTGTTGCGCTTTGTTTTGTGGATAGTCTAAAAAACCTTACTTTGAGTCTAAAGCAGACTTTATCGACGAAAGTATAAAATTTCGATGCTCTTTGCTGTTTTTCGTCGACGAAGGTAAAGCTGCTGTCAATGATTTTTGAATTGACAATAATTGAGCATGTGCTTTAGATTTTGAAATGGCGTCATAAACACCTGATTGATACATGAATACCAAAAATTCAACATACTCTGCTTGTAGGTTTTGTCGATAAGTATTTACATCAGAATTAAGGTCAGCATCAAAAATGGCTGAGGTTAAGTCTCTAAAGACATCTGATAATTCATATTGATTGCCATACAATTTACTATCAGTGATTCTTTGTAAAGTATTAGGATGTAAAATATGGGTTAATACGCTAGTTTGAATATTCAAAACACGCTTGTGAAGTTTTGGATCTTCACCAGAGCTAAAGAAATCAAAACCTCTTCTTTGCATTTGTAAATAGTTGGCCAAATCTTTTGGAACTTCCATGGCATTGGGGGCAAATACTTGCTCAGTCAATAGTTTCATAGCTGCTTTTTGAGTTGCTAACGGCACAGCAGTTAATGGTTGTTGATTGGTAGTTTGATTGCTAAAACTGCGGTCTACATAAACCCCGCCGATATACCTTGAAACCACTCCAGCTTGAACTCCCCATTCAGCACTTAGAACTAAATAATTGCTTCTCAACTCATGGTAACTTCTGTCTGAATGTCCATAGTTACTCATTAATTGGCTTTGTAATTGTTTGATTAACTCAATGCGTTCTTTGGCAAAACTCACTGCGTCATTACTCATGTCACCAATCATCACTCTTGGATCTATGCCTTTTCCAGGTGCGCGCATGTCGTCTGCATCATTGCCAAAACACAAGGCAGGATCAGTGCTTCTGTTTAGAATTTGTTTTCTGGTCTTAAGATCATCTGTCGAGTCCTTAGCTTCGTAGTACCCAAATTCAATCGCCCACATGTCATATGGTCCAGGTCTGTCAGTGTAGTATTGGCATTTTTGTCCTTTGCGGTTGCTGAAATTTACTGCAGGGTAATCCATCACACTGCCAGTTAATCCAATTGCTTTGGTTTTATTGATGTCGTATAAGTCGTTTACACTGTGCAATTGGGTAGCCTTCATGTTGTGGTTGAGTCCTAAGGTGTGTCCTACTTCATGTAATACTAAATAGTATAAGGCTTCTTTTAAAAACTGATCAACTTCTGCTTCGCTTGCTTGTTGAGCGGTTAATGCTTGAAGACCCAATAAATTTTGCATGTGTAGTTGATCACCAGCAGTACAAGCATATCCTAAATCTTGATGTTCTTTGGATGCTTCAATTAGCATATCAAGACCTGCCTGATCAAATACTTTTTGAGACTTTAAGCGGTTGGTTATAAATACCCATTCAAACATGATGTCAGCACCTAAAATCTCTCCTGTTCTAGGATTGACGAAACTAGGGCCATAGCCACCAAATGGAGGCTCTGGGCTACTGGTCCATCTTAACACATTGTAACGAATATCTCCAGCATCCCAAGTGGCATCATCTGGTTGTTCTTTTATTTCTATAGCATTTGAGAATCCGGCCTTTTCAAAAGCAATGTTCCACTGTAAAATGGCCGCTTTAATCGTTGGTCTTAAATCTTTTGGAGTGGTGTTTTCTATCCACCATGTAATTGGTTTAACGGGGTCAGATACCGCTGCGTTGGGGTCTTTTTTAGTCAAGTCCCATTTGTGAATCAAATCGCGATAGTTCAATGCATCTGTGGTGGTCATGTCGTTCACTTGTGTTAAGAAATAACCTACTCTTGGATCGTCTAAGCGCGGCTTAAAATTGTTTTTAGGCATCTCGATGAAACTGTGTTGCAAGAGAATTTCCATGTAACGACCATCCGTAATAGCATCGCTGCTACTGCCTCTTGATGATGGATCATCATATACGTATTTGACAACTACATCCGTGTTTTCAGGATAGTTTTTAACTTGATGGTATTTGGTTTTACTTCTGCTTAGTTGACCAAGATTAAACATGCCTGGGAAAAAACTACTTTGTTTGATTTGGTATAAAGCTTCAGACAAAAAGAGGTTGTCTGCCTCAATTAAATATTCCCCTTTAACTTCATCAGCAACAACTATTTTTTCACTAGCCATTACAGCGTTGGTGATGTTGGCATCTTTTGCTTTAGCGATTGCATTTTGAGGATCAAAGTAGAAGTTTGAATTTTGAGTTGTGAATTCAATTTGATTGAAATACCTATTGATGGTAAAGACTTTATTGTCTCTGAAGGTGCCTTTATTGTGGCCTGTGGTGGTGTTGCCGTTTTCAACATAACTAAAATAAATAAACTCTTTGCTGAATTGACTGCGTTTAACCAACATCATCACAGACCCGTTTGTGGTATCTCTGTATAATGTGAACAAGCCTTCGATTTTTTTACATTTTTTAACTTTGTCAGCAATGCTTGCAACAGGAATGGTTGGTTTTACAGGCTCTGCTGCCTTTTTCTTTTTCGCCTCTGCAAGATTAACCTGCATGCAAAGCAGCAAGCAAAGTGCGGTGATTGGTTTTTGAAAGTTCATATGCGATTCAAATAAAATAAAGGGCCAAATTAACCAATTTTATTCGAAAAGAAAATTCATGAAATCCTTTAATTTTGTTGTGTGAAACTTAAAACCAATTTAATCTTGTCTTTGTCATTAGCCATTATTGTGACAGTAGTTGTGATGGCCAAAAACCGCAAAGCCGAAACCTTCAAACTGCCTACTTTGTTGAATTTAGACAGCAGTAAAGCAGCTCAGAATCTAGGTAAAAATAAAATACTTATTGTGTCTTATTTTCAAACTTGGTGTGGCGATTGTGTTAAAGAGCAGCCTCAATTACAACAACTAAAGCAACGTTATAATGATACCCTAGAAATCTTAATGGTATCTGATGAACCTTTATCCAAAATTGCGGCCTTTAAAGCCAGATTTCAATCAGGTTTGAATTTTTATCATTCCACTCAAAAGTTAAAAGCAGATTTAGGCGTAAGCGCATATCCAACCACTTATTTGTTGGATAAAAAAGGAAAAATACTATTGAAAAAAGTGGAGGGCATTCAATGGTATACGCCCGAGGTGTTGACTTTGATTAATCAAGCCATTAAATAAGGGATTGAAAGCCGTTAATAAACTCTGTGGCGTTCATTTTTTTCTTGCCTTCAACTTGTAATTCTAAAATTTCAAGACAATAGTCAGCACAGTGCACTAGTAATTGGTGTTTATTGGCCATCTCAAATTGACCGGGGTTAGAACTCGGGAGGCTGGTCAATTGGCTTTTGTGTATTTTAATGTTTTTGTCTTTGTGAAGGCAATAAGCGCCTGGATAAGGAGATAAACCCCTTATCAAATTATGGACTTTAATGGCAGGTAGGGCCCAATGAATAAGACAGTTATCATTGTTGAGTTTGGGTGCATGAGGGAATTCTCCAGCTTTCTGTGGCTTAAATTCGTATTGATCTTGCTCAATGCAATCAATTGATTCGGCTACTATTGCTGCTCCAGCTTGCATCATTTTGTCGTGTAAGCTACCAGCGTTGTCTTCTAATAAAATGGGCATATTGACTTGGCGGATAATATTGCCTGTATCAATTTCATGTTGAAGGATAAAGGTAGTTAAGCCTGTTTCGGTTTCGCCGTTAATAATGGCCCAATTGATTGGCGCAGCTCCTCTGTAGGCTGGCAATAAACTCGCATGCAAATTCATACTACCCAGTCTGGGCATGTTCCATACTTTTTCAGGTAACATTCTAAAAGCAATCACAATTTGCAAATCAGCATTGAATGATTTTAAGGCAGATAGGAAATCTTCTGATTTCAGTTTCTCAGGTTGCAAAACTGGGAGGTTGTATTTTTCTGCAATTTGTTTGACAGCAGATGTATGTGCTTTTAATCCTCTTCCGGCAGCTTTATCCGGCGCGGTAACAACGGCCACAATTGGCTTTTTTTGTAGGATAAGTGCTTCTAAAATGGTGGCGGCAAACAAGGGCGTGCCAAAAAATATGATGCGTTCAATTTGCTGCATTGCTAATGCAAAATAAATCAATTAAGCGCGCAATTCAATGCCACCTATGAATTGGGTTGTAAAAAACAAGCGCAATTCAATTATATTTGTTAAGCATTTGAAAGCCATTAAAACCATAGGATTATTTCTTTTAGTGAATTGTTCTTTAACAATTGCTCAGGCTCAATTGCGATTTACTGAAAACAAAGGGCAATGGTCCAATCCTGCAGCTTTTAAAGCGGATCTCAAGGGTGCGACATTATTTGTTCAATCTAATCAATTAAGCTATTTGTTTTACGATGCTCAACAGTTAAATGCGTATCAACATGATGCGGCTAATTTAAAGTCAATAAAAGCGCATGCAATAAGTATTGAATTTTTGGGTGGCAATCCTAAGGCCATTTGCGAGGGGGTTAATGCTTTTTCAGATTACAGTAATTATTTTAAAGGGAATGAGCCATCAAAATGGCGCCATCATGTAAAGAGTTTTCATGGGGTCTACATCAAAGAATTGTATCCGCACATTGACTATGAGCTTTTAGAATATCAAGGTCAGATTAAATATAATTTTATTTTACATCCTGGTGCTAACCCAAGCCTCATACAACTCAAATACAAAGGGGCCAATAAACTTCAATTAAACAATGGGCAATTAGAGGTCTTCTATCGCTTTGGTCAATTGACTGAACAAGCCCCAGTAGTATATGAAACCAATAAAGACAACAAACAATACCTAGAGGTTGACTATGTGCTATCTGATTCCATTTTGAGTTTTAAATGGCCAAATCAAGAGCTCATTAAGCACCAAACTATTTTAGATCCTGTTTTAGTATTTTCTAGCTACAGTGGTTCTGGAGCGGATAATTTTGGCTACACGGCAACATTTGATTCATTAGGAAATGCCTATGCAGGAGGTACTGTTTTTGATTTTGGTTTTCCATTAACATTGGGTGCTTTTCAAATGAGTTTTGCAGGTGGAGCAGTTGAATTAGGGAGTATCGGTTATGTTGATAGAGATTGTGGAATTTTGAAATTCAGTAAGGACGGAAAATCCTTGTTGTTTTCAACTTATATAGGTGGAATATTTAATAATGAGCAGCCACACAGCATGGTGGTGAATAATCAAGGGCAACTCATGATAATGGGCACGACGAAGTCTGCTGATTTTCCTATTGGAACGGCGCCAGCTTTTGATGATACCCACAACGGCTTATCTGATATTTTTGTGGTCAAATTGTCATCAGGAGGGGATCAATTATTGGCAGGTACATTTGTTGGCGGTAGCAGTTTTGACGGGCTTAATGGCGATAGACCAAGTAGTACAACAAGCCCATTATTGTACAACTATGCAGATGATTTTAGAGGTGAAATTATAGTCGGACCCAATGATGCTGTGTATGTTGCTAGTACCACCAATTCCATTGATTTTCCTACAAGTGCAGCATTTGATAATGCCTACAATGGTAAACAAGATGGCTGTGTTTTTGGACTAAGTTCAGATCTAAATAATCTTTTGTTTGCTTCTTACATAGGGTCAATTGGAGATGATGCAGCCTATGGCATTGATTTAGGTAGTCATGGGGATGTTTATGTTACCGGGGGGAGTAATAGCAGTAGTTTTTCTTATTCTGTTCCAGGTTTGAAACAAACTAATAATGGTGGTAGAGCAGATGGTTACTTACTTCGAATTGACTTAAATAATTTAGCTTTATTGTCTTATACTTTTATTGGTACATCAGCCTATGATCAATGTTATTTTGTCAAAACCGATAAGTATGGTAAGCCATTTGTTTATGGTCAAACAGAGGGTATTATGACCTCTAGTGCATCTGTATATGCCAATAAAGATGCTAAAATGTTTATTAAAAAACTGGGGTTAAACCTAAATGTCATTGAACTTGAAACCACTTTTGGTGCTTTGAATAAAAGTAAACCAGATTTATCTCCAACGGCTTTTTTAGTTGATGAATGTGAACGGATTTTTATTTCAGGATGGGGTGCTATTAATTTCACTACTGGTTTTACTGGCGGAGGAACTAATAATATGCCTTTTTCAACCGATGCCTATCAAAAAACAACAGACGGCTATGACTTTTATTTAGGTGTTTTTAGTAAAAATCTGGAAAACCTTCAGTATGGAACCTATTTTGGTGGTAAAACCAGTGGAAGCAATACTGCTCACGAACATGTTGATGGCGGTACTTCACGCTTCGACAAACGAGGCATAATCTACCAATCGGTTTGTGCAGGTTGTGGCGGTAATAGTTTATTCCCAACAACTCCAGGTGTTTGGAGTCCTCAAAACAATTCATCTAACTGTAACAATGCGGTCTTTAAGTTTGATTTTGAAAACTTAAATAGAAAGCCAAGCGTTAAAGATTCCTTATACACAGTGCTAGCAACGGATACTTTAAGTTATGATGTGATAGCCTCTGACCCAGATAAAAGTGATAGTCTTAGAATTGTTTTAGAAGGTGGGGTGTTTGACAACCCAAATTTTCCTTTGCCTTTGCCCAAAGTGACTAAAATAGATCGCTTGCCGGGGCAAAATGTCATTAAAGCACATATTGTTTGGAACCCCAATTGCGCTCATATTGGTTTAGATACAGTGTTTTTTAATGTCAAGGTCTATGATCAAGGCTGTCCTTCTCAAGACAGTAATACAGCTAAAATTAAAATGTTGGTCAAGGCCCCGCCATTGTCTTTAACCCCAGAAACCGCTTGTTTGTTGTTTTCTGATGATGGCTCTGTCAAATTATCTTGGAAAGCCTTTACAACCGATAAGTATTTTAAGTATGTGCTCTTGTGTAGAAAAAATCCCAGCGGAAGTGTTAAAATTCTAGATACAATATTTTCTAACGGGGCTTCTAGTTTTAAAGATAAACCGCCGTTTGATCCTAAAGTGTTAAATTACCAATACTACATGGTCGCCTATAATATTTGCGGTCAGGCCTATGATCCTGGCGACAGAATCAATACATTGGTGGAATTCAATACGCCAATTGATTCAACCTATTTGCATTATGCTACAGTGGTCAACAACAAGTCGGTGTCTATTCACTGGTTGAAAAGTCAAGAGCCTGATTTTGCATCTTATGATATTTACAGGGCTGATAACATTGCCGGTCAATCTGTAGGATACAGAAAAATCAAGACAATTTATCAATTGAATGATACAAGTTATGTAGACGATGCGGTTGAAGTTTCTGACAAAAGTTATTGTTATAGAATTGGGATTAATGATCAGTGCAGTCATGTCAGCAAACCAAGTAATGATGCCTGTAATATTGTTTTGACAGGCCAAACTGGAAAATTGTTTTTTGACCTTGATTGGACACCTTACAGAAATTGGATAGGAGGGGTTAAACATTACGAACTCGAGAGAATGGTTGATACAGGCCAATTTAGGAGGCTTGCTAATACCCAAATGTTAAGAACCTATAATGACATAGATTTAGATTTATGGTGGGGTGCCTACTATTATGTGGTGAAGGCTTTTGAAGGACTAAACGCCAATGGGGAAGGCAAAAACGCCATAAGTAGATCGAATGAAATCAGATTGATTCAACCACCATTGGTTTTTGTTCCCAATGCATTTACGCCCAACGATGACTACAGCAACGATGTTTGGGGTGTTTCTCATGCTTTTGTTAAAACATTTGAAATGAGGGTATTCAACCGTTGGGGTGAAAAAGTGTGGGACAGCCATGATAAAGCCGTTCAATGGGATGGGCAAACCAGAGGCTTGTCCGCTATGAATGATGTTTTTGTTTGGGTGGTTACTTACAAGGGATGGGACAATAAATTTTACACCCAAAAAGGGACAGTGACAGTTATGCCTTAATAGGCGATTAATTTTTAATTAAGCTTTTCATTAAAATTTTTTCAATTGATTTTTTAATTGTCTTTTTAGAGGCAATATCTGTCGTTTTTAAAAAAATACAATTTGACAATCTATCGACATTCTTCTTAAACTTAGACCAGTTAATCTCACTTGTAAATTACTGAAAAACAAGTTGTTATAATTTTATAGTAGAATAATTCTAAATTGAAATAATTGTGTATAAATACTTTTTAAAGTGAGACATTCCTAGATATATTTGCGGACTAATTAGTATTGTCACATTTCAGTCAAAATCACATGGTTAAAAACCTAAGCCAAAAGACCCTGAAAGTAAAATCAATTGTGTTCACAATTGTTTGTTTACTCAATCTATCCATTTTCTCTAGCAATGCCTTTGCTCAAGAACCTGCAAAACTGTCTGCTCAAGCAACAGAAGGTGAGAAATTATTTAAAGCCAATTGTACTTCATGTCACGCAATGGACATTAAGCAAACAGGTCCTGCTTTGAATGGTGTTCACACCAGACGTTCTGAAGAGTGGTTGCTAAAATGGATTCGCAACAACGAAAAATTTAGAGCAAGCGGTGATAAAGACGCTATTGCCATCTTCAATGAGTACAACAAAGTGGCAATGAATTCATTTGAGAATCTTTCTGATGATCAAATCAAATCTATCATTTCTTACTTCAAAGAATGGACTCCGCCAGCTAAAGCGAAAGTTGAAACTGGATCAGGTGAAGGTAAAGTGAGTTTCTACAGCGAAACTACTTTCTATATCTTAATGTTCTTAATCGTATTGTTGTTTGTTGTTTGGTTGGTTTTAAGAAAAACCAAAAACACCCTTAAAGCCTCTGTTCAAGAGATGGAAGGTGAAACTGTTGACCATGCGGCAGAGCACAAACCAACTCCAGAATGGAAAAAACGCATCAACCCAACCATTTTAAAAATGGTAATTGGTACTGTTATATTATTGTGTTTAGCGGTTTACGGTTTTAACTTTGGTGTAACTGAAGTAGCTGTTCAACAAGGTTATGCGCCAACACAGCCAATCAAATATTCTCACAAATTACACGCTGGTGATCTTCAAATTGATTGCAAATACTGTCACTCAACTGCAGAAAAGTCAAAACAAGCTTCTGTTCCTAGTGTGAACACTTGTATGAACTGTCACCAAGTGGTTCAATTGAGAGACCGTTACGATGGTGAAATCTCTCCAGAAATTAAAAAGATCTATGCAGCAATGGATTACAATGCTGACGATAAAACATATGGTCCTAATCCTAAGCCTATTCGTTGGATCAGAATTCACAACCTACCTGACCACGCATTCTTCAATCACAGTATGCACGTAAAAGGTGCTGGTGTAACTTGCCAAACTTGTCACGGTCCAATTCAAACTATGGAAGTGGTTGAGCAATACGCTACCTTGCAAATGGGATGGTGTATCAACTGTCACAGAGAAAGAAAGATTGATGTAGAAAACAACCCATACTACGAAAAATTACACGCTAAAATCAAAGCGGAAAAAGATAACAAAAACTCAAGTTATGCTAAGTACTTTACTAAAGATGGTAAGGTAGATATTTCTCCTGCAGAATACGGCGCTCTTGAATGTTCAAAATGTCACTATTAATCTCAAATTTTAAAGGCTAATCATTATACAATGGCAAAAAAACAATTATACTGGAAAGGCGAAGAAGAACTACTTAGAACAAAAGAATTCTTAGCGGCTCAAAAAAATGAGTTCAATGAAGCTTTACCGCTTGATGAAGTTTTCAGTGAAAATAATTTAGGGTTAAACTCTAACAGAAGAGACTTCTTGAAGTTCTTCGGGTTCAGTGTTGCAGCTGTGTCTTTAGCAGCATGTAATACCGCTCCAGTTAGAAACATCGTTCCTTATTTGGTTAAACCAGAAGAAATTACCCCTGGTGTTGCCAATTATTATAACTCTACTTGTGGTGCTTGTTCTGCGGCTTGTGGTGTAACCATTAAGACCCGTGAAGGTAGACCAATCAAAGTGGATGGCAACAAAAATTCACCAATTTCTAAAGGCGGATCTTGTGCCACAGGTCAAGCTTCTATCTTAAGCTTATACGATACTGAGCGTTTAGATGGTCCTAAAAAAGTAAATGGAGCCGATTTAAGTTCAGTTGAATGGGCTGCCATCGATGCTGATATCACTAAATCATTAACAGACATTACAGCTGCTGGTGGTAAAATTGCGATTGTATCTGGTACTATTCATAGTCCTTCTACTTTAGCTGTTATTAATGGTTTCACTGGTAAATACGCTAACACTAAGCATGTACAATACGATGCAGTAAGTTACAGTGGTATTTTAGAAGCTAACAAGAAGTCTTTTGGAGATAATTATCGAGTTATTCCAAATTACAATTTTGATAAAGCCAATGTAGTAGTGAGTTTCGGTGCAGATTTCTTAGGCACTTGGATTTCTCCAGTAGAATATACTAAAGCATGGTCAAGCAGAAGAAAGGTAGATGGCATTGACCAATCTGCTAAAGTGTTAAAAACAATTGTTTTTGAAAGCAATTTGTCTTTAACAGGTTCTAATGCTGATTACAGATTCCCAATGAAAGCGTCTCAAGAAGCTGTTTATTTGACGTCATTGTACAACCAATTGGCTCAAATGGCTGGGCAGCCTCAAATTTCAACCAGCATGACTGGTGAATTAGCAGGTGGTGCTATTAAGCAAGCAGCTGAATTGCTTTGGAAAGAGAAAGGCAGCTCATTGGTGGTATCAGGTTCTAACGATGCGCAACTACAAACTGTAGTGAATGGCATTAACTTGTTATTGGCCAACTACAGCTCTACCATTGATTTAACCAACCATTCTAATCAATACAAAGGCAGCGATGCTGATATGATGCAATTTGCAAATGATTTGCAAGCAGGTACATACCAAGCAGTAATATTCTTAAACACTAACCCTGTTTACGATTCTCCTTTGTCTGATAAAATTAAAGCAGGTTTAAAGCAAGTAAAATTGAGCATTTCAACTGCAGGTATTGCAGATGAAACTGCAGTATTGTGTCAATACATTACACCAGATAACCATTATTTGGAATCTTGGAATGATGCCAATCCTAAAGTTGGTGTTTATCAATTAACACAACCAACCATTTCTGAAGTATTCAAGACCAGACAAGCTCAAACTTCATTGTTGACTTGGGCAGGTTTAGCCGCTAAGCCAGAAAACGATCCGTTTGCGAAGAAAGGTATCTACAGTCAAAAATTATCTGCATCAGTTTATTACTTATACATCAAAAATGTGTGGGCTAATATGGGTGTTGCTTCAGATGAAGCCTTCAATAAAGCTTTACACGATGGCGTTCACACAGTAGGTACAGCCGCTGTAACAGTTCCATCATTCAATGTAGCCTTGAACAGCATCGTTGCTGATTTAGAAAAAACAGTAGGCAAGAAAGACCAGATTGATTTGGTATTGTATCAAAATGTAGCCGTTAAAGATGGTAGCATGAGCAATAACCCATGGTTACAAGAAATGCCTGATCCAATCAGTAAAGTAACTTGGGATAACTACGTGTCTTTGCCAAAAGCATTAGCTGAAAGTCAAGACATTAAAAACGGCGATATGGTGAACATCAGCTTTGGTAATGTAAGCTTAAAAGGCATGCCAATCTTTGTTCAACCAGGTCAAAGCAATGGAACAGTTGGTATAGCTGTAGGTTATGGTAGAAAAGGTAAAGTAGGTGAGAAAGGTATGTTTGAACCTATTGGTAAAAACGCTTATCCTTTTGTAAGCATGCAAAATGGTACCTTCAACTATGTTCAAAACGGTGTTAAAATAGAAAAAATTTCAGGTTCATATGAATTGGCTCAAACCCAAACTCACCACTCTATTGAGGGAAGAGATTTGGTTAAAGAAACCACTTTAGACGAATTGAAGAAAAACCCTAAAGCAGGCAACGATAAAACTGCCCCACATTTATATACGCTTTGGGAAACAAAAGATTACAAAAAAGATGGTGCCCCTAACCACCATTGGGCAATGGCCATTGACTTGAACTCATGTACAGGTTGTGGTTCTTGCGTTGTTAGCTGTAGCATTGAAAACAACGTTCCAGTTGTTGGTAGAGCGGAAGTAAGACGCCGCAGAGAAATGCACTGGATGCGTATTGATAGATACTTCACTTTTGAAAACGTAAACAACACGGACTACACTAAAGAGTTATTCTTATCAAGAGATTTCGAAGGCAAAAATGTTACTAAAGAAACAGGCTTAGCCGCTTTAGATAAATTAGAAAAAGCTAAGAAAGGTGCTGAATACTTACATTGGGAAAATGTTAAAGTGGTTCACCAACCAATGATGTGTCAACATTGTGGTCAGGCACCATGTGAAACAGTTTGTCCGGTATTGGCAACTACTCACAGTTCTGAAGGTTTAAACCAAATGACTTACAACCGTTGTATTGGTACTAAATACTGTGCCAACAACTGTCCATACAAAGTAAGACGTTTCAACTGGTTCAGATACAACGATAACGATCGTTTTGACTTCCATTTTAACAACGACTTAGGTAAGATGGTTATCAATCCTGATGTTACCGTTAGAACACGTGGTGTTATGGAAAAATGTAGCATGTGTGTGCAAAGCATTCAAGCTGGTAAAGTAAAAGCTAAACGCGAAAAACGTGCGCTTAATGATGGCGAAATCAAAACCGCTTGTCAACGTTCTTGCCCAGCCAACGCCATTGTATTTGGTGATGTAAATGATCCTAACAGTGAAGTTCACAAATTATTTAAGAACGAGCGTTCATACAGAGTGCTTGAAGAATTAAATACTATGACAGCTGTTAAATACCTAGTTAAAGTTAGAGACACTGAAACCGTAAAAGCATAACCCCAACCATTATAATTTAAACAATGATTCACGATTCAATTATAAGACCACAGCTGGTAACAGGCGACAAAAAATTACATGATGTAACTACTGAAATTTGTCGTCCAATTGAAAACAAACCTTCAAGTTCTTGGATAGTTGGTTTCATCTTATCAGTCATCTTTTTAGGCATATTACTGATCTCATTAGGTGTCACCCTATGGTTTGGTATAGGTACATGGGGTTTGAACAAAACCGTTCAATGGGGTTGGGACATCACCAACTTCGTATTTTGGGTGGGTATTGGTCACGCTGGTACTTTGATTTCTGCCATTTTGTTGTTATTCAGACAAAAATGGAGAATGTCTATTAACCGTTCTGCAGAAGCGATGACCATATTCGCTGTAATGTGTGCGGCTATTTTCCCATTATTCCACATGGGTCGTATTTGGGTAGGGGGCTACTGGGTATTCCCATTGCCAAACGCTTTTGGTTCATTGTGGGTTAACTTCCACTCACCATTACTTTGGGACGTATTTGCGATTTCAACGTATTTCTCTGTATCATTGGTGTTCTGGTATTTAGGTTTGATTCCTGATATTGCAACAGTTCGTGACAGAGCGAAGTCTGCTGGCAGAAAATTCTGGTATAATTTCTTCTCTATGGGTTGGACAGGTTCAGTAAGAACTTGGAACCGTTATGAAGTTGTTTCATTGATTCTTGCAGGTATTTCAACCCCGTTGGTATTGTCTGTACACACAATTGTATCTATGGACTTTGCCACTTCAGTTGTTCCTGGTTGGCACACCACCATTTTCCCTCCATATTTCGTAGCAGGTGCGATTTTCTCTGGTTTCGGTATGGTTTTGACCCTATTGGTAATCGCTAGAAAAGTAATGAACTACCAAGATTATATCACCATTGGTCACTTAGAAGCTATGTGTAAAGTGGTTATGTTAACAGGTACAATGGTTGGTTTAGCTTATATCACTGAGTTCTTCGTTGCGGCATACTCTGGTGTAGAATACGAGCAATACGCATTCATCAATAGAGCAACTGGTCCATACTGGTGGGCTTATTGGAGTATGATGACTTGTAACTTAATTGCGCCACAAGTATTCTGGTTCAAATGGGCTCGTACAACGCCTTGGTTCATCTTTATGTTATCAATCGTGGTGAACGTAGGTATGTGGTTCGAACGTTTCGTAATCATTGTAACTTCACTTCACAGAGAATATTTGCCTTCAGGTTGGTTAATGTACTCACCAACTATGACTGAGATTGGCTTATTTTTAGGGTCATTCGGATTGTTCTTCACTTGTTTCTTCTTGTTTAGCAAGTTCTTACCAGTGATCAACATTGCAGAGGTTAAGAGTATTTTGAAAAACAGAGAGTAATCACCATTCAATATCAATTTCATGATAGACAACAAATTATTTTTGGATAAAAACAAAACCGTAATGTTCGGAATCTTTGAAGATTCAGATCAATTCTTAGACACGGTTGCTAATGTTCACCACAAAGGTGCTCAAATTATAGATTGCTACACACCATTCCCAATTCACGGTATTGAAAAGGCTATGGGTTTAAAGCGTTCATTATTGCCAGTTGGTGCATTCATATGCGGTTGCTTAGGCTTTATTACTGCAGCTACATTGCAAACCTATACTATGGCGATAGATTGGCCAATGATCATTGGTAACAAACCTGTTGTTGGGGTGTCTTATGTACCAGTTTTATTTGAAATGTCAGTATTGTTTACAGCATTTGGTATTGCGATTTTGTTCTTTATCAGAAACAAAATGTTGCATGGTAAAATGCCAAGTGAGCGTGTAGATTTCAGACAAACAGACGATAGAATGGTCGTAGCGATTGCAACAGATAACCAATTGGTAGACAAAAACGAATTGAGTAATATGTTGTATCAAGGTGGTGCAGTTGAAGTTAAAGAAAGAACCAACCACGGTTACGAAGATTTTACTGAAGTAGCCATTCCTAAAAAATAATCACTAGCCTAAGAACAAAATGAAACAAACTACAAATATCATCATCAGTGTTTTAGCAGTTGTGTCACTGTCTTCATGCTGGTGGAAAGCCGGAAAAGATAACCCTGGTATTGAGTATGCTCCAGATATGTACTACTCAAAAGGGTATGAACCAATGACTCAGTATTCAGATTCAAATAAATACCGTTACAATCCTTATTTCATGACCATGAGAGAACCTGTTAAAGGTACTATCGCTGAAGGTCAGTTGGACTATCAATACCCATTTGACAACACTGAAGAAGGGTATGAAGCAGCAGGAGCCAACTGGAAATTAAAAATGGATTTATCTGAAGCTGATCAAAAAGAAGGTGAAAGATTATTCGGTATTTATTGTGCAGTTTGCCATGGTACTCAAGGTCTTAATGATGGCCCTGTACCTGCCAAGCAAGTTACACTTAAACCAACCCATATTTATCAAGACGATTACATGAAAGCTTTGCCTATTGGTAAAATCTACCACGTTCTTACCTATGGTAGAAACAACCGTATGGGTAGTTATGCTTATGCATTGTCTCCTAAAGAAAGATGGAGCGTTGCTTCATACGTAAAACGCTTAACTATGATGGACAGTTTAGGCAATGTGCAAGCCATCAAAGCTTTGAGTTCAGAGGCTTCAGCTATAACCGTTCAAGACACCACTAAAAACTAAAAAACAGCAGTTTCGTATTAACCTTTAAAATCAACTACAATGAGTCACGGACACGAAATCCATATTCAACAAGAGCAATACAGTTTCAATGGTAAAGCTAAAACTTTAAGCATTGCTTTATTGGCAATCGGTATATTGTTAACCATTGTTGGCATTTTTACTTTGCCAAGAACTGATGCCCACCATGATGAGCATGCAAAAGCCACCACTACTGAGGCAGCTGCTCACCATGCAACTGAAGCCCATGCCTACCCAGGTCAAAACATTAACGGTGTAGACGTAGGACACAGCAATGAGCAAGTTTATCCTATTGTTGCTGAACACAGCAAACCATGGACTACAAGAATTTATTCAACTTTGTTAGTCAATAGTTATTTCCTATTGTTAATCTCAGCTTGTGCTTTGTTTTTCTTTGCTTTGCAATACATTGCCAATGCTGGTTGGGCTACAGTATTATTACGTGTGCCGCAAGCCATGAGTACTATTCTGCCTGTTGGCGCAGTATTGGTGTTGATCGTATTCTTATTAGATGGTCAGAACATATACCACTGGTTGCACTACGAGCATTTACATTTAACTAAAACTGATGCTGGTTTTGATAAAATCCTTGACAACAAATCATGGTTCTTAAACTCAAAAATGGCCATTGGATTTATAGTTGGTATTCCATTGGTATGGTATTTATTTGGTGTTAAATTGAGAAGCTTATCTTATAAAGAAGATACTGAAGGTGGCTTAACTTTCTTCAAACAATCAATCACTTATGGTGCGGCCTTTACTTTTGTATTTGCTTTCACTTTGTCTATTTTAAGTTGGGTTGTTTGTATGAGTGTTGATGCACACTGGTATTCTACTATCTTCTCAATCTATAACTTCGCTACTGCATGGGTAAGTACATTCGCAATCATTATTTTGTTCGTGTTGTACCTAAGACGCAATGGTTACCTTAAATTGGTTACTGATGAGCATATTCATGACTTAGGTAAATTCATGTTCGCTTTCTCTATTTTCTGGACTTACCTATGGTTGGCTCAGTTCTTATTGATTTGGTATGCAAACATTCCTGAAGAAACAGTATACTACTATAAGCGTTGGGAGATGCCATTCAAGTTCCATTGGTTCCTTAACCTTGTATTGAACTTCTTAATTCCATTCTTGGTATTAATGACCAGAAACAATAAACGTAATCCTAAGATTTTAACTTTTGTTGCTCTATGTATTTTAGTAGGTCACTGGAATGATATCTATTTAATGATCATGCCAGGTGCTATTGACAAACAAGCTGGCATTGGATTGTTAGAGATAGGTATGACATTAGCATTTGCTGGTCTATTCATTTATTGGACTTTAACCGCTTTAAGCAAAAAAGGCTTAGTAGCTATCAAACATCCATATTTAGAAGAAAGTGCTCACCACGATGTGGGTGTGTAATACCTTCTAAGCAACTTGTCTTATTTGAAAAGCAAACCTCCGGGTTTGCTTTTTCATTTTATACCATTAACTTTGTCTAAGTGAAACGCTTGTATGCCATAGGGTTCTTGTTTATTATTTCAATGAATTTATTGGAAGCACATCAACTTGTTAAGTTGCCGGCGTTTGTTCACCATTATCAAGAACATAAGTTGTCTAATCAATCCCTAACCATTTGGGAGTTTTTAGATTTGCACTACACCAATCATAGTGAAGATATACCAGATGCTGATCACGGAAAGTTGCCTTTCAAATCAGATCAGTGCCATCACATTAATATGGCCATGGAATTGGTCACCAACAATGAATCAGAAACCACTTTTAGCTATGTTAGTGTCGAAATTGGCCTATTGGTGAATCATTATTGTTACCAGGATGGTAAAGCCATTTGGCAGCCGCCTCAGTTGATCGCCTAGTTATAGCGCGAACATTTCCTTTTTTTTAATTTTACTCATAAAATTTCATTCATAATGAATTTAAACACCATTATAGGGTTTTCTATAAAGAACAAATTGATTATAGGCTTATTTACCATTGGCCTAATCATATACGGTAGTTTTGAATTGTTCAAACTGCCAATAGATGCAGTGCCAGATATTACTAATAATCAGGTGCAAGTGATTACAATTGCACCGTCTTTGGGTGCTACTGACATTGAACGATTGGTTACATTTCCAATAGAGCAAGCCAATAACAATATCCCCGGACTGCACGAAATAAGAAGTTTTTCAAGGTTTGGCTTGTCATTGGTGACTATAGTCTTCGAAGACGATGTGGATGTGTATTGGGCACGTCAACAAGTGTCTGAAAGGATACAAAATGTTAAAGACCAAATACCACAAGGGGTTTGCGTGCCTGAATTAGGCCCTGTTACAACAGGATTGGGCGAAATATACCAATATGTTTTAAGACCTAAACCTGGCTTTGAGCATCAATACAGTAGTATGGAATTAAGAACCATACAAGATTGGATTGTTAGAAGACAATTATTAGGAGTAAAGGGGGTAGCAGATGTGAGTAGTTTTGGCGGTCATTTAAAGCAATATGAAATTGCCTTAAACCCAGACAAGCTACAATCATTAGGCTTAACGATAGACCAAGTTTTTAAAGCCATAGAGGCCAATAATGAAAATACAGGCGGTGGCTATATTGAGAGAGGTCCAAATGTGTTTTACATCCGCACCGAAGGTTTAGTACATTCAGAACAAGACCTTATGAACGTACCTGTTAAATTGCTTGACAACGGTGTGCCGCTATTGATCAGAGACATTGCCCAAGTTAGAATAGGTACTGCAATTCGTTATGGGGCTTTGCATTTGGATACGCTCGGGGAAGTGTCTGGTGCTGTGGTGATGATGCTGAAAGGCGCTAATAGTAGCGAGGTAATCAAAGCTGTAAAAGACCGTGTGGCGGAGATTCAAAAGACTTTGCCTGAAGGCATTGTGATAGAACCATTTCTGGATCGTACCAAGATGGTCAATAATGCCATTGGAACGGTTGAAACCAATTTATTGGAAGGTGCCCTCATAGTGATTTTTGTCTTAGTTGTCTTTTTGGGCAATTTAAGAGCAGGCTTATTAGTGGCATCTGTTATTCCTTTGTCGATGTTGTTTGCCATTATCATGATGAATCTATTTCATGTGAGTGGAAATTTAATGAGTTTAGGTGCGCTTGATTTTGGTTTGATAGTCGACGGGGCTGTTATTATTGTTGAGGCTGTAATGCACGCCTTGGCGATTCGCACTATGGGTCAAATGACGGCAGTTTCAAACACAGAGATGGACGATACAGTTAAATCTTCAGCAGGTAAGATGATGAACAGTGCGGTCTTCGGACAAATCATTATTTTAATCGTGTATCTACCTATATTTTCATTGCAGGGCATTGAAGGAAAAATGTTTAAACCAATGGCTCAAACAGTTGCCTTTGCATTGTTAGGGGCGTTTATATTGTCTTTAACCTATGTGCCTATGATGAGTGCATGGTTATTGAGTAGAAAAGCACACAAGCCCAATTGGTCTGATTGGTTTATGCAAAAAGTGGAGGCTTGGTATCAAAAAGCTTTTGAATGGATTGTATTGAAAGTTAAATGGTTGTTTATAGGCTTAGGGTTATTGGTCATAGCTGCTGTAGTTGTCCTTACGCAATTAGGCGGTGAATTTATACCTAGTTTAGAGGAAGGCGATTTTGCACTTGAAACCAGAGTTTTGCCAGGAAGTAATTTAAATGTGAGTTTAAAAGCTTCGGAGCAAGCTTCCAAGATTTTACTCACTCAATTTCCTGAAGTGGAGAAAGTAGTGGCTAAAATCGGTAGCGGTGAAGTGCCAACTGATCCAATGCCAATTGATGCTCAAGATTTAATGATCATCATGAAAGATAAGCACACTTGGAAAACAGCGCATTCATTTAATGAGATGGCAGAGAAAATGGGAGAGGCCTTGAAAGCGGTTCCTGGGGTTACCTTTGGTTTTCAATACCCTGTTCAAATGCGTTTTAATGAGTTAATGACTGGCGCCAGACAAGACGTTGTTTGTAAACTGTTTGGAGAAGATCTTGATACTTTGGCTTACTATGCAGCAAAGATGGGGCATTTGGCCTCAAAGGTTGAAGGTGCTCAAGATATTTATGTTGAACCTGTTACTGGGGTAAGTCAAATAGTAGTGGATTACAAGCGCGATTTAATAGCGCGTTATGGCTTACAAGTGGCAGCTATCAATAGCGTTGTTAATACCGCTTTTGCAGGAGGCTTAGCGGGTAAAGTATATGAGGGTGAAAAGCGTTTTGATTTGGTGTTAAGGTTACAAAATGATCACAGAAAAACACTCAATGATGTTCAGAATTTATTGATTCCAATCGGTCAAAATAACTTTGTGCCTTTGTCACATCTGGCAGATGTTTCGATTAAAGTCGGGCCTAATCAAATTCAAAGAGAAGATGCTAAACGACGCATTGTAGTTGGTTTTAATGTGAGAGGTCGCGATGTACAGTCTATAGTGGATGAGTTAAAAACTAAGATTGAAAAACAAATTAAATTACCACCTGGATATTCAGTGCGCTATGGCGGAACGTTTGAAAATTTGAACGCTGCTAAAAAGCGTTTAGGCATCGCTGTGCCACTAGCCCTTGCATTGATTTTTCTCATGCTGTATTTCGCTTTTCAATCTATTAAGCACGCCAGTTTAATTTATTCAGCTATTCCATTGTCAGCATTGGGGGGCATCTTTGCACTTTACATCAGAGATATGCCTTTTAGTATCAGTGCGGGCGTAGGTTTTATAGCTTTATTTGGCGTAGCGGTCTTAAACGGGATCGTTTTAATTTCAGAGTTTAAACGTCAAAAAGAGACCCATACAGGTGCATTAACTGAAATGGTTATGAATGCTACTAAACTTAGACTCAGACCAGTATTAATGACGGCATTTGTTGCTTCATTGGGCTTTTTGCCAATGGCATTAAGCAATGGCGCTGGCGCTGAGGTCCAAAGGCCTTTGGCTACAGTCGTCATTGGAGGTTTGTTAATCGCCACATTTTTAACCTTATTTGTCTTGCCTATTTTGTTTATTATGTCAGAACAATCATTTAAAATGAAGGGCTTGTCCTTAAAAGCCATCATTACTATCGCCTTTATTGGTGTTGGGGTCAATGGCTTTAGCCAAACAACAATTGGGTTTAAACAAGCGCTCGATTCAGCCTTGAATAACAACTTGCAGATTAAGCAAGCTCATCAAGTGTTAGCCTATCAAAAGGCCTTAAATAAATCTGCTGTCAATATTCCTAAAACAGCTTTGACTTTTGAGCGAGGGCAACTCAATTCATATTACACTGATAAACGATTTGGATTGAACCAAACCTTGAGTTTACCAATGGTGTATTCACAGCAATACAAAGTGTTAAGTGTTCAAACCTTGGCCCAATCTGCCAATCTGCAATTGACTCAATCTGAGGTGAAGCAAAGGGTGCTGCAGGCCTATTTTAACTGGTTAAATCAAGCGCAACAGTTACTAGCCTTGAGGTCAGTAGATACTATGTTTAAAGCCATGTTGAAGCAGTCTAGTCAGTTGTATAGTTTAGGGGAAATAGACATTGCTCAAAACGCATCCATTCAATTGAAAGGTCAATCTATTATGGCGCAATTACATGTTTTAGAAAGCGCCCAAGCGCTAACGCTTTCTGAATTCAATTGGTTGTTGAATACACACGCCAATTATACGCCAGATTTGAGCTCAGGAAGAATGCCATTACCAAATATTGATAGCTCATTGTTGTTAAAACATCCGCAATTGCAAATCCTCAAGCAATATGTTCAATTAAGTCAACAACAGAGTAAATTAGAATCGTATAAATTATTGCCGGAAATTCAATTGGGATATTCCAATATGACCATGAATGGCTTTGGTGCTGACAATCGATTTTATACCAATAGTGCTAGGTTTCAATCTTTTCAGTTTGGCGTCACTGTGCCTTTGTTTTACAATGCCCAAAAAGCCATGTTCAATGCGTCTAAGATTGACAGAACGGTTCAAGAACAAGCGTTGAAAATTCAAACACAAGCTCTGCAATTGGATTGGCAACAATGCCTATCAGCCTTGGAGCATCATATTCAATACCTCAATTATTTTGATGGTGCTGGATTGACGCAATTAAACCAATTAAAAACAACTGCCAACTTGCAATTACAATCAGGCGATATCTCTTATTCAGATTGGGTTGGACTTATGGGGCAATACTTTGAACTTCAAAAACAATATTTTGAAGTTGTTAATCAATACAATCAAAACATCATCCATCTCAACTATTTGATGGGCCAATTTTAAACCAATTTTTTATGAACAAAATCATTCAATATTTTTTATATACGACTTGCATTACAACATTGTTTGCTTGCCAATCTGCGGCCAAAGAAGAACAGCAAGTTGAATCTAAAACGAATCAAATACAATTAACGGATGCTCAATTTAAGACTGTTGGCATATTAACGGATACCATGCAAATCCAAACTTTGCAAGGCGATGTTAAAGTCAATGGTGTAATCGATGTGCCACCCCAAAATATGGTCTCTGTAGGCATCCCTCTTGGAGGCTTTCTTAAAAGCACTCATTTACTACCTGGTATGAAAGTGAAGAAAGGAGAAGTCATTGCCATATTGGAAGATCAACAGTACATTCAGTTGCAACAAGATTACTTAACAGCTTTAGCTGAATTTTCATTCATTGATAAGGAATACAAAAGACAACAAGAGCTCAATCAGTCTAAGGCTATAAGTGATAAGTCATACGAGCAAATTAAAGCGACTTATCAAAAACAAAAAATTGCCATTAAAGCCTTGTCTGAGAAATTGAGACTAATAGGTATTCAACCTGAAAATCTTAATGAAAATACTATTTCTAAGAGCATTAATTTACAGTCGCCTATTAGTGGATTTGTGAGTAAGGTAAATGTGAATGTAGGTCGATACATAACAGGTTCAGATGTGCTTTTTGAATTGGTGAATCCAGATGATATTCATTTGAATTTAACCGTTTATGAAAAAGACATTGCTAGTTTGAAAATTGGTAGTAAGGTAAAAGCCTTCACCAATACCAATCCTAATAAAGTCTATCAATGTGATGTGATATTGATAGGTCAAGATGTGTCTAAAGAAGGTTATGTGCAGATACATTGCCATTTTGATACCTATAGCAGTGAATTGATTCCTGGTATGTATATGAATGCGGATATCACTACAGACGGAATTCATGCTAGAGTTTTGCCAGAACCAGCTGTTGTTAGCTATGAAGGTAAAGACTATGTGTTTTTAGATCAAGGCAATAAACAATATAAATTATTAGAAGTAAAGGTCTTAAAACGTTCAGCCACTTGGGTTCAAATAGATTATGAAGCATCAGCAAACCAAGCCTTTGTTGTAAAAGGGGCATATGATTTACTCATGATGGCTAAAAATTCAGAAGAAGAGTAATAGATGAAGTCTGAGCAATCAAAAATCATAGGGCTACAGAAATGGGTATTCGTTGTTTCTGTTTTGCTTTTGCTGTTTAAGTTAACCGCCTGGGTATATACAGGCTCGGTTGCCATATTAACAGATGCTTTGGAGAGCATTGTCAATGTTGTAGCTGGTATTATGGGTTTGTACAGCTTGAATTTATCTAATAAGCCAAAGGATACAGAACACCCTTATGGGCATGGTAAGGTAGAATTTATAACCTCTGCTATTGAAGGTGTATTAATTATGGTGGCAGCCCTATTTATTGTGTTTGAAGCCACTCAACATTTACTGCATCCACAAGCCATCCGATCTATTGATTTTGGTATTCTTGTGTTGTTGTTAACCAGCGCAGTAAATTATGCATTAGGTTGGTATTGCGGTAAGGTTGGTAAACAATCCCAGTCCGTTGTTTTAATGGGTAGCGGGGCACATTTAAAAAGTGATACATACTCAACCCTTGGAATAGTCATTGGGGTGGTTTTAGTAAAGTTGACCAACGCCCTATGGCTCGATGCAAGTGTGGCAATTTTGTTTTCTTTAATCATTCTGCGAACAGGGTATAAAATCATTAGACAATCTGTTTCGGGTATTATGGATGAAACCGATATGTTGGTGGTGGATCAAATCGTAAATGTTTTGAATGAACACCGTTCTAAACAATGGATAGATGTTCACAATGTACGCGTTATCAATTATGCTGGTTTTTATCATATTGATTGCCACTTAACGGTTCCATATTATATCAATGTCAATGAGGCGCATCAACAAATGGATGCTTTTACAGCTTTGTTGCACAAGCACTTTAATGGACAAGTAGAGTTCTTTGTTCATATAGATGGTTGTGTGCCGCAACAATGTAAATTGTGTCAAATACAAGCTTGTAGCCATAGGCAAACTGATTTTGATACACTTCAAGATTGGACCCGTCAGAATTTGTTAGACAATGCAAAGCATGGCTTGCAATAGTTCACTTATCGTTTGAGTAAGTGTTTTTCTAAACGGTAAATCATTATGGTAGCGATGGTCATGGTGCAAATGACCACCATGCCCAATTGTTCATAATGCAATAATTTGCCTGTACTTGTTTTTACGACTATAAGACCGGCAATGGCTGCGGCAATACCTCCAGACAATTGTTGAATGGAGGAATTAATGCTCATGAAAGCCCCTCTATCTTGTGGTTTAGGGACCATAGAAATAAGACTAGAGGAGGCAATGATTCTGGCGCTTATGCCAATAAACATTAGACCATTAAATACCATTACTATCGGCAGGGGAGTATGGCCAAGTCTGGTGTAAAACACAATGACTAACATGCTCAATAGGCTACCACCTAAAAAGATTTTGAATCGATCAATTTTATCTGATTGTTTACCGACTAAAGGCCCCGTTAAAATGGTAACTATTCCAGTAGCACCAAACAAATAAGGCAGGTCTTTTAAAGCTACACCTAAATTATTGGTACTAAAGGCAGAGGCAAAAGGCATCATCATATAGCCACCAGTTGACAATAATATAGTGGCCAAAAATCCTTTTAAATAATTAGGGTTAATGAGTGTGTCTTTTAAATGTCTGAAGGCGTTTTTGGGTTCAGTTAGCTGTAAATGGGCGTTAACAGGTTTCATGAATACAAAAATGACTATGCCTAATAGCAAGCCAAGAATAACTATTAAATAAAAGACCGCATGCCAATTGTATAGCTCAGCTAATTTTAAGCCAATAGGGATGCCTAATACTTGGCTGGCAGAAAAAGCCATTTGAATGTAGGCAATTACCCTACCTCTATTTTCAATTTTAAAACTATCAGTGCCAATAGCAAAGGAAATGGAACTGATAACACCCCCAAATACGCCTGTAACAATTCTGGCAATCAATAGGGAAGTGTAAGTGTCTGCCATAGCACACATAAGCGTACCTAACAAAAACCCAACATAAAAAAATAACAGGTACTTTTTGCGGTCGTATTTATCTGCATACCCAGCAGAGAGTATGCCTGATAAGCCTGCACTAAATGCATAGGCTGAAACCACCCACCCAAATTCTTGAGCATTGATTTTTAACTCTTTTAGTAGCACCGCTCCTAATGGAGATAATACCATAAAGTCAAGCACTACAGTAAATTGAAGTAGGGCTAAAACAACAATTAAAAACTTTTGATATTTAGTAAACAAAATCGGTCGGTGAAATTACATCAAGCATCTTGCATAAGCAATTTCATTTTGAGATAATGTTTAAAAGCATGATTGATATATGCTAACTCCTTATAAGTTTTAGCGCAATAAATTATTTCTTAATTCTTGTAGCTGATTGATGGTCAGATATAGCAATGTGCTCATTTAAGCCAATTAATTCAACCGTACCTCCATTAAGTTGATATTCCTTTTTATAAGTATGCAGATTTTCCATTGTACTGTGGTCAATTAACTTTGTTTTACTTAAATCAATAGTGACGTCAAATCCACTTGGAATGGCATCAAGTTTACGCTTAATGCCCATAAAGTTCGTAAACACAGCCGCTTGGTCAATTTCAATTAAATATTTATTGCCATCAAATGATACTACAGTGGGGGCCTTGAAAATAACAGATAATGGTTTGCCATTAATGATATTGATTATGATTTCACATATCATGCCCATAACTATTCCAACTAATAGATCAATCCAAAAAGTAAAACAAATAGTTGTGATAAAAACGGCTAATTGTTCTTTGCCTATTTTAAAAGTATTAACGAATTCTCTTGGGTGGGCCAGTTTTATACCAACAGATATTAACATGGCTGCAAGTGCAGAATTAGGTATCATTTCAATGTACTTAATGGCAATTAGTACAAAAATTAATATGAACATGCCATGAAAGAAGTTAGCCCATCTTGTTTTTGCTCCATTAGAAATATTTGCAGAACTTCTAGCGACTTCTGAAATCATAGGAAGTCCACCAAAGATGGCAGCGATAGTGTTTCCTATACCCACAGCAATTAAATCTTGATTGCTATTAGATTTTCTATTGTATGGATCTTTCATATCTATTGCTTTAATTGTCAACAATGATTCTATTGATCCTATTACTGCAAACATGATTACATATTTTATAAAAATGCCTGCTTGTTCAATACCAGAAAAATCTATGTTGATTTTTATGCTTTCAAATATATTCCCAATATTTACTAATGCATATTTGGGCTCAGTGGATTGAAAATTTAAAATTAATTCTGCAGGAATTGCAAAAAGCAGCACCATTAATGGTGCCGGTATTTTTTTGAGTTTGGGGTGTTTGATTTTACTCCAACTGAGCATAATCCATAAACTTACAACGCCTACAAGAGTTGATTTTGTATCAATAAGCGCTAGGAATTTTGGGATATTCAATAATAATTCCAATGGCTCCTTGGCTTTTGTGAGCTCAGGGTTGATGTCCATAAACACTGGAATTTGTTTGATGATAATGATAAGGCCAATTGCAGCGAGCATGCCATGCACAGCTGAAAGGGGAAAGAAGTCTGTGAGTTTGCCTAATTTAAAATATCCAAAAAGTATTTGTAAAAAACCGGCAATAAACAATGCCCCAAGGGTTAAATGCCAACCTAATTCGCCACCGCCAAAAGCATTCACTGCACCTGCAACAATCACAATTAAGCCAGCCGCAGGTCCTTTGATGGTTAATGGAGAGCCCGCAAAAAAACTGACAATTATACCGCCAATTGCTGCTGTTAATAAGCCCATAATGGGAGGGAATTCAGATGCTTTGGCAATGCCTAAACTCAGCGGTAATGCTAATAAAAAAATACTAAAGCCTGAAAGCGCATCACTTAGGAAATGGTCTTTTAATCCAGTAATGCCATCTTTAGGTAAAGGAAGTTTATTTTTCATTTTTAAAGAGCTTAAAATTGTTTAAGATACTTAATCTGATTGTTGGGTTGTTTTCAAAAATGGTGTTACTGTAATTCCAAATGTTTTGATGGATATAGTTTAATTGAATTTGAAAATTAGGCTTATAAAACCATGCCAATCCAGCTATGATTCTATTTTGATTCATTACAGATTTACCACTGTAACTGCCGAGATTAAAAAAAGCTTCATCTCCAAATTGTATGAATAGTTTTTTAGGGCTTATTGGGTAACTAAAGAGTACCATGTAGCGCAATCTATTGCGATAGGTTTTATCTTGTCCAATAAACCGATTTTCATTTCTTATTCGATTAGATACACTCCATTTTTTGTAGAAGCATTGAGTGCTTATCTGGGCCCAAATGTGATCTTCCTCTAAGGGTGTTTTAAACATGGCAGGGTTGCCATAAGAGAAAGTTTTATAATGGGAGTAACCAATACTTGAAGAGATGAATTTATTAAAGGTATAATCAATGGATGGTCTTATAAACCATTGTTGATGCTGTTTGCCCCAATCAGTGTGTCTATCAGAGGTCTCAAATGTAAATAACCATTGTGGCTTAAATTGAAGCTTCCCAATGTAGTGTATCCAAAGATTATTATTTACAGTTTTTGTGCTTGCCTCAATATTAAAACAATAACACATAACTATCAGTTGAATGGCAATTGTTCGTGTTAATTTATACATACGGCTTTTGAAAGGCCGGTAACCGCAAAACTATTGAATCGAATTCAGTTCAAGAGTAGCACAATTCATCAAGGCCTCTCATAAATAGAGGTTTGAAAAACATAAAGATCAAATAAGGTTGAGGGGATTTGACTGCAAATATAAAACTTGCTCAAATAATTAACAAAAAAATTTAACTATTTAAGTTTTCGTATACAATCGCCATGCCTTGACCAACTCCAATACACATAGTGGCAATGCCATATTGTGTGTTTTGGCGTTTGTTCATTTCATGTATAAGGGTAGTGCTGATGCGAGCGCCACTACAACCCAATGGGTGACCAATAGCGATAGCGCCACCATTCACATTGACTATATTAGGGTCTAAGCCCAATTCTTGAATACAAGCAATGCTCTGTGAGGCAAAGGCTTCATTTAATTCTACCAAGCCAATTTGATTCAAGTTTAAACCTGAACGCTTTAATACTTTGCGACAGGCTTCAACAGGCCCAATGCCCATAACGGCCGGTTCTACTCCCGAGGCGGCACTGGCAACTATTCTGGCGATTGGTTGTAATTGATGGGTTTTAACAAATGCTTCAGACGCTAATATTAAGGCACTTGCACCATCATTAACACTGCTTGAATTACCTGCAGTTACACTGCCACCTTTTTTGAAAGCAGGTTTCAGGCCGGCTAAGGTTTCTATGGTACTTAATCGGGGTTGTTCATCAGTGTCAAAAAGAATAGCGTCACCTTTTTTTTGAGGGATTTCAAAAGCTACAATTTCATCTTTAAAACGGTTTACAGCATGGGCTTTTTGCCATTTAGATTGAGAGTCAAAGGCAAATTGATCTTGAGCTTCTCTGCTGATTTGCCATCTTTCAGCAACATTTTCAGCGGTTTCTCCCATTGTGTAAGGGTGGTATAAGGCCGATAAACTTGGGTTGGTGAAACGCCAGCCTATCGTTGTGTCAAAAATTTCTGGAGCTCTGCCAAAGGCAGTTTCAGACTTAGCCATCACAAAGGGGGCTCTGGTCATGCTTTCAACACCTCCACATATAAATAAATCTCCATTGCCAGCCATGATTTCCATATAGCCATTGGCTATGGCTTGAAGTCCGCTAGCACAAAGTCTGTTAACAGTATAGCCGGAAACACTGGTTGGTAGACCCGCTAACAATGAGGCCATTCTCGCGACGTTTCTATTGTCTTCTCCAGCTTGGTTGGCGGCCCCGAAAATCACTTCTTCAGTTTCATTGAATGGGATATTGGGATTTCGTGCTACTAAAGCTTTTAAAACATGGGCGGCTAAGTCGTCAGGACGAACTTGAGCAAAACTGCCGGCATACTTACCAACTGCCGTTCTAACGGCATCAATCACATATACTGCTTGACTCATAATTACTTCAACAAAACTAATGCTTATCCATTAATATTTTAAATTATATTTGCCATTATGCGTCTGATAAAAGGGATGGTTGTTTTAGGGGTTGCTTGCTTAATTTCAAGCTCCGGAGCTTGTAAAGCAAAGTCTTGTGATGCGGCTAATAATATTTATGAATCCGATCAAAGATCAAAGCGCAAGGTGAAGCAAATTGGATTGTTTTCAAAACGTGAAATGCGCAGAAAACGCTGGCATTAAAGACCTATTTTAGACAATTCTCTTTGAATGTCTTTGGTTTTAAGGTCGTTGCGCTTATCGTATGATTTCTTGCCTTTGCCAATGCCAATTTTTAATTTGATTAAGCCCCTTTCACTCTCGAATAATTGAATAGGGAAAATGGCAGTGCCTTTCTCCTTCACTTTACTGTGAATCTTTCTCAATTCACGTTTTGTGACCAATAATTTTCTTGAACGCAAAGGTTCATGTTGGTTGAAACTCGCTTGCTTAAAAGGGCCAATGTGCATGTTTTTGATCCACAATTCTTCAGCTTCAATGAGGCAATAAGCATCGTTAATATTCACATTGTGCTCGCGAATGCTTTTGACTTCAGTGCCTTTTAATTGAAGGCCTGCAGTCACTTCGAAGTCCACATGGTATTCAAAATGCGCTTTTTTGTTTTTGATGATTAAGGCTTTTGAACTCATGAATGGGCTATTTGCTGAAACAAGTTTTCTAATTTGTCTTTCTTTATGATTTTTTGTCCGGTGCTGCAGTTGGCGATTACTCTATTGTCAACTGTGGCAATGACTTTGCAGTGTATGCTGTTTTTTTCAAGCAGGGTGATGGTAGCGGTAAAGGTAACAATTTGACCAATCAATGCTGGTGATTGGTGTTCAATGTTTAAAAAAGTGCCAATGCCTTCTTCGTCTGTATCTTTCATGTCCAATACAAATAATCGGCTGCTCCATTCTGCGTCTCGACCAAGTGCAAAGGTGCCATATACATTATGGACTGTTCCGCTTTCAAATTGAGCAATGTCTTGAACATCGACTGTTTTTTGAAAGGTTTTTTGATCACCAACTTTGTACAAGGCTTTCATGTTCTGCAAATTTCCATTTATTTCAATTCATTTCAAAATGCCTTTTCTGTTGAATTGTTTTGCCTATTTTCGTAGGGAGTTTATGTCGCAGAAAAAATTGTTTTTATTAGACGGAATGGCCCTTGTTTACAGAGCTTTTTTCGCCTTCAGTCAGAATCCTAGAATCTCTTCTAAGGGCTTGAATACTTCAGCCATGTTTGGCTTTGTTAACACCTTGTTGGATGTAATTCGCAATCAGAACCCCACCCATTTGGCTTGCGTGTTTGATACCGCTGAACCAACAGAACGCCATATCGTTTATGAACAATACAAAGCGCATCGAGAAGAAATGCCTGAAGACTTAAGCAAGAGCTTGCCTTATATTTTTCAAATTTTAGAGGCATTTAATATTCCTGTAATCACATTGCCAGGTTACGAAGCTGACGATATTATTGGCACCATTGCGCTCAGAGATGGCGCTGCAGATTGCCAGGTGTACATGATGACACCTGATAAAGATTTTGGGCAGTTGGTGAATGAGCACGTGTTTATTTTTAAGCCTGCAAGAATGGGCAATGCCTATGAAATAATGGGGGTCAACGAGGTGAAAGCCAAGTGGGAGATTGACCACATCCATCAGGTGATTGATATTTTGGCTATTTGGGGAGACGCTTCTGACAACATTCCTGGCATACCAGGTATGGGAGAAAAAACAGCAAAGAAATTAATAAAGCAATACGGCAGCCTCGAAAATATTTTAGAACACACCCACGAGTTTAAAGGCAAGCAACAAGAGAATTTGATTCAATTCCGAGAACAAGGTTTGTTGTCTAAACAACTGGCGACCATTAACGTAAGCGTGCCTATAGATCATGTCTTAGAGGATTATGAAGTCAAAGCGGTTGATCGCGAGGCTATTAAGGTATTGTTTGAAGAATTAGAATTCAGACAATTAACCAAGCGTGTATTAGGAGAGGAATTGTCAGAGTCAACCCCTAAGACTGTAGCGGCTCAAGCACCATCAAATCAAGTTGATTTGTTCAATCAGCCAGCAGCTGCAGCAGAACCTTCAGGAAAAGGTGATGAAGCCCCTGAACTCGTTGAGGAAAATCATATTCAATATCAAACTATTCAAGAGGTGCCACATCAGTATGAATTGGTGAATAGCCCCGAACAAAAGGCCCAATTGAAAGAGCTGTTATTACTTAGCAAGGTGTTTTGTTTTGATACAGAAACTACCGGTTTAGATGTAATGACAGCAGAAGCCATTGGTTTGGCTTTTTCTATGGAAAAAGGGAAAGCTTTTTATGTGCCAGTGACCAATGCTGAAGACGTTTTGTTTTTCAAGCCAGTGTTTGAATCCACCGCCATTAAAGTGGCTCAAAACCTCAAATACGATTTACAGATTTTAGAGCAATATGGTGTAAAAGTTCAAGCACCGTTTTATGATACCATGTTGGCCCATTATTTAATTGAGCCAGACAAACGTCATAATATGGATGAATTGTCAAGAACCTATTTGCAATACAATCCCGTTTCAATTGAAACATTGATTGGTAAAAAAGGCAAGGGGCAAATGTCAATGTCTGATGTTGATATAGAAGCCCTTAAAGAATATGCTGCAGAAGATGCAGACATCACCTTGCAATTAAAAACGGTATTAGACCCCTATTTGGCAGTTCAAAATGCGGGTAAAGTGTTCAATGAGATTGAGTTGCCTTTAGTGCCAGTATTGGCATCTATGGAAAGAGCTGGTATTCGAATTGATGCAGCTTTCTTGCAAGATTACAGCGTTGAATTGGGTAAACAAATTCAAGCCATAGAACAGAAGATTTATGAACAAGCGGGCGAACAATTCAACATTGCGTCGCCTTTGCAATTAGGAAAGATATTGTTTGATAAATTGAAGTTGGATGAAAAAGCCAAGAAAACCAAAACGGGTCAATACCAAACTGGAGAAGATGTATTGTTGAAGTTGTCGCATAAGAGTGCCATTGTTCAAGACATATTGGATTTTAGAGGGTTGCAGAAATTAAAATCTACTTATGTAGATGCTTTGCCATTATTGGTGAATGAAGCTACTGGCAGAGTGCATACAACCTTTAATCAGGCCGTAGCAGCTACAGGGCGATTGAGCAGTACCAATCCGAACTTACAGAACATTCCGGTTAGGACAGAGCGCGGCAGAGAAGTGCGCAAAGCCTTTATTCCAGCCAATGATGACTTTTTAATTTTATCTGCAGATTATTCTCAGATTGAATTGAGAATTATTGCAAGCATTAGTGGCGATCCAGGTATGATTGAAGCTTTTAATCAGAATTTAGATATTCATGCAGCCACTGCAGCCAAGGTGTTTGGTGTGCCTTTAGAAGAAGTTAGCAAAGAACAGCGTTACAAGGCTAAAAGCGTGAATTTTGGTTTGATTTATGGACAGGGTGCCTTTGGATTGGCTGAAAATATTGGCATTTCAAGAACAGAAGCCAAAGAAATTATAGATAATTATTTCAAACAATTTCCAGGTATCAGAACCTATATGGATGAAGTCATTGAGAAGGCTAGAACATTTGGCTATGTTGAAACGCCAATGGGCAGAAGACGCTATTTGAGAGACATCAATTCAAACAATGCCACTGTAAGAAGTTTTGCAGAACGCAACGCGATTAACGCGCCTATTCAAGGAGCTGCTGCAGATATGATTAAGATGGCAATGATTAATATTCATAAACGCCTGCAAGCAAAAGCCTATCGCTCAAAAATGTTATTGCAAGTACATGACGAATTGTTGTTTGATGTGCATAAAGAGGAGTTAGAAGAAATCACCGCCATGGTGAAAGATGAAATGCAAAAAGCAATGCCTTTAAATGTGCCCGTAATTGCGGAAGCCGGAACCGGTAAAAACTGGTTAGAAGCCCATTAATTCAGCCACTTGATTTTGGACTGCAAAAGCTGATTAAAGGTTTCTGAGATCTTAAGTTTGTATATGCTGAATACCATGATTGGTCCAACTATACCTGTTTTTAATAGACTGTCTAGGTAAGGATTGTTAACCCAATTGCCTAGCATAGGCACACAAAAGAATAAACTTAAGAGCAATAGTATTTTGATTTGATCTGTGTGAAAAGGGCTGATATTTAACTTAACATGTACCACAATAACATTGCATAGGTTTACGGATAACATCACCAATATTGTGCTGATAGCTGCGCCAATTATGCCGTAATGGCTAATGAAGTAATAGTTGTATGCAAATGATGAAATCAACGCCACTACGATACTGATCACTGATAAGCCATAGAATTTTGAATTGACTAAAATGGGGCTATTGCCACTAACAACAGCATCAATCAATTTACTGATGCCAATAAAAAATACCACCCATTTGCCTTGCACGTAAAAGTCTCCTCTTGGCATAATGGCATATAGGTTATCAATGTTTAACCAAATTAAGAAGAACAACATGCCCGAAATTAATAATTGATTGTTGCCATTCTTTTTGTTTAAATCCCTTACAGCAGCGTAATTTTCCTCTTTCATGTGGCCCGAAATAATGGGCGTTGCTATTTGCAAAATGGTGCGCTTAGGCACTTCTATAAACGTGGCTAAATAAAATCCAATACTGTAAATGGCTACTTGTGATAAATCCTGTTTTAAAGCAGATATCATGAAGAAATCCATTTTGGTGTATAGCAAAGAAGAAATGCCTGAGAAAAACAGCAAGGCGGTAAAGCTCAAAGCTTCTTTTTGAATGTTGGGATTGGCTTTAAGAAACTTGAAATCTGGTTTTAAATGAATAGGGGTTAGTTGTCTTAAAAACCAAATATTACTGGCCAAAGCTATGCTGTAGGCAACGACCATCAGCGCCACACATTGACTGAACGATACCCATGAGAAATAATACATTGCTCCGCAAACAATTAATAAGCCTCTTAGTAAGACTTCTCTATTGAAATTAGGAACAGCTATTCTGGCATGGTTGGCACAAGTTACTTCACTTACAACTTGGTAAAGTATGATAAAAACCAATGCCAATAAATAAGGGAATAAATCTTTATAGGCTAGCGCATTGGCGTTTAAAAACAAGAAGATAGGTTTGCCGGCTAGTAATAAAACTAAGGTTAAAATACTGTAGCCAATTAAAGGAAAGACCAAAGCCCAAAAAAAGAAACCATGGTGTTTGTGGTCTTGGGTTTTAAAATAAGGGAAGAAGCGATTGATGCTGTAGTGGGTACCCATTAAACCAAGGGCAGATAAAACAGTCCCTAATTCAATGAACAATCTGATGGCGCCAAGTTTTTCTGGTTCGAAAAATTTAGGAAATAAAATGAAGAGGCTTAAAAAGCCCAAGCCCATGCCTATATAGTTGCTTATGGATGCTTTAAATCCTTGTCTGGCAATTACTCCCACTGACACAAAAATAAGTCCTTCAAGCTCAAGTTTAAATTTTGATATCGACAGGCGTTCGAATTAAAGGACTAGCATTGTATATTTGTACACTTAGATGCGCGTCGGAATAGTTGAAATCTGTGTTAAAGAGCACTATATGGTGGTCAATGCTGTTTTGAAAACATACAGCAGTCAAGCCTCCAATGAAGTCTATGTTTTTACTTTAGCAGAGGCGGTTGATCTCATTCAAGGCGGTCAAGATTTGGGCTCCAATGTTCATTTTGTGATAATGGATGCCACTAAGCCTGTTGCTGATTTTTTAAATCAAGTGGAAGCCTACAATTTAGATAGAGTTCATCTGACCACAGTGACTAAGTATTTTAAAGCTTTTTATCATTTTAAGCCTAAAACAGCTCAATTATTTTTCCATTTTCACAACATTGATTTATGGTTTGAATCCGCCATCAGCATTCAGGCAAAACGCTTGTGGAAAGCTTATTTTATTGATAAAATCAAGTTTGAATGGGCTACTCAAATAAAATACAGTGTTAAAGATATCTTCAGAGATATTTACCGAAAGAAATTCATTAAACGTTTGGCCAAAGACAAGGCGAAATGGATAGTCTTAAGCGAGGCTCAAAAAAAAGTGTTGAGCCAATACATTGATGTTTCAAATGCCATAGTCTTTCCGACTTTGATTTTTGAGCCCAATTTGCATCAAGACTTATCGGTTAAAGGCGCTAAATTGCGCATATGCATTCCGGGTTCAGTTACACAAGTTCGAAGAGAGTATGAACAATTGTTCAATATGATTGAACTCAATTTTGATTGGGTTAAAACACATTTTTCTTTTGATTTACTGGGCTTTGTGCCACCAAATGAAACCCATTTGTTAGAGCGAATCAAGGCCCTTGAAAGCAATGGCTTAGCAATTGATTATTACACCAGCTTTTTGGAAGTTAAGCAATTCGATTTAAATCTATACGCTGCGGACATTCTCTTAAGTAATTTACTCTTGGATCAAAATGAAGCCATTCAAACCAAGGAGACTGCTACTGTTTTTCATATGGTTAGAGGGGGAAAACCTGGTATTTTTCCTCAAGCCTTTCAGTTAGACTCAGACTTAGAAGCTAGTGTAATTAAGTTTAAAGATTATCAAGATTTATTAAGGGTCTTTCATGTTCTGATTGATGAGCCGGAGCAGTTGATTGCATTAAAGCAAAAAGCGGAAAGCTTATCAAAGTCTTATACGCCAGAATACTTATACAAACGCTTGTCCTAAAAGCGGTTTAAACTCTTGGTTTTTTTATTATATTTGCCTTTTTAACGGAGCATGTATAAAAAGATTAATCATTGTAGAATGTGCGGTAACACTAATTTGGTGTCGCTTTTGCACTTAGGTGAACAAACTTTAACAGGGGTATTTCCTAAGTCAAAATCAACCACTATTACCAGTGGGCCTTTAGAATTGGTAAAGTGTTTTAGCCATACAGGGGAACAAGTTTGTGGTTTGGTTCAATTAAATCACTCCTATGATAGCAATGAGATGTATGGCGATAATTATGGATATCGTTCAGGTTTGAACCAATCTATGGTTCGTCATTTACAAAGCGTAGTTAAAGAAATTTTAGCAACGGTTGAATTAGCTTCTGGAGACATCATCATAGACATCGGGGGGAATGATTCTACCTTGTTGCAAACTTATCCTAAAGACTTAGGTTTGAATTTAATGGTAATAGATCCTACGTCCAATAAATTCAAAAAATACTATCCTGAGCACATCAATAACACGGCTGATTTTTTCTCGGCTTCAACCTATAACCGTTTGTTTGATAGAAAAGCAAAAGTGATTACTTCAATTGCGATGTTCTATGATTTAGAAGAGCCATTGAAATTTGTTCAAGATATTTATGATGTATTAGACGATAATGGTATATGGGTATTTGAACAGTCGTATTTGCCGGCTATGGTCAATACCACCTCATATGACACCATTTGCCACGAGCACCTTGAATACTATGGTATGCAACAAATTTTGTGGTTGTTTGAAAAGGTAGGCTTTAAAATGGTGGATGTGGAGTTTAACGCCATTAACGGTGGAAGTTTTAGAATCACAGCCGCTAAGAAAGCTGCCAATATTGTTTGCAAAACAGAGAAAATTAACGAGGCCCTAGCCACTGAAATGGAGGCTGGTTATGCTCAATTAGACGTTTATAATCAGTTTGCTCAAGCGGTAGTTAAACACAGAGATGAACTAAAAGCCTTTATCAAAGATTTGCAAAACAATGGCAAAAAGATATTTGGTTATGGCGCTTCTACAAAAGGCAATGTTTTGTTGCAATATTGCGGACTTACTGAACAAGATTTACATTGTATAGCAGAAGTTAATCCAGATAAATTTGGATCCTTTACGCCTAATACCCTAATCCCAATTGTTTCTGAACAAGAGGCGAAAGCTCAAAATCCAGATTATTTTTTAGTACTTCCTTGGCATTTTAGAGAAAGTATTATTGAGAGAGAG
The DNA here is from genome assembly GCA_044368575.1 of Bacteroidia bacterium. Taxonomy (GTDB): domain Bacteria; phylum Bacteroidota; class Bacteroidia; order NS11-12g; family UBA955; genus JABMMZ01. The sequence continues at coordinate 73,221 of JBIPPH010000003.1, forward strand.
CAAGCCTTCTTAGAACAAGGTGGAAAATTGATTTTCCCATTGCCTACCCTAGAGGTTTATTCAAAATAACATTGAAGAAAAAAGCGCTGATAATAGGGCATAGTGGTCAAGATGGGTTCTATTTAAGAACGCATTTGCAAAGTTTGTCTTATGAGGTGTATGGTGTTTCAAGTTCATCTGTTTTCGCATCAGATGGAACAAGTATCCCAGAAGGGAAAATTGAATCGTCTGAGTATGTAAAGCAATTGCTTTTGTATGTTCAACCGGATGAAATTTATTTCTTGGCAGCCCTTCATCAATCCTCGATAGAGCAAAATCATTCAGACCTTAGTTTTTATGAAGCCACCATTCAGACCAATGCCATGGCATGGTTATATGTGTTAGAAGCTGCTTGGCAGAACCATGCCAATGCGCGTTTGTTTTTTGCTTCATCATCACATGTATTTGGTGCCACAACAGCCAAGATCCAAAACGAATTGACGCCTTATGCGCCGGTTTCTATCTATGGCGTCAGCAAGGTGCTTGGCATGCAGTTCTCTGAGATGTACAGAAAGAAAGGTTTGGCCTGTTACTCAGGCATATTCTATAACCATGAATCACCTTTGAGGGCAGCTAAATTCGTATCTAAGAAAATTGTACAAACTGCTGTTGCCATTAAACTCGGTAAAGCCAATGAATTGGTCTTAGGGGATTTGTCTGCTCAAATTGATTGGGGCTATGCACCTGATTATGTTCAAGCGGCTCATAAGTTATTACAATCAGATCAACCTGGAGACTATATCATTTCTAGTGGCAAATTGCATACGGTTAGAAATTTTGTGGACCTTGTGTTTAATGCTTTGTCTTTAAACCCAGATGAATATGTTAAGGTCAATCAAGATTTGATTCAAAAGATTTCCACTACAGTTTTACAAGGCGATCATCAAAAATTAAAGTCTGTCACCGGCTGGGAGCCATCTGTGAGTTTCGAAGCGATGGTGAATTTATTGGTGGAGGCAGAACTCAATGCTCAAGCCCAGGCAATTAACCTTTAATCATTTCTTGCCAACGCATTAATTGACCATTGGCCACCAATGCATTTGGAATAAATATAAAATTATTAATAAACAGTCTGTTTTTGCCATGGTTTTCAATCGACTGTAATGCCTCAATACTTTGATTGTGTAAATCTATTTGTAGGGTTTGTGTTGTTGGGTTAAAATATACGCAGGTATAATCGCCTAATTGCTCTATGGCTTTGATTTTCTCTTGAATAGGTGTTTGGTGATGTCTTTGCTCAATTTCAATCATTAAAATTGGTTGGTGTTTTTTTATACAGTCACTACTACCATTAATCACATCGAATTCTGCGCCTTCAACATCAATCTTAATTACAGATATTTGTTCTAATTGCTGGTTTTTGACAAAGTTGTCTATAGTGTCAAGCTTAACCTTAATGCGTTTAGAGTTGGTTTCTTCCGTCTCTATATGCTCTATTTTAAGTGTGCCTCTGGTATGAATTTCTTTAGACTTGAAAAAAGGAATTTTAAATTCAGCTTGACCTTCTGAAGCCGATAAAGCAGCCTCAACTATATGACAGCCATTAAAGAGTCTGTGTAGTCTCTTGTTTAATTGTGGGTGTGGTTCGAAGGCATATATTTGAGAGGCTTGAATACATCGCTCTGCTTGAAACATGTATTGGCCAAGGTTGGCGCCTACATCAATGAAATTGCCTTTGGGTTTATGGTTTAAAAACAATTGAATTAACAACAATTCGTTTTCAATGTTTTTATCTTTAATGTTATGCCAATTGAGTTGAGCGATTCCTGCAAAAAATTGTTTTTTCACCCAACTTGGAAACAATTGAATAAACAAGTCTTGCTTAAGTTGTTTTAACCACTGATACATTATTCCGATTTTAATAGGTAAATAGCTGTTGAAATGGTTTTGGCAATTAATTGATAACCCTTAGGGTGTAAATATTGATAAGTAGGTAAGTCGTTAAAGTTGTTGATGTGTTCTTCTTGGTCTTCTACCAAAATCACTGTAGGGCGGTATTTCTCCCAATTATTTGACATCAAAACTTCAACATCTGTACCTTCGGTATCAATGTCAAGTACATCTATAGTTTTGCCGTTTAGGTATTGATCAAACACGGCTTCAAGAGTGGTTGTGCTGATGTCTTTTTTGCCTATAAACTCTGCACCTTGCTCTAAGCGTAATTTGTAAAATTGTTCTGAAAAAGTACTCACCGCAGATTCAGAAAATTCATAATAGCTCAATACTTGATTGCTTTTTGAAATGCCAATATTTAAATTGGTGTCATGTGGTCTGTATCGGTTAAAAAGTTCAATAGTATTGGGATTGGGATCAATGTTAATCCCTTGCCATCCGCGTTTAAATAATTTGTAGGTGTTAGAGCCTACCTTTGGGTGGTAGCAGCCAATGTCAACATAAGTGCCCTTTGATAGATGTTTTACCAGTCTTTCAAGGATAAGGTCTTCGCCCTCACCAGAATAAGTAAGTTGTGGTTTTCCGATGGTGTTTTTCCTTGTTGTTTCTAACCAGTTGAAAAGCCCTTTAGGCAATATGTTTTTCCAATACCCCATGACGTATAGCATTGCAAATATATGAGATTGGACCGACTTCTCCTTTTGTTTTTGCTTTCTTGGAGAATCCCTTAACTTTGACCTAGTGAAAGTTGCTTTTGTATTTGGCGGAATGCCTCACTATATAGTTAAACTCCTTAATACCATTCAATCTATGGGCGTTGAGGTGGTGGCTATTGTGCCAAAGAGCAAGGGAGCAAGTATAGGAGATGGTGTACACGAAACTTTCGAAGGGGCTCAGTTTAAAACAGTTTTTTTAGAGCCCTACAAAGCTTGGTATGGCAAACCATTTTTTAAAGGGTTTTACCAGGTTTTAAAACAAGAAAACATCAATGCCTTGGTTTTGGGTTGGCCTTATTTTTTAGCTTTGGTTTTCAATCCGTTTTTAAGCGCCAAAATTAAAAGGCTGTCATGCCGCATTTATGCACGTGAAATCCCATTCACTGTGCCGTATTATCAAGACACCATGCAAGCGTTTTCAGACCGTTGTGTGGAGGCTCAAAAAACAGAAAAACTATTCAAAAGCCCTTGGTTGTTCAAAGCTCATAAATGGGTTAGAAAGCAATTGTATTCCCATGTGGTTGATCAGGCCTTGGTATACACAGAACAAGGCGTTGATATACTATCGTCATACGGTATAGCTAAAGAAAAAATCACAGTCACTTACAATTCACCAGATACAGAGGCCATATTTGCTAGCATTGCTAGCCTAAAAGCCAAAGGAGACTTGCCGATTAAACAGCCTCATAAATTATTACATGTTGGTCGTTTGGTGGCCTGGAAAAAGGTCGATGCGTTGATTCGTGTTGTGGTGCAATTAAGATCTAGTATTCCTGATATAGAGCTTGATATTGTTGGCAATGGACCAGAGTTAGCAGCCTTGCAAGCATTGGTTCAAGATTTAGCCTGTTCAGACTATGTGCACTTTAAAGGGGCTATCTATGAAGGAGAGGAGCTCAGTAAATGCTTTTTGTCTTCAGGCATATATGTGTTAGCTGGGATGGGCGGTTTATCCATCAATGAAGCTATGGCACACAGCTTGCCAATTATATGTTCTTTAGCCGATGGCACAGAAAAACATTTAGTCTACCAAGGCCTCAATGGCATGTATTTTAAAGATGGGGATCAAAACAGTTTAGCTCAAGCCATTCAAGCCATGTGTCAAAGTGATACAGACAGCATGGGTAAAGCGTCATTGAAAATCATTCAAGAGCAAATCAATTTGCAGCAAGTAGCCAATCGTTTTGTCTCAGCTTTTTACCCTAAAAATTGATTTAGTTTTTGCAGAAACTCTGCCGGATTATCTGCATGTACCCAATGGCCTGCATGGCTTACATAGTCAAATTGAGCGGCACTAAAATGAGCTTTAATGTTAGGCTTATCAGATTCATTCAAGTACTTAGAATTGGCCCCACATAAAAACAGACTAGGGCCATTGTATTGGCCATTCAAATCAAAGGATCCTATAATGTGTTCATACGCTTTTTCGATAGCGGAGATATTGCATTTAATTTCAAACCCACCTGTACTGGAGCGGTCTATGTTTTTGGCTAAAAACAAACGGACGCCCATATTGGATTCATAGCTCGTTAAAGCCTCATCAATCGCTTTTCTTGTATCTAATAAAGACCAATTAATGGATTTGAAGGCTTCAAAATAGGTTTTATGACCTGGTGCATATGCTTTGGGCGCAATGTCAACCACAATCAATTTTTGAACACGTTGAGGGTAGTTTAAAGCCAAATGCATAGCTGTTTTGCCGCCCATGCTATGGCCCATCAGTATGAATTGGTCAAGGTGTAAATCATTGGCTAATTCAATCACATCATTGGCCATCAACTCATAACTCATATCCTCATCGTGAGGTGATTGTCCGTGGTTACGAGCATCAATGGTATATACTCGGTATTGGCTACTTAATTGTTTGGCAATGTTGTGCCAATTGTCAAGCATACCAAAAATGCCATGTAAAATAAACAAGGCAGGACCTTGTTCGCCGTATTGCTTATAAAAAAGCTTCATGCTTAGGCAAAAGCTTCAGAGATAATAGCAGCTTGTTCTTTGTCGTGGGTTTTTTTGAAACCTGTAGCAGGGCTCGCAGAGCTCTTTCTGCCGATATACCTCAATTGGAAGGGGAAGTCATAACGGCTTAAGTGCATCCAAGTGCCCATGTTTCTAGGTTCTTCTTGAACCCATACAAATTCAGCTTTAGCGTATTGTTTATATAATTCAGCTAATTGTTTTTCAGGCAATGGATATAATTGTTCAAGTCTAACGATGGCAATGTCTTTGCGTTTTTCCTCTTGTTGTTTAGCTAGCAATTCATAATACATTTTGCCAGTACACAATACCACGCGTTTTACTTTTTTAGCATCAGCATAATTGTCGCCAATCATTTCTTGGAATTGACCAGCTGTAAAATCTTCCATTTTACTAACACACATTAGGTGTCTCAATAAAGATTTAGGAGACATTATCACTAATGGCACTCTGAAATCGCGTTTCAATTGACGTCTCAGTACATGGAATAAACTTGCTGGGGTAGAGCAATTCACAACTTGCATATTGCTGTTAGCACACAATTGTAAAAAACGCTCTAATCTTGCTGAAGAGTGCTCCGGACCTTGGCCTTCATAACCATGTGGCAATAGCATAACTAAACCACTGTACTGACCCCATTTTGTGCCTGCACTGGCAATGAATTGATCTATCATGATTTGTGCGCCATTGGCAAAATCACCAAATTGTGCTTCCCAAATGGTCAAATCATTCGGTGTACAAGTGCTGTAGCCATATTCAAAACCTAGTTCTGCATATTCACTTAATAGGGAATTGTATACATAAAACTGTCCTTGCTTGTCTGACAAATGTTGTAATGGTACGTATTCGGTCTCAGAATCTTCTTTTTTAACTAAAGCATGTCTGTGGCTAAATGTACCACGCTCACAGTCTTGACCAGCCAATCTTACAGAGTGGCCTTCATCTAACAATGTCGCATAGGCCATTAATTCACCCATAGCCCAATCATATTGATTGTTGTCTATCATTTTTAATCGGCCTTCGTACAATTGTTGTACTTTTTTAATGGGCAAATTATCTGCAGGCAAAGTATTGATGGCTTTAGCCAATGCTTGCCATTTTTTGTCAGTTACACCTGTTTTAGGTGATTTTTCAAAATCTTTTGCCACCGGAAAATGGAAATCTTTCCATACATCATCTATTTTTAATTTGGATTCTGGGGCTTTGTTTTGTTTAACATCATCAAGCGTAGATTGTAATAATTGCTTGAATTGCTCTTCCATTTCTTGAGCAATGGCGGCATCTATTTCACCTCTTGAAATTAATTTGTCTTTATAAATTTCTCTAGGGTTAGGATGTGAAGCAATGGCTTTGTATAAAATTGGTTGAGTGAATCTTGGTTCATCACCCTCGTTGTGACCATATTTTCTGTAACCTAATAGATCAATAAATACATCTGAATTGAATTTGTTTCTGTAAGCCATGGCCATTTTAATGGTATGAACTACTGCTTCTACATCGTCTCCGTTTACATGGAAAACTGGGCAATTGGTAGTTTTGGCTACATCAGTACAGTAAATACTGCTTCTGCTATCAGTGTAGTTGGTGGTAAATCCAATTTGATTATTGGTAACAATGTGTATGGTGCCACCAATGTTGTTGGCTTCCAGATTGCTCATTTGAATGATCTCATACACGATGCCTTGACCTGCAATGGCAGCATCTCCATGGATTAAAATCGGACACACCTTGTCAATGTTTTTATAATGGTGGTCTAATTTGGCTCTTACCATACCTTTAACCACAGGGTTTACAGCTTCTAGATGGGAAGGGTTAGGGCTTAACTTCAATCTCACTTCTTTGCCCTTATGAGTGTTCACAACTGTAGAATACCCTAAGTGGTATTTCACATCACCTTCAAATTGCTCATCTTGAAAAACTTTGCCCTCAAATTCACTGAAAATATCTGAATAGGTTTTGTTGAAGATGTTAGACAACACATTCAAACGGCCACGGTGAGCCATCCCCATAACAAATTCTTCAACGCCCAACTCGGCGCCGTAATGAATAACACTGTCAAGCGCAGGGATTAAACACTCTAAACCTTCTAATGAGAAACGTTTTTGACCAATGAATTTGGTGTGTAAGAAGTTCTCAAAAGCAGTTGCTTGATTTAATTTGTTCAAACATTGCTTTTTCTCTTCAGCGGTTAAATTTGGTTGGTTCTTGGTGGTTTCCATCAAGTGTTTTAACCACTCAATTTTAACCGGATCGCCAATGTGCAAGTATTCAGCACCTATGCTTTCGCAATAAGTGATTTGTAAATGTTTTAAAATATCAGCTAATGCACATGACCCTAGTCCTAATTCATGGCCAGCGTTGAAAACAGTATTCAAATCCGCATCGCTAAGGCCAAAATTGGCTAAATCAAGCGTAGGGGTGTATTTGCGTCTTTCTCTTACCGGATTGGTTTTAGTAAACAAATGCCCACGTGTTCTGTAGGCGTTGATCAAATTCAAAACATTGATTTCTTTCAAGGCATCTTCGCTAATAGGCGTTGAGCCAGGCATGTTTTTGCCAGAGGCTAAGTCAAAACCTTCGAAGAATTTTTGCCAACCAAAATCAACAGAGGCTTTGTCGCTTTGGTATTGTTTGTAAAGATCGTCAATGTAATTGACATCGGCATTGCTTAAATACGAATTCGGAAGCATAGGCTAAAATTTGTGCAAATGTACTGATTTCAGAACATTTATTTAACAGAAATTTCAAATAAAATCAAGGCTTTTATTGCTTTCTGTCTATCACAAAATGCAAGAGTTCAATAAGGCTGGTTCTTGAAGCGTTATTGGGCATGGTCATTAAGATTTCCATGGCTTTTTGTTGGTAGGACAACATTTGTTTTTGGGCATAATCAAATCCCCCTTTTGACAACACAAATTGAATCACTTCATGAACCGACGATTTTTTCTCACTTTTGTTCTTGATCAAGTTGATGATGTGTTGCTTTTCCTTGTTACTAGAGAGGTTCAAGGCATAAATGAGCGGCAAGGTCATTTTCTTTTCTTTGATATCAATGCCTGTGGGTTTGCCTATTTTATTGTCGCCGTAATCAAACAAGTCGTCTTTAATTTGGAAGGCTATACCAGTATATTCGCCAAACAAACGCATTTGTTCTATCGTTTCTTCTGAGCAATTAACTGCAGCAGCGCCAATAGCGCAACAACTTGCTATGAGAGAGGCTGTTTTTTTAGTGATGATGTCGTAATAGACCTCTTCGGAAATGTCTAAACGCCTAGCTTTTTCGAGTTGCAGCAATTCGCCTTCACTCATTTTTTTGACACTTTCGCTCACGATTCTTAGGAGGTCGAAGTCGTTATTGTCTATTGATAACAATAGGCCTTTAGCCAATAGAAAATCGCCTACTAAAACTGCTATTTTGTTTTTCCAAAGGGCATTGATACTGAAAAATCCTCGGCGCATATCACTGCCATCTACTACATCATCATGTACCAAGCTGGCTGTGTGCAAGAGTTCTATTAAACTAGCGCCTCTTAGGGTTCTGTCATTTATGCTGCCATGTAATTGTGCTGAAAACAACACGAACATTGGTCTGATTTGTTTACCCTTGCGCTTTACAATGTAAGTCATGATGGTATTCAGCAATGGCACAGAGGTTTTCATGCTGTTGCTGAACGTTTTTTCAAACACCTCCAAGTCTTTTTGAATTGGAATTTTGATATGGTCAATTGAGGTGCTCAAGGCTCAGAAATATTTTGCAAATTAAAGAATAATATTTTGACTTATTTTTGCGGCCAAGAAAATAAATTTTAAAAGAACATGTTAACCGTTGACCAATTTAATTTTAAAGGAGAAAAAGCACTTATTCGCGTTGATTTTAATGTGCCTCTAGATGCTGAATATACTATTAAAGACGATTCAAGGATCAAGGCGGCTGTGCCAACTATTCAAAAAATATTAAACGATGGGGGAGCCTGTATTTTAATGAGCCATTTGGGTAGGCCTAAAGAAGGTCCAACTGAAAAATATTCTTTACAAAACATAGTACAGCGCGTACAAGATTTAACTGGAGCCAAAGTGCATTTTGCCGCTGATTGTATGGGCGAAGCAGCTTTGAAATTGTCTGCAGAATTGCCTGCTGGCGAAATCTTATTATTAGAAAACCTCAGATTTTACAAAGAAGAAGAAAAAGGCGACCAAGCCTTTGCTGAAAAACTAGCTCAATACGGAAGTTTTTATGTCAACGATGCTTTCGGTACTGCTCATAGAGCCCATGCTTCTACCGCTGTTGTAGCTCAGTTCTTTAAAGGCAAAAAGTGTTTTGGTTATGTAATGGCCAACGAATTGGCCAATGCAGATAAAGTCATCAAAAGCCCAGAAAGACCATTCACCGCTATAGTTGGTGGCGCGAAAGTGTCTGATAAACTTTTAATCATTGAAAATCTTATGAGCATAGCGAATAACATCATCATTGGTGGGGGGATGGCATATACCTTTGCTAAGGCCCAAGGTGGTCAAATCGGCAAATCGCTTTGTGAGGATGACAGAATGCCATTAACCTTAGAATTAATTGAAAAAGCCAAAGCTAAAGGGGTTAATTTGTATTTGCCTGTTGACAGTAAAATCGCAGATAATTTTTCTAACGATGCCAATACAGCTTTTGCAGATAATGATCAAATAGCTTCTGATTTCATGGGCTTAGACATTGGACCTAAAGCCATTGCCACTTTTTGTGATGTGATAAAACAATCAAAAACAGTGTTGTGGAACGGCCCTATGGGTGTGTTTGAAATGAGCCAATTTGAACAAGGCACTAAAGCCGTTGCTGAAGCAGTTGTGGCCATGACCCAATCGGGTGGATTCTCTCTGATAGGCGGGGGCGACAGTGCCGCAGCCATTCATCAATTTGGTTTTGCTGATCAAGTTAGTTACGTATCAACTGGTGGAGGCGCATTATTAGAGTACTTCGAAGGTAAAGAATTACCCGGTGTAAAAGCGATTTTAGATTAATCGGATTTTTATTATAAATTTGAAGCATTACGTCTATGCCTAATACCATTTTAAACCATAAACAAATCGGCTATAAATTTATCCGTTTGGCTTGGCAAGTCTATGAAAACAATATGGATGAAAGCGGCATTTGGTTGGTGGGCATAGATCAAAGAGGTCACTTCATAGCTCAATCTATTGCTAAGGCTTTAGCTGAAATTTCACAACAAAGAATAGAAGTTGTTCAAGTAGATGTTTTGAATCAAGCTGAACCAGTTTACCATGCTAATGCTGATTTAGCTGAAATGTCTAATGGGGTAGTGATTTTGGTAGACGATGTTTTAAATTCAGGTAAAACCATTATGAAAGCGATGGTGCCAATGTTGAGTATGCAGGTGTCTAAAATTCAAGTGGCGGTATTGGCCTCAAGAAGTCATAGATTGTATCCGATAAAGGCTGATTACGTAGGGATTAGTATGGCGACTACCTTGCATGAGCATTTAACCTTTGACAACACCCAGCCAGATCAATTGCTTTTGACTTTGAATTAGTCAAAGTGTTGTTCAATAATCTCTTGTAAAGGGGCTTGTAATTGCCCATTACTAGCTATGATTGAATCACCAAAAACATAGTCATTTCCGCGTTTAAAGTCTGATAACTTACCGCCAGCCTCTGTTACCAATAAACAACCCGCAGCGACATCCCAGGCATGTAAGCCATATTCAAAAAAGCCGTCGAATCTACCACAGGCCACATAAGCCAAATCAACTGCCGCTGAGCCCATGCGTCTTAGGCCATGTGTATTTTTCATGAGGTGTTTTAACACATCAATGTATTGAGCCATCTGTTCAAAATCATAATAGGGAAAGCCGGTTGCCATTAGGCTGTTTTGAAGGGTTTCACATGTGCTGACTTTGATCTTTTGCCCATTTAAGAATGCGCCACCACCTAAATAAGCGTGAAACAATTCTTGTCTGCCCATTTCATAAACAGCACCGACTAATAGTTGATTGTTTTGAGCCAATGCAACACTTATTGAGTACACAGGTACCCCGTGTATAAAGTTGGTAGTGCCGTCAAGTGGGTCAATGATCCAATTGTAATTGAGTGGGCCAATTTCACTGGTGTTCTCTTCTGTTATAAAACCTGCTTCTGGGACAATTTTACTCAAGGCATTGACTAAATATTTTTCCGTTTCAATGTCAACAAAACTTACCAATTGGTTAAGGCCTTTGCTGCTTACATGTGATTGTTCAAATTGTGATTTTTGCTGTTGCATGAATTGAGCGGTTTCAATCATGACTGCATTTAATGATTCACTAATCAATGCTAAATTCATTCAACAAATATAAGTTCAATCAGTCGCTTTTTGTACCTTTGTGTCATGGATCAGCAGCAACGTGTTTTTTTAATGATTTTGGATGGTTGGGGTATTGGTAAAAAAGATTTTACTGATGGTATTTACAATGCTAAAACACCTTTCATCAATCAATTGTATTCTAAGGTGCCCAATACCACTTTAACTACCTTTGGTAATGCGGTTGGTTTGCCTGAAGGCCAAATGGGTAACAGTGAAGTGGGGCATATGAATATAGGTGCAGGAAGGGTGGTTTGGCAACAATTGGCGCTGATCAACAAACAATTTGATGAAGGAACAGCCCAAGATTTACCTGCAATGCAAGCGCTTATGGACTATTGCCTTCAACAGCAACAACCATTGCACCTCATAGGTTTGGTGAGTGATGGTGGTGTGCACAGTAGTTTAGACCATGTCATTAAACTTTGCCAGATTGCTCATAACAAAGGGCTTAAGCAAGTATACATACACGTGTTTACCGATGGAAGAGACACGGATCCTCGAAGCGGTGTTCAATACATCGAACAATTGGAACAAGCCATTCAAAACGGACCGGCTAAAATTGCCTCTGTGATTGGTCGATATTATGCCATGGACCGTGACAAACGATGGGAGCGTGTAAAGTTGGCTTACGAGCTTATGGTCAATGGCGTTGGAACCCCTTATACTTCTGCTCATGCTGCTATCAGTGATCAATACCAAAAGCAAACCACTGATGAGTTTTTGTTGCCCTCTGTTATAGTAGATGAGCAGCAACAGCCTATAGCTAAGATTGCCCAAGGCAATGCCGTATTGTGTTTTAATTTTAGAACAGATAGGGGCAGGCAAATTACTCAAGCCCTTTCGCAAGAGGCATTTGTTGAACAGGGTATGCAGCCGTTAGAGTTGTATTATGCCACCATGACTGAATACGATGAACGTTATCAAAACGTTAAAGTCTTATTCCCATCTCAAAACATCAAAATGACTTTGGGAGAAGTTTTAAGCCTTCACCATAAAAAACAATTAAGAAGTGCAGAAACTGAAAAATACCCCCATGTGACCTTTTTCTTTTCTGGTGGTCAAGAAGCCTGCTTTGAGGGCGAAGACCGAGTCATGGAGCCGTCACCCAAAGTGGCTACTTATGATTTACAGCCAGAAATGAGTGCCCTGCCTTTAACTCAAAAAATCTTAGCGGCCTTAGATCAAAACCAATATGATTTTATCTGTTTGAATTTTGCCAATACCGATATGGTTGGTCATACTGGTGTTTGGGAGGCCATTATAAAAGCGGCAGAAACGGTTGATGCCTGCGTGGAACAGCTGTATCAGAAGGCGCTCAGCATGGGCTATCAAATGGTGATCATTGCAGACCACGGTAACTCTGATGAGGCAAAGAATCCAGATGGAAGTCCTAATACTGCACACAGTATGAATCCTGTGCCTTGTTTTATTGTTAGCCCAGCTTGCAAGCAGCTTAATCAAGCGGGCAAATTAGCAGATGTAGCCCCTACTATTCTAAAAATGATGAACTTGCCAATTCCATCTGAAATGGATGGTAATTGCTTGTTTTAAACTTCAAGAGTAGGCTCACTGTGGTCGCTGTATCTGTAATACAGGGCAGCTGAACAAGCAAATATAAAGGCATTACTAATGCCACCTATTATGGCATTCAATAGTTGAGTAGTGAAATAGGCTGGAGCGGCCCCTAATTGCTTTGAAACGCTTTTAGCGATTGGCATAGTTAAAGCACCAAAGGCATAACTCAACAGTGCTAAGCCTATCAATACCACTATCCCAATTAGCCCCACCATGGCAGCGCGTTTTAAGGTGATGTTTTGAAAACTAAAGGCAAAGGCCTCGTTCATTCTGAATTGGCCTAAGGCAATCGCTGCAGGCGCCAATAAAAATCGAATCATATACAATAGCCATATAAAAAAACCAATAAAGCCAATGAGTATACTCAATAGGCTGTTGATTTTAGCCAACATGGCCACGAGCAATACAAACAGCATAAAGCTAATACCCATGAATAGAGAGAAAACCACCATGAATAGGATTTGAGTAACAATGCGTTTGTTGAAAGAGGCTTTAATGACGGCGCCTAACGGTCTTGAGCCAGTCATGATTTCTTGTTGGTTCAATTGATAAAACAACTCTACATTCCAACCGTAAACGAAGCAAGCAATAGCTACAAAAGGCAACAATAAAGCATAGTTCAATTGGCCAAATAAGGCTTCTACTTCAGCACTAGGGTCGCCATTCTTTTGTAAGATGTTGCTAATGTCTTGAAGTTTACTCTGGATTTGATTGAGGGTTTCAAAATCCCAATTCATCATTTGTAATAGTAATGGCATTTGAATTGTGTTTGAAAGGATGGCAACGATTAAACTGATTAAAATTGCTGCTGGCCAAATTTTCTTGAACACCATAACTGCTCCGTTAAAGGCTTGATCCTTAAAATGAAATTGGTATTGATTCATGTATTCAAGATTAGCGTAAGTTTACAATATTTACAAATCATTGCAAATAATTTATGGGTAAAACCTATTTTTGCGCATCATGATCAAAGGGAAAAAAATAGTTGTTGTATTGCCGGCTTACAATGCTGCCGCCACATTAGAACAAACTTACAAAGAAATTCCAATGGACATTGTTGACGATGTGGTTTTGGTTGACGATAACAGTAAAGATGAAACCATTGCCAAAGCAAAAGAATTAGGTATTCAGCACATTGTTAAACATGAAGTCAATAGAGGGTATGGGGGCAATCAAAAATCATGTTACAGCAAAGCCTTGAGTCTTGGCGCAGATATTATTGTGATGCTGCATCCAGATTACCAATACACGCCTCAACTCATTGAAAGCATGGCATACATGATCGCTAACAATGTTTACCCAGTGGCTTTGGGTAGTCGCATATTAGGTAAGGGGGCTTTAAAAGGCGGTATGCCAATGTATAAATACATAGCTAACCGATTGTTGACCCTTTTTCAAAACATTCTAATGGGGCAAAAACTTTCTGAATACCATACTGGTTATAGAGCTTTTGACAAAAAGATTTTTGAAAAAATCAATATTGAAGCCAATTCAGATGATTTTATATTTGACAATCAAATGTTGGCTCAGATATTTTATGCCGGATTTGAAATTGGTGAAGTGACTTGCCCTACCAAATATTTTGATGAAGCTAGTAGTATCAATTTTAAGCGCAGTAGTATTTACGGCCTGGGTGTCATTAAAGTTTCTTTGCAATACCGAATGCAAAAATGGGGCTTAATTAAAAGTGCTTTATTTGCCTAATCCGCAAAGTTCATCAACATACTTTTGGGCCTCTTTGTAACCAATTTGTAGGGCATGTTTCCAGTCAGAACAGGCTTCTGCTTGAAGCTTCAGGTTGTTGTAGGCCACACCTCTTAAAGTTAAAAGCAATCCGAAATCCGGGAATTCTAAATCAATGGCTTTGTTTAAGCTCATTATCGCAGCTTCGTTTTGTTTCAATTGAATTTGGCAAAAACCAATGTTAAAATGGTAATCAGCTTCATTGCGTCCTATGCTTAACAAGCTTTGGTAGTCAAGAATGGCTAATTCAAATACACCCAGATTGCTGTAGGCGTCAGCTCTGTTGTAAAGCGCTTCTTTATGTTTGGGGTACAATAGTAGTATCACATTGTAGGCGTCAATCGCTTCTCTGAACCTGTTAGCATCGTAATAGATATTGCCCTTGCTCATCCATAAACTTGTGTCATTTGCATTCGGTTGTAGGCAGATGTCTATGTCTTTAATGGCCAAATTGATGGAATCAATAGCGGCATAGGCCATAGCTCTTAATTGTCTTATTTTAAGGTCAGGCGCTTGCTCAAGGTAGCGCGAGTAATAGGTTATGGCTTGGGGGTAATTGTCCATGTCTTCAGACAAAACCGCTAAATTGTATAGTCCTCTCAGATCATTGCTTTGTCTGCGTAAAAACACTAAAAAGTCTGACTCAGAAAAGGTTAGATTGTTGAGTGCATGATGGGCAATGCCTCTGTTTAAGTAGGCTTCTGTAATGTTAGAATCCAATCTAAGCGCCTGATTAAAATCTACTAAGGCAATGTTAGGTTTCTGCAGCATTAATTGGCAAGTCCCTCTTTGAAAATAAGCCATTGCCATGTTAGGGTCAGAACTCAAGCATTGGTCTAACTGAGCAATGGCTTCAGTGAATGAACGGTCTTGAATGAATGCGATGGCTTTATTGTAACAAATTGTAGTTTGAGCAACTGCCTTTGTTGAGCAGAATGGCAAACACAAAACCAATACCCATAAAGATTTGCTCAGTTTCATATTAACAAAATTAAATGGATTCACTTGACAAAATAAAAATAGATATCTACTATTGTGGAATGATTCAAGTGGAAGTTGTGATAAGTCCTGCATTATTGTCTTTATATGAAGTAAAAGGCAAGGTGGTTGTTGTGGTAGATGTTTTGCGAGCAACTTCAACTATATGCACTGCCATTCATGAAGGGGCTGAGGCCGTTATTGCAGTTGAAACCATTGAGAGTGCAATGGACTATCGCTCTGGTAACTACTTATTAGCAGCAGAGCGCAATGGGTACAAGGTTGAGGGCTTTGATATGGGCAATTCCCCATTTGAGTGTCAAGAAGGTAAAGTAAAAGATAAAACCATCGTATTAACCACTACCAATGGCACTAAATGTATTGAGGCGGCTGTTAAAGCTGGTGCAAACCATGTGTTAGCGGGTAGTTTCTTGAATTTAGAGGCAACTGCTCAATGGTTGAGTCAATGCACAGAACCGATTTTGATTTTATGTGCTGGTTGGAAAGATAAAGTGAACCTTGAGGATACCTTGTATGCAGGTGCTTTGGTGGCAAAGCTTAGGCAAATCACTGAATTATCAATAGACTGCGATACGGCACTTATGGCTGAACAGTTATATAATCAATCTCAAAATGATTTAATAGGGGTCTTAAAACACTCCTCTCATTATAAAAGATTGTCGCACTTGTCTCACGAAGAAGACATGATTTTCTGTATGCAAAACTCTGTTTTTCAGGAAGTTGTTGGGCTTGTGGAAAATCAGATGAAAAAAATGTAGTTCTGAAGACTCTTTTAAGGGTATAATTTGTACATTTGACCAATCTTAGATTAATTTAATATGAAAAAAGCATTACTAATTTTATTATCGGTGATGGGCTTAAGTACCGTTTCTGCACAGTACTATTACATCCCATACACCAATGCCGGTAAAAACCCCGGTGGATTAAACACTGACGCCGAATATCCTGTAGGTGGCGGTATTTCACCAGGTTGGACAACCCTTTTAGCAGGTAACCAAACCAGCCCTGCATGGTCAAGTCAAACCACCTTGCCATTTACATTTAAATTCAATGGCAATGATTACACCAAATTTTATGTGTCTTCATCTGGCGTTTTAACTTTCTCAAGTACCGTTGGAACTGCTCCAGCATATGCTAATACCAATTTACCTGATGCCTCTATTCCTGATAACTCAGCTTGTATCAGAGGTATTTTAAGTGCAGGTGCAAATAGTGCTTATGCTAACATCGTGACTAAAACCTTCGGAACTACTGGTTCACGTCAATTTTGGATCACCTTTAGTGCCTACAATGAAGCCAACTTAGGCTCATCTGCCTATTTATGGGTATCAATTGTTCTTGAAGAAGGAAGCAACGCTATATACTTTGTTGATCAAAGAAAAGCACCAGCTACAGCAACAAAATTAACAATGGGTGTTCAAGTGAACTCAACAACAGCAAATGTTGTAAGTGGTTCTCCAAATGTTAACCTTACATCTACTAGTTCAGCAACTGTTTCAGACAATTCATACTATAAATTTATACAAGGGACTCAACCAAGCTTTAATACAGAAACTTTTGCCAATACTGTTCCTGACTATTTAGCTTTAACTAAAGCGCCTTTTACAATTGGGGGAATCTTTAAAAATATTGGCTCAGTTGCTTTGAGCAATTGCGATATTAATTATAGTATCAACAATGGCACACCAGTTTCTGCTCCTACTACTTTATCAATTGCTACTAATGCATCAGCTACAGTAAACTCCAGTTCAACATGGAATCCGGGGGTGATTGGTACCTACACTATAAAGGTTTGGTTAAGCAATTTAAATGGTAACAATGATGAACAACCAAGTAATGATACCTTAACCAAAAGTGTTATTGTGTTAGAAGATTTTGTTCAACGTGTGCCGCTACATGAAGTATTCACTTCTTCTACCTGTGGTCCTTGTAACCCAGGAAACGTTAACATTGATAACAATATTTTTCCTAAATACGCTAGTGAGGAATACGCTGTAATCAAATACCAAATGAGTTGGCCAGGTACTGGTGACCCATACACCACCGCAGAGGGTAACACAAGAAGAACCTTATATGGTGTAACCGGAATCCCTAATATGCAAGTGGATGGTGGATGGAATGATCTTGCTGGCAAATACACTGTAGCACTTATGGATCAGTTCAAGTCTAAACCTTCTTATATCAAAATTGAAGCAACTCATACTATCAACTTTAAAAAGGTAGTTATGGATGTTAAAATCACGCCTTTGGCAGATTATAACAATGCCAACATGAAATTATTTGTTGCCATTTTGGAAAAGAAAACCACTAAAAACGTTAAATCAAATGGTGAAACTGAATTCCACCATGTTTTAAAGAAAATGATGCCTGATGCAAGCGGAACAGCTATTGGTGCTTTGACAAAAAATACGCCTAAAACTTTCCCAACCATGACTTGGATTGTTCCAGGTAACGTTCGTTTGCCAATTGATGGCCAAGCAGCGAACATCATTAATCTTGCTACTGAAAATTCAATTGAAGAATTACAAGATTGCGAAGTGGTAGTGTTTGTTCAAGATTTAAGCACAAAAGAAGTGTATCAAGCTGCTAATTCAGTAGGTACCGTTTTAAGTGTTGATGATAAAAACGTTGAGGCTTCTGGAATTTCTGTTTTCCCTAACCCTAGCAAAGGTGAATTGACCCAAGTGGCCTTTAATTTAAGTGCAGCTAATCAAGTAACCGTTAGTGTATTTAATGCTTTAGGTCAATTAGTTGAAACGATCAATACTACAGACTTAGAGGCTGGTAAACACGTTTTATCTTTCAATACTGCAGACTACAATTCTGGTATTTACACTGTAAAAGTTCAAGGTAATGGTTTCTCTGCCGCAGAGAAATTCATTGTAGAGTAATATTTTACCCACATTATTAAAAAAAGTCCCAAAAATCTTTTTGGGACTTTTTTGTTTTTAAATCAATTCCTTACATTTGCTTTAAATAATCGAAAAATAACATGAAAAAATTATCCATTTTATTGTCTGCAGTTGCCATTACTGCAATGGTTTTTTCAGGCTGTAAAAAGACTGCAAAAAACGATGGTGAAACCGCATGGTTTGAGCCAGAAAACAAACAACGTTCATTAATGTTAGACTTTACTGCTACTTGGTGTACTTATTGCGGTTTGTGGGGTCACCCTACATTCAATGCTGCCGAAACCAGCATCGGTGATGGTGCATTGCCTTTCAATGTGCAAGGTTCAAGCAGTGAATTATCTGCTATCCAATACAAACCAAACAATGACACTCCATACTATGCAAGACACACTGCTGATTTCTCTAGCAAATTAACCAATGTGACTGTATCTGGTTACCCTACATTAGTAGTTAACAACAAAAGTGGTTACGGAAGTGGTTCTCAAGCAACTATGGTTAATGATATGAATGCTTTCAATGCAGCAGCTCCTGTAGCAAACATCAACTTTGGTATCACTAAAAATGCTAATGGTTTTACTGCTAAAACAACCACTAAGTTTTTCAAAGCTACTTCAGGTGAGTTCTTCATTACTTTGTTCATCACTCAAAATAACATCGTTCACCAACAAAACGTAGGTGGTACTTATGTTCCAAATTACACTCACAACAACATCATCAGAGCATGGCCTATCACCAATGCAAAAGAAACTACTGGTACAATTGCCGGTTTGAACAAAACTTTTGGTAATGCTATCATTTCAGGTGACATTGCTGCAGGTAAATTCGTT
>JBIPPH010000024.1:0-30675 GCA_044368575.1 Bacteroidia bacterium
ATCAGTGTTCTGGCTAATAGCAATCTTATCTGGTTGGCGTGGACGCCGAACCAGATGCTGTTATATCACGTTTACTATCCACTAATATATTATTTCACTCGAGGGTGAAGAACACCCTCGAGACAATACTAATTTGATTTCACTCACCCTTTACTCCAATCCATTCACCACATAGGTGCACCAATACCTCAACGGCTTTTTCCATGTCTTGAACACTTACAAATTCTTTTCGAGAATGTATGGCCATTTCGCCAGTAAAAATGTTAGGGCAGGGCAAACCCATAAACGATAATCTTGAGCCATCAGTGCCTCCTCTAATGCGTTCTACTTTAGGGGTAAGACCAGCCTTTAAATAGGCTTTTTGGGCGTTCTCCATGACCTGAGGAAATTGGTCAAGGATTTCTCTCATGTTTCTGTATTGCTCTTTAATAGTAAGTGTATAGGCGCTGCCAGGGAAGGCCTGAACAGCTTGCTCTGCATAAGCTTTTAATTGGGCCTTATATTCAGCCAGTTTTGCTGTTTTAAAATCTCTAACAATAAAATGAACATTGGCTAATTCAACTGTGCCATCAAAATGTACAGGATGCACAAAGCCTTCTTCTCCTGAAGTATGTTCTGGCGACCAAGCGTTTTTGGGTAAGCTGTCAATAAAATGAGCAGTTACTTTCAATGCACTAACCAATTTGTTTTTAGCATAACCCGGATGGGCACTGACCCCATGGAATTGAAGGATAGCTGCATCTGCAGAAAAAGATTCACCTTCTAAACTGCCTCTAGGACCGCCATCAAGCGTATAGCCGAAATCAGCGGCTAAAAGCTCCATATTGACCTTGTCAACCCCTCTGCCAATTTCTTCATCAGGTGTGAATAATACCCTAATTTTACCATGAGGTATTTCTGGATGTTGCATCAAGAAGTTGGCAAAATCCATTATGATCGCTACGCCCGCTTTATCGTCTGCACCTAGCAAGGTTTTGCCTGATGCAGTAATAATATCATCACCTATTCTTTGTAATAGATAAGGTTGATCTGATGTGCTTAACGTTAATGTCGCATCGTCTGCAAATTGAATAGCCTGTCCATCGTATTGTTTGTGTAATACTGGTTTGACACCTTTGCCAGTTACATCTGGTGCAGTATCTACATGGGCGCAAAAACACAATACAGGTACATGGTGTTGAACATTGCTAGGAATGCTAGCATACACATAGCCATGTTCGTCCATTACGATTTCAGTCAGCCCCATAGCTTCCAACTCTTGAACCAAAAGTTGGCTCAAGTCTTTCTGTTTCATCGAAGAGGGTTGGGTTTCAGAATGTGGATCTGCTTCTGTATCTATTTGAACATAACGCATAAAGCGTTCACATACCGTGTGCTGGTATTGAGATAATACGGACATAAATAAATTATAATTAAGCTTTTTTGTAGGCAACTGATTTAGCCGCTTCTACAATTTTACTAACGCTAGGCAAGTAGGCTTCAACCAAGGTTGAGGCATATGGCAATGGAACGTCTTGACTACATACTCTTCTTATAGGAGCATCTAAATAGTCAAAGGCGTGCTTTTGAACTTGGTAGGTGATTTCACTGCTGATTGAGGCTAGTGGCCATGCTTCTTCAACAATTACTATTCTGTTGGTTTTCTTAACAGAGTTAACAATGGTTTCGTGATCAATTGGTCTAACTGTTCTAAGGTCAATTACTTCAACACTCATGCCTTCGGCTTCTAAGGCAGCCACAGCTTCGAATACTCTCAACATCATTTTGCCAAAAGAAACGATAGTGACATCGCTGCCCTCTTTAACGATATGGGCTTTACCTAGTTCAAGAATGTATTCTTCTTCAGGTACTTCACCTTTAAGACCATACATTTGTTCGCTTTCCATGAAGATAATTGGGTTGCCATCTCTGATAGACGCTTTCAATAAACCTTTTGCATCATATGGATTAGAAGGTACTACTACTTTTAATCCTGGGGTATTCGCATACCAGTTTTCAAAATTTTGTGAGTGTTGAGCGCCTAACTGACCAGCACTACCTGTTGGGCCTCTGAATACCATATGGCATTTGTATTGACCACCAGACATGCTGTTCATTTTAGCGGCAGCATTAATGACTTGGTCAATGGCGACCAATGAAAAGTTGAAGGTCATGAATTCAACAATGGGCACTAAACCATTTGTGGCAGCACCAACTGCTATACCTGCAAAACCCAATTCAGCAATAGGGGTATCAATTACACGTTTGGCACCAAACTCGGCCAACATACCTTGGCTCACTTTGTAGGCTCCATTGTATTCTGCTACTTCTTCGCCCATTAAGAAAATACGGCTATCGCGGCGCATTTCTTCGCTCATGGCTTCTCTTAGGGCTTCTCTGAACTGAATTTCTCTCATTTTGCTTGTTTTTGAAAGGCAAAAATAATTGATGTTTACTGAATTGCCAAACCAAAGGATAAACCCCAAAAAAGTTTACATTTGCCAAAATTTTTATGGCGAAAAATAAACTCAAAAAATTCAATGCGTATAATACCTTTCCAAACACCTTTGATGCGCGCAATCAATTCAAGGGTAAATGGCATGAAACAGTGTTTAAGAATCAAAACCCGATTACTTTAGAACTGGCTTGTGGAAGAGGGGAATATACAGTTGGTTTGGCGCAGTTGTATCCCGATAGAAATTTTATTGGCATTGATGTAAAAGCTGCTCGTATGTGGCAGGGCGCAAAGTTTGCACTTGATAATGGCCTCAATAATGTGGCATTCATTCGCATACAAATTGATTTTTTGTTAGAGTATTTTGCGCCGGGAGAAGTTTCTGAAATCTGGATCACTTTCCCTGATCCACAGCCACAAAAACCTAGAGCAAGACAGCGTTTAACCAGTCCACAATTTTTAGGAAAGTATGTGCATTTGTTATCGCCTGGGCAATTCATTAACCTCAAAACCGATAGCGATTTGTTGTTCCAATACACACTAGAAACCATTAAACCTTTGCCGGTTCAATTGCACGAAGTGGTTATGAATATTGATGATTTAGATCCTATGCCGCCAGCCCTAAGTATTAAAACATACTATGAAAATCTTTGGCGTTCAAAAGACATTCAAATTAAATATTTGAAATTTTCCTTTACTGAGCCTGCTCCCACTGCTCAATAAGTTCATGCCATGATTGATGGTTTCTGGTGCCTGGTTTTTCTTCAGGTTCACCTATAAAACACACGCCATCCATAAGCTCAGGGTTGAATTGTTCAGAAGACTCAATTAGCGTTGTGTATTGCTTTTGTAATACCTCATAATCATTCGGGTTGCTGCATATGGCAAGGTCAAATCCTTCTGGTAAATGCAGGCTGTTTTCAAATCGACCAATTAAATTGTACCCTAATGATTTAAGAGTCTGTGTGGCTTCGTGATCACTCGGAATTTGTATGGTTTGAATGTTTAATAAGCCTGTAATGTCTTGTATCCATGATACTGGTTGATGACCAAATTCTGCCACTATTTTAACGCCACTTAACCATTGAATAATGTCTTTGGCTTTGTTTGGTTCTATGTATTGCGGATGGTTTGGGTCAAAATTAAAGCCCACTAAATCAGCCCAACTGCCAGCAGCAAATCGAGCATCGCTTAAATTATTGACACATGAAAACTTAATGATAAAGGAACGGTTCATGGATTAGATTTATTGAAATTGTATGGCTTTAACAGGTTCGATTTTACTCACCATTTGAATGGGCAGCAAGAGGGCTATACTGCAAACTATGATGGTGCCTAAATTGACTAAGAGGATATGCCAAGCGTTGAGCTCAATGGGCACATAACTCAAATAGTAAGTTGCTTGATCAAGCTTGATGATTTGAAAGGTTTTTTGAAGCCATGCCAGACCAATCCCAATTAAGTTGCCTGTCAATAAGCCTAGACCTAAAATGTATAGGGCGTGTCTAAAAAAAATGCTTTTAATGACTTGGTTGCGACTGCCTAAAGCTTTTAAAATACCAATCATATTGGTGCGTTCAATGATTAAGATTAAAAGGGCGGTAATCATATTGATACAAGCCACAATTGCCATTAAACTCAAAATGATAATAATGTTTTGGTCAAGGTATTCTAACCATTGAAAAATCTGTGGATTCAAACTCATTAAACTTTCAGCATACAATTCTTGTGGAATTGCCTGGTTTAAAGTTTTAGTATAATCTGGAATTTGTTTGAGGTCTTTGCAGTGAATTTCGTAATGGGTAATTTGATTTTGCTTTTTAGCAAAGATTCTTTGCATTTCTTTTAAGCTGCCAATAACAAACACTTGGTCATTGTCTTCAAGCCCTGTTTCGTATAGTCCAGTTATTTTGCAAGGAATTACCCTTAGGGGTTGATTGATGAAATAGATTTTAACTTGGTCGTTGATGTGCAACTGTAGTTTTGAGGCAATCAATTTTGATACAATGATATCGCGCTTGTGTAAGCTGTCATATACTTTAGGAAGGCTACCTTCCACCAAATGAGCTGATAAATAATTGGTGTCATACTGGGCACCTATGCCTTTAAAAACAATGCCTTCTAACTCGTTTTCAGTTTTTAAAATAGCCGGTCTTGACATGACTGCACCGACTTGCTTTACAAAAGCAAATTGCTTGAGTGCTTTTTGAACAGAATCTTTGTCGTCAAATGGTATATAGTCAAAATTACCAGAAGTACCAGTTGAATGCACTTCGATTTCACCGTTAAAGCCCGTTACTTTTTCTGTGATTTGTTTTTTGTAGCCAACTACAATAGCAATGGCTATGATCATAACTGTTACGCTCAATCCAACACCCACCCATGCCAAACGAATAATCAGCGCAGCAAAACTTTTGTGCTTACTCAAGGCCAATCTGGCGGCTATCATCTGACTGATATTCACCCTGCGAAAATACGCAATTATTGGATTATCTGATCAGTAGGTGCGGCCTTTCCATTGGTTTTTGAAAGGCAATAAAAAATAGATGGCCGTAAGTGGAATAACGAATCCCAAATACAAATCGTACAATAACATATGGCCCCAATGGTTCATGCGTTGCTCAAGGTGTTTGTGTAAATAATAAAAATGAGCTAATTGCAAAGCGTTTTTGACGAGTAATAAACCTAAAGCCCAAGGCCAATGAATCAGCCATAAAATGGGCAAGGCAAAATACCATGCACCAAAAACAGCAATCATGATGTGGTAATACAAAGGCAGGTCCCAGCCGCCAGTAAGCCAGCGTTTACGTTGTTTTAATAAACCTTTAAGGCTGTCAATTGGATGGGTGAGTACCATCACATCTTTATGAAAATGCATCGCTACTTTGTAGCCCTTGGCTTTTACAGCTTTGTACAAAGCATAATCTTCTGTTATGCTGAAGGGGATTTCACCATAACCACCTGTGCTCAGATAGGCTTTTTTAGAAAGCGCCATATTATTGCCAACTACAGTTAAGGGTTTTCCAAATTGACCAAAAGCATGGATTATACCCATAAAATACAACCAGTCTATGTGTTGGAATTGTAAGAAGAAACGCTTGGTTTGAATATTGGTTACACCGCCAATCATATCTGCATTTTGAACAAGCATTTGATTGACCATTGTTTTAGCCCAAGAGCTGGGCACAATTACATCAGCATCGGTTATGAGCAAGTAGTCGCCATCTGCACTGTCCGCCAAGCAGGCCAATACCCTTGCTTTGCCTTTGGTTTGAGGGTATTCACTACCGTTTAAATGAATTAACTTATAATAAGGTTTATTGGCAATAAAATTGGCAATGATTAAACCTGTATCATCTTGACTTTGGTCATTACCAACAATGATTTGCAATTGATCTTTTGGATAATCAAGTGCTTCTATACTGTTAAGGCAATGTAAGATGTTGTCTGCCTCATTTCGAGCCGCAATTAGTATGGATATCTTTGGCCAAATAGTTATAGTTTCAGTACTTTTAGTATGCAAGTTTTTTAATACATACCAATACATTACTAATATGATTAAGTAGGCAGCACTGACAACAATACTGGCGTAAAATAAACTGTTGTTTATAAGGTCTTGCATGTGTATGCGTTGGCTATTAGATAATCTAGGTAGTCTGGAAGCAATTGTTTCATTTGAGCCTCTGATTTGATAGAATCATGAAATACCACAATACTGCCATTTTGGGTTTTGCGTTTTATTTGATTTAGCGCTTTTGGAATATTAAGGTGAGGGTCAAAGTCTCCTGATAATAAACTCCACATAACTATGGTGTATTCTGGCAATAAAGCTTTGATTTGCGCTCTGCTGATACGCCCATATGGTGGTCTGAATAATTTGCTTTTAATGTACTGAGCAGCTTCTGTCGTGTTTTGAGTATAAGTCTCTGTGCTGTTTGACCAACCTTTCATGTGGTGCATAGTATGGTTGCCGGTTATATGCCCTTCATTCAAAATTTGCTGATAGGTTTCAGGGAATTTTCTAACATTGTCACCCACACAAAAAAAGCTGGCTTTTAAGCCCCTTTGTTTGAGTTCATTGAGAACCCAAGGTGTGATTTCAGGGTGGGGGCCATCGTCAAAAGTTAAATAAACTACGGCTTCTTTAGTACTTGGCGCTTGCCAAACTAAACTCGGAAAACATTTTTGAATCCACTTAGGGATAGATAAGTACCAAAGCACAAGCAAATATAAAGGATTCTGTTTTATCAAGACTTTAAGGCAATAGAAATTTTAAATCAATTCATCTAACTGCAATATCATCTTATTAGAATCCTATTAACAATGGCTTAACTAATTGGCAAATTTAAATTGATGTTTTTGCCTGCATTAGCCAATACATTTGCAGTTATGAAATCGATATTATTTTGTTTCTGTGTAATAGCATTGGTGGCATGTCAAAATTCAATACGCAAAAGCGAAGTGTTGCCTAAAGATTCATTACTCGACAGCATCATGCCTTATATTGCCAAACGC
This sequence comes from Bacteroidia bacterium, assembly GCA_044368575.1. GTDB lineage: Bacteria > Bacteroidota > Bacteroidia > NS11-12g > UBA955 > JABMMZ01. Next base: position 6,950 of record JBIPPH010000024.1, read on the forward strand.
GCAGACAGCATTCCATTTGCCAATCGATTTAATGCGGTTTACAAGGCCTATTACAGTGAGCAAAAAAAAGAAAAGTTATATGCATTTACACATTATGCCAAGTGCAATGATGGTTATGAATATTGTATAATAAAGCGTTTAGAACCAAGTTTAAAGCACAATAAATTCAGTGCAGTTTGTATGCGCTTTAAACGTTTGCCCAATGGTGGTATTCAAGCTGAGAGTTTTGAAGAGTTGTTTTGGACATGGAAAATGTTGCCGGAACAATTGGTTGAAAAATCTGATGTGTTATTTGATTTAGCGATTAATCACCAACCACTTTCAGACTACGAACCAGAGAAGGCCCAAGATGAATGGATTGAGTTTCCTGGCAATGGTGTAGTGTATGATATAAAAACACATACTTGGGGGCCGAAATCAGCCCAGTAAGGATTTTGATTTTGTGCTTTTAAACCCTATTTTTGCCCGCTCACAATCAGGCGTGCTATGGGCATATTCTCAGACATTCAAAACAAAACTTCTAAAATTGCAGTCATTGGACTGGGGTATGTAGGCTTGCCTTTGGCACTTGAATTTGCTAAAAAATACAAAGTCTTGGGCTTTGATATCAATCAAAAGCGAGTGGATATGCTTAATCGCCAAGAGGATCCAAGTAAAGAACTCAGCAGTGAGGCTTTTAATGGATGCGATATTACATTCTCTGCCAATTTGGAAGACCTCAAGACCTGCCAATTTTATATAGTTGCTGTTCCTACACCGATTGATGATGGCAAAAACCCAGATTTGAAGCCATTAATTGGTGCATCAACTACAGTTGGTAAGGTGTTAAAGAAAGGCGATTATGTGGTGTTTGAGTCTACAGTCTACCCAGGTTGTACTGAGGAAGATTGTATTCCAGTAATGGAAGCTGAAAGTGGCCTGGTATTCAATACGGATTTTAAGGTGGGGTATTCACCGGAGCGCATCAATCCGGGCGATAAAGTCAACACCTTAACCAAGATTTTAAAAATTGTATCTGGTAGTGATGCGGAAAGCCTTGAAGAAATTGCCTCATTATACGGTTCCATTATTACAGCTGGAATACATAAAGCGCCAAGTATAAAAGTGGCAGAAGCGGCAAAGATTATAGAGAATACTCAAAGAGATTTAAACATTTCTCTAATGAATGAATTGAGTTTGATTTTTGATAAGCTCAATATCAATACCTATGATGTAATCGAAGCTGCCGGTACCAAATGGAATTTTTTAAAATTCAGTCCTGGCTTGGTGGGAGGGCATTGCATTGGTGTTGATCCATACTACTTAACCTACAAAGCAACTGAGTTGGGTTTGCACCCAAGGGTAATAGCAGCAGGTCGTTATACCAATGATATGATGGGGGCCCACATTGCTCAAGTAGCCATCAAGAAGCTCATCAGTAATGATAAGTCTATTAAAGACGCTAAAATTTTGATATTGGGTGCTACCTTTAAAGAAGATGTTGCCGATATCAGAAATTCGAAAATTGTAGATATTGTTAAAGAACTTCAAAGCTACAGTGTTGATGTTGAGGTAGTAGATCCTCGCGCCGATTCTGAAGAAGTATTTGAAGAATATGGCTTTCATTTAGCCCCTGCTATAGGCAAAGGTTACGATGGTGTAATTGCGGCTGTAAGCCATAAAGAATATAAATCTTTTAATGAAGATTTCTTCAAAAGTATTTGTCATAACAACGCCTTCGTACTTGACTTAAAAGGCATGTACAGAGGTCAGTTCACTGATATGGAATACTGGAGTTTATAAGCAGGTTTTCTAGCTTATATTTTTTTTCTATAGCCCTTATTTTATTAAGCTTTTAGAGTACATTTGTTGTTCTAAATCATCATGCGTTTATTCTATTATACTTGTTTGTTTGTCTTGGTTTTTGCAGCGTGTAAACCGGCTGTCGACAAAAGCAAACAAGCCAATGCTGGCAACAAAGGGCCAATTGCAATCGATGCCAGTATTGCTGTGTTAAGTCCCTTTCAACAAACCGTTGAGGCCAATGGGATTATTCAATCCAATCAGCAAGTTGATATTCAATCAGAATTAAGCGCAAGAGTGGTTTCAATCAATATACCTGAAGGTAAAATGGTTAAGGCAGGCACATTATTGGTGAAGTTGTATGACGATGATTTGCAAGCGCAGTTGCGTAAAGTAAGCGCCCAATTAAACATTGCTCAAGGCAATGAAAAAAGACTTAAAACGCTCTACGATGTCAAAGGGATTAATCAACAAGATTACGAAGCCGCATTAAGTCAAAAACTAAGCTTAGAAGCAGACCTGGATTACATCAAATCCATGATAAAAAAAACAGAGATTAGAGCGCCTTTTGATGGCATGATTGGTCTCAGAAGAATCAGTTTGGGCGCAATGTTGACGCCTCAAACCATTATTACAACATTACAAGAACAGGCGCAACTTAAGGTTGATTTTGTATTGCCCGAGCAGCAAGCTTCTACTTTAAAAGTAGGCAATACTGTTCAGGTAAAATTCAATCAAGGGCAAACAGTGGCCAAAGTAATTGCCATAGAGCCAAGGGTAGAGTCTGGTACTCAGAATGTGCAAGTAAGAGCTATGATCCAATCTGCGGAAAGCCATTTGTCTCCTGGTGCATTTGTGAAAGTGGTATTGGATGTTGCTAAAAACAAAGCCAGTATTTTAGTGCCTACACAGTCTGTAATTCCAGATGCCAGAAATAAAAAGATAGCAGTCATTCACAATGGGGTAGTTCAAATGACAGTGGTTGAAACAGGCTACCGCGGCACCGATAATATCGAAATTGTATCAGGTTTAAATGTTGGTGATACCTTTGCGGTGAGTGGTATTTTATATTTGAAACCGAAGGCTGAGGTAAGCATTCAAAAATTTAGAACTTACTAATATGTCTATTGCAGAGTTTAGTATCAAGCGGCCAGTATTTGCTATTGTTTGTAGCATCATTATTTTGGTGTTTGGAGCTGTGGCCTATAAGTTTCTTAGTGTAAGAGAATATCCTGCCATTGATCCGCCGAACATTACGGTTAAAACCAATTACACAGGGGCGAATTCTGATATCATAGAGAGCCAAATTACTGAGCCATTAGAAAAAGCCATCAATGGCATACAAGGCATTAGAACCATCACTTCTAATAGTAATCAAGGAAGTAGTTCCATAACGGTTGAATTCAATTTGGGGGTTGATTTAGATGCCGCCGCTAGTGATGTGCGCGACAAAGTGTCTCAAGCCATTAAGCAATTGCCTGCAGATATAGATGCACCACCAGTGGTGAGTAAGACTGACGCCAGTGGTGATGTGATCATCATTCTATCGGTTCAAAGCAAAGAAAAATCTGCCATACAACTGAGTGATTTTGCTGAAACGGTTCTACAAGAAAAATTTCAAACCATACCTGAAGTCAGTCAAGTAAATGTATTTGGTTTAAGACGCTATGCCATGCGCATAGAGTATAACCCACAAGCATTGCAAGCGCATCAATTAACTGTTGCCGATGTTAAATCAGCCCTAGATAAAGAGAATGTTGAGTTGCCAGGGGGTAAAATATACGGCCATCAAACAGAGTTGGTAGTGAGAACTATGGGCAGGCTCAGCACCGAAGACGATTTCAGACAGGTTATTCTCAAACAAGATGCCTTGGGCATAGTGCGCTTGGGTGATGTGGCTGATGTGCGCTTAGGAGGGGAGTCAGAAGAAGTGGGTTTCAGATTAAATGGGGTCAATTCTGTGGCCTTGGGTATTGCGCCGCAACCGGGGGCTAACTTTGTCAATATCTCAGATGAGTTTTACAAAAGATTGAATGATGTTAAACAACAAAAAGGATATGAGGATATTGAATTCACCGTTGTTTTAGACAATACAGAAAATGTTAAACGCGCCATTAAAGAAGTAGAAGAAACCTTAGTGGTGGCACTCTTGCTAGTTGTTTTAGTGGTGTTTTTGTTTTTTAGAAATTGGAGTTTAGCCTTCAGACCATTAATTGATATTCCCGTCTCTTTGGTTGGCGCTTTCTTTGTGATGTATGTTGCTGGATTCAGCATCAACGTATTGAGTTTGTTAGCAATCGTGTTAGCCACAGGTTTGGTGGTAGATGATGGCATTGTTGTAACGGAAAATATATACCGCAAATTAGAAGCGGGTTTAAGTGTTAAACAAGCGGCCGTACAAGGCTCTAAAGAAATTGTATTTGCAGTTATTTCAACCTCTATCACTTTGGCGGTTGTGTTCTTGCCAATAGTCTTTATTCAAGGGTTTGTAGGCTCATTGTTTAAAGAGTTCGGGATAGTCATTGCAGGAGCCGTGTTAATTTCGGCTTTTGTATCTTTAACCCTTACACCTGTTTTAAACGTTTTGTTGTCAAAAAAACAACATAAGCCCTCTCGTTTTTATCATGCAACAGAGCCTTTTTTCAAAGGTCTAGAAAACAAATACAAAGCCTTATTGGATTGGGCAATACAACGCAAGTGGTTAGCGCTCGGAACTTTGTTGGTATGTGCAGTGTCTTTGGTGATGGTGTTTAAACTGTTGCCATCAGAATTGGCGCCCTTAGAAGACAAATCTCAATTTAGATTTAATGCCACAGCGCCTGAAGGCACCGCCTTTGATTTTATGGACAGCTACACCCAAGGTTTAGCTGATTACTTTTACGATAGTATACCTGAAAGGGCTTTTGTTTTTGCCTCTACAAACAATGCGTTTTCAAATGGCGGTACCAACAGTTCATTTGGTCGAGTAGTATTAGTTGATCCTAGTCAACGCTCACAATCTCAGGAACAAGTAGTTGAACGCGTGAATGCTGGAATAGCTCGTATGAATGATGCCCGTGTGTTTTTGGTGCAAGAACAAACCATTAGTGTTGGCTTTGGATCAAGAGGCTCATTACCAGTTCAGTTCGTTATTCAAAATTTAGACTTCGATAAAATCAAACAAGTATTGCCAAGGTTCTTAGCGGCCGCTCGCAAACAAGAAACCTTCCAAATGGTAGATGCTAATTTGAAGTTCAATAAGCCAGAATTGGCCATTCAAATTGATAGGCTTAAGGCGCGCGCTTTGGGAGTGCATGTTAAGGATGTTGCACAAACATTACAGAGTGCACTGAGTGGCGGAAGAATGGGTTATTTTATTATGAATGGCCGTCAATACCAAATCATAGGACAAACGGCTCGTGATTTTAGAGATCAACCCAGCGTGTTGTCTGAATTATATGTCAGAAATGACCAAGGGCAACTCATAGGCTTAGATCAATTAATTCTAACAGAGGAAAGGTCTAATCCACCTCAATTATACCATTACAACCGTTACAAATCAGCCACCATTTCGGCCTCATTAGCGCCGGGTAAAACCATTGGCGATGGCGTTAAAACCATGCAGGGTATTGCTGATTCTTTGTTAGATGAATCGTTCTCTTCTTCATTGAGTGGTCCTTCCCGAGATTTTAAAGAAAGTTCATCAAACACCTCGTTTGCCTTTATCTTGGCTTTGGTCTTAATCTATTTGGTTTTAGCGGCTCAATTCGAAAGCTTCATTGATCCAGTTGTGATCATGATGACAGTCCCATTGGCTTTGTTAGGCGCCTTATTGTCTTTGTGGTTAACCCATGGCACCTTGAATATTTTCTCTCAAATTGGCATGATTATGCTCATTGGTTTAGTGACTAAAAACGGGATTTTGATTGTAGAATTTGCCAATCAAAAACAAAGAGAGGGTATGGATAAATTATCCGCCATTTTGGAAGCCTCTGTTCAGCGATTGCGCCCCATTTTAATGACCAGTTTGGCAACTGCTTTAGGGGCTTTGCCCATAGCCCTGTCTTTAGGGGCAGCCTCCACTTCACGTGTGCCTTTAGGGGTTGTGGTGGTAGGTGGCATAGTCTTTTCCCTAATTTTAACCTTGTTGATTGTGCCAACGGTATATCTTTTCATTTCAAAATCAAAACAACATGACCATCCAACAGATACTAATTAATTGCCTATTGGGTTTTGTTGCGCCATTGCTAAGCGCACAAAACTCTTTGACTTTAGAGCAAGCTGTGGCTAAGGCTTTGACTCAGAATTTAGACATCAAAAAGTATGAACAATCTGTTGTGATTGCACATAATAACAATACACCTGGTAATGCGGGTCAATTGCCGAGTATACAAATTCAAGCCAATCATACGCCTTCAGTTACCAATATTAAACAAGAGTTTACCAATGGAACACTCATTCAAAAACAAGGGGTACAAAATCAAAGCAGCATAGCTGCGGTTCAATTATCGTATACTGTGTTTGATGGGGCTAAAATGTATGCGACTAAAAACAAGCTCAATTACCTTGACCAAGCGGCTAAGACACAATTGAAAATGATACAACAAGATGTGGTGGCAAAAGTAGTGGTGCAATACAGTCAGCTCTGTCAGTTAATTCATTATTTGAAGGTCTTAAAACACCTTGATACGCTTAGTCAAGAACGCCTGGATTTGGTTAAAAACAGACGCATTGCAGGGATAGCCAATCAAGCAGATGAATACCTTGCCCAGCTACAAAAAGAAGAACAGGCTATTCAAATCTTGAGTCAACAACGTTACATTGATCAAGCCTATGCTCAATTGAATGCTATAATGAATCAGCCAATAGCAACACAATACAATGTGGATGCTGAACAATGGCAAGTAGCCACTATGCGCCGTTCGCAATTGGATTCATTGTTGGCTCAGAATCAGGCTTTGGCCTTTGCTGATGTGCAAGTTCAAATTGCCAAAGCTACACAAAAAGAGACCCAAGCAGGACTTTGGCCTTTAATCAAATTAAATGGCGCCTATAATTATTCACTCAGTCAAAGCAACGCAGGGTTTTCATTGTACAATCAAAGCATTGGGCCACAGGCAGGGATTTCATTGGTTATGCCAATCTATGCTGGATCAAATCTTCAACACTCAATAAAAAATGCTCAGACTCAAGTCAAAATAGCGGAGTTATCAAAAGACAATACTTTGCAATCGGTTCAGTTGACTTTTCAGCAAGCTTGGTTGGATTATGAATTAGCAAAAACGCAACATGTGTTGAATACTGAGTCTGTCAAAACAGCATCCGCTTTTTTAAGCTTAATGCAAGAGCGATTTAAGTTAGGCCAAAATACCTTATTGGATCTTAAAACGGCTCAAACCACTTATGAAACGGCTGTTTACAGACAATCCATTAACTTGTTAGCGCTAAAGGTTGCTGAAACCCAGCTCTTGTCTTTAACGGGTAGCTTGGTGCAATAAATTTAATACAGCGTAATGATGGTAACCCCATCGCCACCCAATTGCTCTGTCTCATGTTCATAATGCTTGACCAACTTCGAATGGGTTAAGTAGTCAACAATCAATTTACGCAATATGCCAAATCCTCTGCCATGAACCACTCTCAAACTACTCATGCCAAGACTGTGGGCATCGTTGATCCAATTGTCTAGTTGCTTCATGGCCTCTTCGCCTCTAATGCCTCTTAAATCTATTTCAGCTCTGAATTGCGTTTGTTTATTGAAAAGGTCAACATTAAAAGTTGCTGTCTTTGGCTGGTGTTTTATATTCGCTTTAGCGGCTTGAAGTTCATTCAAGGGCAACCATATTTTAACAGAGTCAAACAAAACCAATGCTTTGCTTTTTTTGATGTCTATAATTTCACCACTCACACTTTGAGAGACATGTTTAACGGTCATACCTTTTTTGAAGTTGGTGTCAGGTAAAACCGTTATTGGTGTTTGCTCTATTTCGGCTTCTAAATGGGCTTTGAACTGGCTTAATTGCTTACGCACTTTATTTGTGCTTTGCTTTTGAGCTTTTGTTTCTTGTATGTGTTTGATGGTGGCCTCAATTTTTTGATTGGCCTCTTCAATAATATGGTGAGCTTTGGTTTTAGCATCTTTTAATATGCTAGACTTATACGCGTTCAAATCCGTTTTTAAAGCTTGGTAATCATGAATTAATTTTTCAAGCGATTTTTCTTTTGACTCAATGCGCTCTTGTTGGTCTTTTAAAGTTTGTTTTTGCAGTTCATTTTCAGTGATCAAATGTTCTAAATCAAACGCTTTTTGTTGTTTGTTAATGGATTTAGCTCTTTGAATGATTTGATCTTGAATCCCCACTTTAGAGGCAACTTCTAAGGCAAAAGAAGACCCTGCTTTGTCTGGCTCTAATATAAACAAAGGTTGTAGTTTTTGAACATCGTATAACATTCGGGCATTTTGAGCCCCTTTAGCCTGACTGGCCCAGGTTTTCAGTTGGCCATAGTGCGTACTCACTATACCAATTGCCTTTTGTTCTATCAGTTGTTCAAGTATGGCTTGTGCAATGGCGCAACCTATGCTTGGGTCTGTTCCATTGCCAATTTCATCAATTAAATACAAGGTGTCTTGGTTAGCCTTTTGCATAAAATGCTGCATGGTATTCAAATGACTACTATAAGAACTTAAATGGTTCTCAATGGATTGGTTATCGCCAATGTCTATGAAAATTTGTTTGTAAACAGACAACTGACTGTCTGGCGATACAGGGATAGGTAAACCCATTTGATACAAGTATTGCAACATGCCAATGGTTTTTAAAGCGATGCTTTTGCCACCTGCATTCGGCCCAGAAATCAACAACAAGCTATTCCCCTTTTTAAAATGAAATTGTAAAGGGACTATCTTTTGATTGTCTTTGCTCAATTGAAGGTCGAGTAGGGGATGGCGCGCATCGATCAGGTGGGTGTCGTCATGAGCTGTTACCGCTTTTGGTTTGGTGCATTTAAGTTGAATGGCCCATTGGGCTTTCGCGTGAAGCGCATCCAAATTAATGCTGTTTTGCAGATGTGTTTGAAGTAAAACTCTGAAAGGCGCAAGCCATGCACACGTTGCTTTCAAAATGACTTCAATTTCTTTCTTTCTATCGAGGTGTAATTCCTTTAAAGCATTATTGCCTTCAAAACATTCAATGGGTTCAATGTATAAGAACTTTCCACTTTGACTATCATCGTGCACATAACCATTGATTTTTTTCTTGTGTTCAGCAATGATGGGGATCACCAAGCGCTCATTTCTAATTGTGATTTCAGTGTCACCAGCCCACCCATTTTTTTTAGCGTGTTCAAACTTCTTGATCAAGCTTGTTCTAACCTCTTTCTCTTTACTTTGAATGGCCTTGTTGATTTGCCAGAGGCTGTCTGAAGCATTGGGCTTAAGCTGGCCCTCGGTATCTAATAATTGATCAAGTTTTTGAATGCAATTAGCTACGCTGTCAATTTGCCCAAAAGTATTGTATAGTGCTGGATGAAGGCTTTGCTTATTGTGAATGATCTGCCAGTTGTGTTGAACTTGCTTTAAGGCAATCAGTAAAACAAATAGTTCTTCTTCAGTCAGCATCTGATTAGCCACTGAAGTTTTTTGAAGGCATTCAATCATCCATTCTGCTTGATCAGGGAATTCCAAGAATTCACCTGTTTGCAAGCAATTGATTAATGCATCAATTAGTTCTATTTGCGCTTGTATGTCAACAACTTTTGTATAGAAAGGGTTGTTGGCAATAATTTTCTGAGCCGCTTCACTGTGGCATGATTTGGCTAATTGTTGTTTAACCGACTCTATGCCAAGTTTTTCTTCTATCGTATTCGGATAGTTTTGAGACGAATGCTTATTGGCCATCTGCATTTTCGGCTTGTATTTCACTGATTTTATCAATCACCCTTTCATAAATATTAGCAGCAACTTCTGGATGTTGAGCATAATAATCATGGCTTTTAACAAACACACTATCTGTGGTATGATGTTTTTTCATGATAAAGGTAATGTCTGCTTTTTTGTCTCTTGCAGGGCCATGAGAATTGATATAGGTAGCAGCATCTGCTATACGAAGATCAACAATGATGTCAACCATTTTTGTTTCATCAATCACCCATACTGGTTTATTCTTAACTTGGGCATGTTTAGGTTGGCAGCCCAGTATTAAGCTCAAGCAGACAGTATAAAAACAAATGGCTTTCATTAACTTTGCAAATATAATGATTGCGCAAAACATATCTAAGATACAATCTGAAATAGGCCCAGCAGTTCAATTGGTGGTAGTGTCAAAATACCGAAACATTGAAGACATTAAACAAGCCTATGCAGCCGGTCAAAGACATTTTGCTGAAAACCGTGTGCAAGCTTTACTCGAGCGAAAAGCGGCATTACCTAATGATATTCATTGGCATTTAATTGGTCATTTGCAAAGCAATAAAGTTAAACACATTGCTGAATTTATTCATTGTATCCAAAGTGTTGACTCTAAGGAACTCTTGTCAGAAATAGACAAACAAGCCAGTAAACACAACCGTATAATCGATTGTTTATTGCAGCTATTCATAGCTCAAGAAGAGACAAAATTTGGAATGGATGCTGATGAATGCAAAGCTATTTTGCAAGCTAAACAAGCGGGTGCTTGGCCCCATGTCAATATAATTGGCCTAATGGGGATGGCCAGTTTAACCACCAATGCCGAACAAATTAGATCTGAATTTTCATCTTTGAAATCACTTTATGATGAACTAAAAGAGATGCATGGATTGAGTGTTTTGTCAATGGGAATGAGCAGTGATTACGCCATTGCGGTTGCTGCTGGTAGTAATTTAATCAGGGTAGGTAGCAAAGTATTTGAATAGTATTATTCGTAACGCAAGGCTTCTGTTGGGGCCAATTTTGCAGCTTTTGAGGCAGGTAACAAACCAGCCACTATTCCAACTACAAAACAAACAACAACGGCTAATATGATCCATGGCCAAGGCATAATAAAGCCTGATTTCATAACCATAGACACTAAATTGCCTAAAAGTATGCCTAATAATATGCCGCCCAATCCACCAATTTGGCAAATAACGGCAGCTTCTGTTAAGAACTGAGTCTTGATCATTTGTGGGGTTGCGCCCAAGGCTTTTCTAGTGCCAATCTCTTTGGTCCTTTCAGTGACACTTACCAACATAATATTCATTAAGCCGATAGCTGCACCTATTAAAGTGATTATGGCAATCAGTGTGGCCGCAATTTTTATGGAGGCTAAATTGTCTTTCAATTTGGCTGTAATGGAATCACTTCTAACAACACTAAAGTTGTCTTCTGCACCAATGCTCAATTGACGTATGCTTCTGAAAACAGAATAGGCTTCGTAAACCGCCAGATCCAAAGTTTTAATGGAGCTTACTGCTACGGAAATATTGAAACTGTTGTTGGAATTCAGGTATTGTCCTTTGGCTTCGGTTACTGTAATGTAAGCCATACGGTCTTCTCCGCCCATGCCCATACTCATGCTGCTGCCTTTGCTTTTTAAAATACCAATGACCTCGTATTGAGCTGTGCCAAATTGCACTTTTTTGCCAACAGCATCCACTTTATTGAATAGGGTTTCAGCAATGTCTTTACCAATTATGATGCTTTTGCAGCCTGTGTTGGCCTCGTTGCTAGTATAGTTTCTTCCAAAACTTAACTCTGTTCCCGTAACGGATAAATAGTTTTCGTCAATGGCCAAGACCCTAATGTTAGGATTGGTTTTTTCAGAGCCATGTTTGAAGGTTGCATTCATTGAAATGTTGGTGCTCAATGCTACCACCGCAGGAATTTCAAAACGTTGTTTAAATTGTTGTGCTTGTGCAAATGTAATGGGCACATATTCCACCCGTTTTTCTCGACCACCTCCAAAACGAATTACACCATCTCGGTTGCGAATGTTAAACGTGTTACTACCCATTTTTTGAAAAGTGTTACTAAGGCCCGCTTCAATGCCATCAACAGCTGTAAGCATGCCTACCAAGGCAGCAATTCCAATCGTAATGATCAGGCAAGTAATTACTGTTCTTAATTTATTGTCTTTGATCGACTCAAGTGCAATCTTTATGTTTTGGGTTGTTGTCAATGCTCTGCAAAATACCAATAAACTTTCAATAACTAAGCCTTATCTTCTATTAATTCATTGATTATTAAGACCAAAATAATTTTGTTTGAGTCTGCTTGTTTAAAAGTAATTTTTAATACATTTGCAATTCTCAAAATTGCATTGCCAAAATGGATCCACTTATTCATGACGTTTTAGAAATTCTAAAGTTTATCATTCCTGCATTGATCGTGCTTGCTGTATGTTATGTGATCATCAATAAGGTGATGGAAGATCATTCTAATAGAATGCAATTGGAAATCAGAAAACAAAATGCTAGCATGTTAACACCGCTTAAATTGCAAGCATATGAACGTATGATTTTGTTTTTAGAGCGCATCAGTCCTCAATCTTTAATCAATAACTACAATGATGGCACTAATACTGCAAGAGGTTTAAAACACTTAATGGAGTCTTCAGTGAATCAAGAATTCATGCACAATTTGTCTCAACAAATTTATATTAGTAATCAAGCATGGAACATCATTAAAGTGGTTAAAGAAGAGGTTATTCAGTTAGTGCATGAAACATACGAACACTTGCCATCTGATGCCAGTGGTGTTGATTTATCAAAAGCCATCATTGATAGAATGATTGCTGATAATGCCATTCCAACTTCAAAAGCCATTGATTTTTTGAAGGCCGAAATCAATTTATATTTTTAATCCACCTTTGATCTAGCCAATGGAAAAACAGATCAAAAATGATAGTGGTATTGAGATTCAACCGCAGTATGCGCAGTTGAATGCTGAGTTAGCTGGTCAATTCCCTTTCACTAGAGGGATTCGTCCTGATATGTATAGATCTAAGCTATGGACTATGCGTCAATACGCAGGTTTTTCCACAGCAGAAGAATCTAACAAACGCTACCATTATTTATTAAAACAAGGCACTATGGGTTTGTCTGTTGCATTTGATTTGCCGACGCAAATTGGATACGATAGTGACCATGCTTATGCAGAAGGAGAGGTTGGTAAAGTGGGTGTAGCCATTGATTCATTAAAAGACATTGAAGTCTTGTTTAATGGGATTCAATTGCAAGACATCACTACCAGCATGACCATCAATTCAACTGCGTCTACCTTGTTAGCGATGTATATAGCATTGGCGAAAAAACAAGGTGCTGATTTGCAAAAAATATCAGGTACCATTCAGAATGATATATTAAAAGAATACGCGGCAAGAGGGACTTATATTTATCCGCCTAAGCCAAGTATGCGACTCATTACAGATATTTTTGAATACTGTAGTCAAGAGGTACCAAAATGGAATACCATTTCCATTTCTGGGTATCATATTAGAGAAGCCGGTAGCACAGCTGCCCAAGAATTGGCCTTTACTTTAGCCAATGGTAAAGCCTATATTTTGGCAGCCCAAAACAAAGGGTTAGACATCAATGTGTTTGCAAAGCGCTTATCGTTTTTCTTTAATGCGCACAATGATATGTTTGAGGAAGTGGCAAAATTTAGAGCGGCAAGACGCATGTGGGCTAATATCACTAAGTCTTTAGGAGCAACTGATCCACAAGCACAAATGTTGCGTTTCCATACTCAAACAGGAGGCTCTACCTTAACAGCTCAACAAGCTGATAACAATATTATACGTGTTACTTTACAAGCATTGTCTGCTGTTTTAGGGGGCACACAAAGTTTACATACCAATGGCTTTGATGAAGCTTTAAGTTTGCCTACAGAATCTGCTGCCAGATTAGCCCTCAGAACGCAACAAGTTATTGGTTTTGAAAGTGGGGTTACACATACTGTTGACCCATTGGGAGGTAGTTACTATGTGGAGGCACTAACCAATGAAATCGAACAATTGGCTTACCAATACATCAATATTATTGATGCCATGGGAGGAAGTGTTGAAGCCATTGAGCAAGGTTACATGCAAAATGAAATTGCTAAAAGCGCTTATGCTTATCAAAAACAAATTGAACAAGGTGAAAAAACCATTATTGGTGTGAATAAGTTTGTTCAAGCAGAATCTAATAACACTGCATTGTTGAAAATTGATGATTCCATCCGAAAAGTTCAAGTTGAAAAACTTCAGCAATTAAAAAATGAACGTGATGGGGCTATGGTAGCTCAACATTTAGAAGCCTTATCAACAGCTGCGAAATCAGATGTGAATTTAATGCCTCACATATTAAATGCTGTTGAATCTTATGCCACATTAGGCGAAATTGCCGACGTTTTGCGCAACGTTTTTGGTGAGTACAAAGGCTAGTTGAATTCTTTTGAAAAAGTCTTGTTTCAACAATTATATAAGACTTTTTTTATGCAGTATTACTTCATCGTAAATTGGCATCTGAAATCACTACAAAAAATCGAAAAAAAACTTAAAAAACAATTCAAAAAAATTTTTTTAGTAACTTTTTTTGAACTTAATTTCAGAACTGAATTCAAAAACCTACACAATTTTATAAACTACTGAAAAACAACGACTTATAATGAGCATGAGTGGACAACAATTTAACGCAGAATCTGTTTGGGCGAATTGCCTAAAAATCATCAAAGACAATTTGAATCCCCAAAGTTTTAAAACATGGTTTGATCCAATCAGAGCTGTTAAATTAGATAATAAAGTTTTAACCATTCAAGTGCCTAGTCAGTTTTTTTATGAATGGTTAGAAGAACACTATGTAACCTTATTGCAAAAAACACTTAAACAGGTTTTAGGTGTTGGTGCCAAATTAGAATACAACATCATTGTTGAGAACAGCACTCCAAGTAACGGCCCATACACAATCAATGTGCCAACTGGTAGCAGTAAGAAACCAGTTACCAATGAAGTGAATCTGCCATTGAATGTTACTAACAACATCAAGAATCCATTCATCATACCTGGTTTAAGAAAAATTCCAATTGATTCCCAGTTAAATCCAAAATACACATTTGACAATTTTATTGAAGGAGAGTGTAACAGATTGGCTAGGGGAGCAGGTTGGGCTGTAGCGCACAACCCTGGAGGAACAGCCTACAATCCTCTAATGGTTTTTGGTGGAGTAGGTTTAGGTAAGACCCACTTAGTGCATGCCATCGGTAACATGATCAAACAGGTTAACAAAAACAAAACTGTTATTTATGTTTCTGCGGAAAAATTCATCAATCAATTTGTTGAATCAGTTAAAGCGAATAACCAAAATGATTTCACAAACTTCTATCAAAGTTTAGATGTTTTAATCATTGATGATATCCACCAATTGTCACAAAAAACAAGAACACAAGAGATCTTCTTTACCATCTTCAATCACTTACATCAAAATGGCAAACAAATCATTTTAACCAGTGATAAAGCACCTAAAGATATTAAAGATGTAGATGAAAGATTGTTGTCAAGATTCAAATGGGGCTTATCTGCAGATTTAAACATTCCAGATTTCGAAACCCGTATCGCTATTTTAGAAAATAAAGCTTACGAAAGTGGTGTGTCATTGCACAGAGAAGTGGTTGAATACATTGCGCACAATGTCGATAACAACATCAGAGAAATCGAAGGGGCATTGATCTCATTATTGGCTCAAAGTTCACTTAATCGCAAAGAGATTGATTTGGATTTAGCCAAGCAAATGATGAAGAACTTTGTTAAAAATGCTACAAGAGAAATCAGCATCGATTACATCCAAAAATTGGTTTGTGATTTCTACAATGTTAGTGTTGATAGCGTCAAGTCTAAAACACGTAAAAGAGAGATTGTACAAGCCAGACAAATCGCTATGTATTTTGCGAAAGATTTAACCAAAGCTTCTTTGAAAAACATCGGTACTCACTTTGGCAACCGTGACCACTCTACAGTGATTCATGCTTGTCAAACGGTTAACGACTTAATTGATACCGACAAAAAGTTCCGCCACGATGTTGAAGAATTGAATAAGCGTATAAGAATTAACACTTACTAATCAGTTATTTATAACAATTTTTAACCCTGGCTATTGTACCCAATATCCAGGGTTTTTTTATGCCTTACTTTAGCGGGATTATTCAAACTTTTTAACTTGTAAAACGACACTTAAATCACTCAGCACCTGAGGCTTCAATTTTACCCAAGCTTAAAAAAATTTGGAATATTGAATTAATGTGTACATATTTGTAAAACCTACAGAAGCGAATAACCAGAAAATGAAAAGAATTATACTATCTCTATTTTGTGTGTCAATGCTTGCTATTAGCAATCCATTGAAGGCTCAACAAGATCCTTATACAACACATTATGCATTCAACAGAATGTTGTATAATCCGGCCTTGGCAGGTTCAGGTAATAAGTTTTGCGTTTCAGCCTTGTCGCATTACCAATACCTTGGGTATGAGGATAGAACTTTAGAGTTTTACCCAGATGCTCAAAACCCAAACCCTTCAGCTACAAAAAGCGTAGGTCCAAAGACTCAAATGTTCTCATTTTCAGCCCCTGTAACTCAATATGGAGGTCTTGGTATCGGTTTTATTAACGATAAACTTGGTTACGAATCTAGCACCCACATGAAGATAGATGCAGCTGGTATCATTCCATTAAGAAGCGGCGCTAAATTTTCTGTTGGTTTTGAAATGAACATGTTGCAAAAAGGATTAAATGGCACTAAACTTAAACCTTTGGCTCCAAACGATCCATCTATCCCAAGTTCTAATGTTACTGCCACTCATAGCATTTTTGGTGCAGGCGCATATTACATGGATCCTATGGCCAATGCCATCAGTACCAGAAATTTATGGGTAGGTGCTTCAGTGTTAAATCTTAACAATCCAACCTATACCTTTGGTAGCCCAGCGACTGTATACCACACTCCAGTTAAGCACTATTACGTAATGGGTGGTATTGATATCTTAAATTTCATGGGTAAGCCTGATTTGATTTTTCATCCTTCTGTGATGATCAAACACAACACGGTTACTCAGTTAGACTTAACCGCTTTAGTTGAATACCAACAAAAATTATGGGGTGGTGTAGCCTACAGAACCACTGCTGATGCCTTGTCAATCATGATGGGATACTCAGGTTTCAGAGGCCAATTAAACGGTCTAAGAATAGGTTATTCTTACGACTTAACTATGACCAGAATTTTAACTGTGTCATCTGGTACTCATGAATTACAATTAAACTATTGTTTCGAGATCAAAATACCTACTCCTCCAAAAATTAACATCGTTACCCCTCCATTCATGCACAGGGATTCTGATTAATTTTTCACATTTTTTTCAAATTTTTCACTTTTCAGGACAATAATCGATTCAAAAATTACGTTGGTCTAAAATAAAGTTGTTGATTTTTAGACAAAAACGATTATTTTTGCATAATTACGCATAGTATAACACACACACATAAACAATTATATTTGAGTTTTAAAACCATGAAGAATCAAATGGATTTCGCTGTCTCTAACACACAAGCGACAGCAAAAAAAGAAAGCAAGTGGAAGCGATTCGCCAAACTGTCAAAGTTAGGCTTAGCTTTAGGCTTGTTTACCTTTGCCGGTTGCGGTCCTACCAACACAGGAGATTTGATCGGTGTACAAGGAAGAGGATTGTGGTTCCATCCACAACCTGTAGGTACAGTCAATGTGCCTTCTGGCACTTACCATTCAGGTCAAAGGGATCAAGACGTATTCCAATCATTTGTAGCGCCTAACAAACAAGTTAGTATTGCAGGTTTTTGGATGGATGAAACAGAAATCACCAACAATGAATACCGTCAGTTCGTTAATTTCGTAATTGACTCTATCAAACGTGTAATGACTGGAGATGAAAAATTATTCATTGCTTTCCCTGATGATTACACCGGAAACACAGATGTTAACAATGGTATGGGCTTCATCAATTACGAATTGGATTTTGACGAAACCCTTTACAAAGAAGAATTGGAAGAGTTGTACTACGGTGCTGATGAGCGCTTCAGAGGTAAAAAACAAATTGATGTTAACCAATTGAATTACGAATACCAATGGTTTGACTTCCAATTTGCTGCCAACGATCCAGACAACCAAGACAAATACCAAGAGGGTCGTGTTAAGAACCGTAAAAAATACATCAAAACCAACAAGACTTTGGTGTATCCAGATACACTTTGCTGGGTAAGAGATTTCACATATGCCTACAACGATCCAATGGCTCGTCATTACTATAACCACGTAAAATACGATGATTATCCTGTAGTAGGTGTAAACTGGCATCAAGCCAACGCTTTTGCAGCATGGAGAACCATCTACAAAAACGTTTATTGGGAAACATTTGGCGATCCTATCACTGAAGATTTCAGGTTGCCAACTGAATACGAGTGGGAATATGCAGCTAGTGGAGGAAGAGTAAGTAGCCCATACCCTTGGGGTGGTCCTTATTGCAGAAACAGCAAAGGTTGTATGTTAGCAAACTTCAAGCCTATGAGAGGTAACTATGGTGTAGACGGTGGTATGTACCCTGTTAGAGCTGATAGCTATTTCCCTAACGACTATGGTTTATACAATATGGCTGGTAACGTAGCTGAGTGGACCATCAATGCTTGGAGCGAACAATCTCACGTGTTTACTCACGATTTGAACCCTGATTTCAGAATCAATATTGATGAATATGCTAACGATGGTAAAGGCAATAGAACTGGTAAAGAAATGTCGCCAATGACCATGAAGCGTAAAGTAATTAAAGGCGGTAGCTGGAAAGATGTTGCTTACTTTATTCAAAACGGTAGCAGAACATACGAATATCAAGATACTTCAAAATCATATGTTGGTTTCCGTTGTGTTCAGTCATACATCGGTAGATCAGTTAAAGACAGAAAATAAATTAAACAATATATTATTAACCTATAACAATTAACCTAAAAACAATTTAAATTTACAATTATGAGCAGTAACAGTTTTTTTGAAAGCAAAGGATTTAAAAAAGTAATGGCGTACATTTACGGATGGGGTGCATCAATCGTTATCATTGGCGCCTTATTCAAAATTATGCACTGGCCAGGTGCTAACCTTATGCTTATCCTTGGTCTTGGTACAGAGGCTTTGATTTTCTTCGTGTCAGTATTTGAACCACAACATGCAGAGTACGATTGGACACTTGTTTATCCTGAATTAGCTGGTATCGAACCTAGTGAAAAGAAAAACAAATCACAAGGTACTATCTCTCAACAATTAGATAAAATGTTAGTTGAAGCTAAAGTTGGTCCAGAATTGATTTCTAGCTTAGGCAATGGTTTAAAATCATTGAGTGACAATGTAAAAGACATGTCAAGCTTAAGCAATGCAACCTTAGCAACTAACGAATACACTAGCAATATCAATAAAGCTGCTAAAGCCATTGAATCAATTGGTGTAGCTTCTAACGAAATCAGCAGCTCAATGACAACTTTTGCTGGTGGTTTAACAACTATGGTTAACAACTTGTCTTCTACTGCCAATGACAGTGCTGAATTCAAAGAAAACATCAACAAATTAAACAAGAACTTAGGTACATTAAACAACGTATACGGAAGCATGTTAAGTGCTATGGGTGGCGCTGCTCGTAACTAATTCTATTTCCAATAATTAAAGAAAGGAGAATTGAATAATGGCAAGTGGTAAACTATCCCCCCGTCAGAAGATGATCAACATGATGTATCTCGTGTTGATTGCATTGTTGGCATTGAATATTTCAAATGAAATCTTAAAAGCATTTCACTTGATGGAAGTATCTTTCAGCAAAGCTAGCCAAGCCTTGACTGATAAGAACAAAGCTATCATGGATGCTTTCAAAGCTGCAGAAGAAGATCCTTCTAAAGCTGCCAGAGCAAAACAATGGGCAGACAAAGCCCGTCAGGTACAAGCTATTTCAGCGGACTTCTGCAAACAATTAGATAAATACAAATCTGATATTGAACTAGCTGCAGGTGGTCGTAAAGAGGCTGAGGCAGGTGAAACTGGCCTTAGAGAAATGAGCAAAGGCGATGACATGGAAGGTCACAAACACTATTTGGGCACTGATGACCCAGGTGTTAAAGGTAAAGGAGATGAGTTGAGAAAACTAATCGACGATACCAGAGCTAAAATGTTAAATGTTTTAAATGGCATTAAAGATGCTGATGCTACTAAAAAGAGTTTTGATAAAACTACTGCCTTTAGAGTAGAAGACTTTAAAGATGAAAACGGTAACACTAAAACTTGGCAAAGAGACGTTTTAGGACACTCTCCAGTAGCTGGTGTTATGGCTATGTTGACTAAAGTTCAAAACGATTGTAAAGCATTAGAAACAGATATCTTA
Source organism: Bacteroidia bacterium (assembly GCA_044368575.1). Lineage (GTDB taxonomy): Bacteria > Bacteroidota > Bacteroidia > NS11-12g > UBA955 > JABMMZ01. The sequence continues at coordinate 27,087 of JBIPPH010000024.1, forward strand.
ACTAAATTGGCTGAAAACATCGATGCAACTGTAGCTAAGTTTGACAAAACTGCTGCTTTGATCATTGCTGAATCAACCAACGTAATGTCTGGTTCTCAATTCAAAGCTAAGATTGCTTTGATGGCATATAACTCTACAGCAGCGAATGAAATCGTTGTGAATGGTCAAACCGTTAAAGTGGTTGATGGTATCGGTGAATACACTGCTACTGCTTCAGGAATCGGTAGCCATAAAGTTGATGCTAAAATCAAAACAGTTAATCCTACTACAGGTGAACAAGATTTCTGGGTAAGTGCTGAACCTATCGAATGGACTTCATTCCAACCTTCAGCTACAATTGCTGCAGACGCTATGAACGTATTGTACATCGGTTTAGATAACCCAATGTCTATCTCTGTTCCTGGTGTTACACCTGGTAATACTAATGTGGTTGCTGGTCCTGGTATATCTTTAAAGAAAACAGGTGAAGGTAAATACTCTGCTACAGTTACAGCTGGTAGCAAAGAATCTTTCATTTCTGTGAGCGCAAAGATGCCAGATGGTACCACTAAGAAAATGGGTGAACAAAAATTCAGAATTAAGCAAGTGCCAAAGCCAGTTGCTCAATTGGGTACCTTGGTTTCAGGTAACTACAACAAAGGTGAAATCGGTTCACAAAACACATTGTACGCTTACCTAGATGGTTTCGTGTTTGATGGTGTTAAATTCACTGTTACCAAATACGAAGTGATCTTTATGCCAAAACGTGGTTACATGGAGGTTGCTCCTGTATCAGGTAATGGTACTGCTGCTATCAAAGGTTTTGCTGCAAGAGCAAAAACTGGTGATATGTTGGTTATTCAAGGTATCAGAGCTAATGGCCCTGGTGTTGTTGACAAACCATTAAATCCAATTACGTATACATTTAAATAAACACATATGAGAATCGTTTTAAGCCTAATTATAGCCGTGTTTGCCTTGAGTGCTAATGCTCAAGTAAACTACTCTGAATTCATCACCAGTGGTGAGCATACCAGCTATCAAAAAGTGGCAGTTAAGGAAAGACCAATCATTGGCTACCCTCCATTAAGAGAAGCAGACGTTAAGTTTTCTCGCCGCATTGTAAGATGCATTGATGTTCGTCAGAAGATGAACAAGCAATTGGAATGGCCACGTGAACCTTTGAACAGATTGCTTTATCAATCAATGAGCAAAGGTGAAATCGTGCCTTATAAAAATGATTCTTTAATGTCTTTCTACAATACTGAAGAGTTCACCAGACGTGGTGGAGAAGAAGTAATCACTTTTATTTCTACTGACCCTGATGATCCTACAATTGGTAAAGACTCTGTTTACTACGAGCCTTACAAATACGAAAAAATCAAAAAGTACTACTTACTTGAAGATTGGATTTTTGATTACAAACACTCAGTGTTCAAGCCAAGAATCATTGCTATAGCACCAATTTTTGCGCCATCTTATGGTGGTCAAACAGGTAAAGAGCAACCATTGTGCTGGATTAAGATGGATGAAATCAGACAGTTGTTGTCAAACACTGAAATGTTCAACCGTTACAACGATGCAGCTCGTATGAGTTTTGATGATTTCTTCCAAATGCGCATGTTTGATTCATACATTGTTTATGAATCTAACGTTTACGACAACTACATTGCCATGTTCCAAGAATATGAAAATGATGCATCTGGTGCTTTGTTGAAGAGTGACGAAATCAAAAATGATTTGTTCATCTTCGAACACGATTTGTGGCAGTATTAATCTTTCAATAAGACCTTTAAACCCCAACCTAAGTGTTGGGGTTTTTTGTTTTATGTGCATTATGTTTCTGTTACTAATACAAACAAAGCCACAGAGATTAAGCGCTTTGCTTGGTTATCCAAGCAGTTTTAGCTAACTTTGCAAACTTTTTAATTTCAAACGCTACTATATGCAAAACATCAGAAACATAGCCATCATCGCTCACGTTGACCACGGTAAAACCACTTTGGTTGATAAAATTCTTCACCATTGTAACCTTTTCCGTGATAACGAGGAGTCTGGCGAATTGATTCTAGATAATAATGATTTAGAGCGTGAACGTGGTATTACCATTTTCTCAAAGAACGTATCGGTTCAGTATAAGGGTACTAAAATCAATATCATTGACACACCAGGTCACGCTGACTTCGGTGGTGAGGTAGAACGTGTACTTAAAATGGCAGACGGTGTGGTGCTTTTAGTGGATGCTTTTGAGGGTCCAATGCCTCAAACCCGTTTTGTGCTTCAGAAAGCCTTACAATTGGGTTTAAAGCCTATTTTATTGATCAACAAGGTAGACAAAGACAATTGTCGTCCGGATGAAGTACACGAAGCTGTATTTGATTTATTCTTCAACCTTGATGCGAATGAGCAACAATTAAACTTCCCAACCATATACGGCAGTAGCAAACAAGGTTGGATGAGTACAGATTACACCCAAAAGACCGATAATATTTCGCCTTTGTTGGATTGTATATTGGAAAATGTACCTGCACCAATTGACAACCCTGGTACTTTGCAAATGCAAATCACCTCTTTAGATTACAGTAACTACTTGGGTAGAATTGCTGTAGGTAAAATCAGTAGAGGGGTTGCTAAAGAAAATATGCCAGTTACCTTGGTTAGAAATGATGGCTCTATGGCCAAAATGCGTATCAAAGAATTGTATACGTTTGAAGGCTTAGGTAAAAAGCGTGTTGCAGAATTAAACAATGGTGATATCTGTGCCATGGTGGGTATTGAAAACTTCCAAATTGGAGATGTTGTAGCTGACTACGAAAATCCAGAAGGCATGGAGAAAATCAAGATTGATGAACCTACCATGAGTATGGTGTTTACCATTAATAACTCTCCATTCTTTGGTAAAGAAGGTAAGTTTGTAACATCAAGACACTTAAGAGAACGTTTGGAGAAAGAAACAGAGAAAAACTTAGCTTTAAAAATTGAAGATACAGATAGCCCTGATAGTATTTTAGTATATGGTAGAGGTGTATTGCACTTGTCTATCCTAATTGAAACCATGCGCCGCGAAGGGTATGAGTTGCAAGTGGGTATGCCAAGGGTTTTGATAAAAGAAATTAATGGCGAAAAATGTGAGCCAATAGAAATGTTGGTGGTTGATGTGCCTGAAGCATTTTCGGGTAAGGTCATTGAATTGGCTACTCAGAAGAAAGGGGAGCTTTTGATCATGCAGCCAAAAGGCGATATGCAACACTTAGAGTTCAAAATTCCTTCAAGAGGTCTAATGGGCTTAAGAAGCAATATGTTAACCGCCACTCAAGGGGAAGCGATAATGTCTCACCGTTTCATGGATTACGAGCCATGGAAGGGTGATATTGCTGGTAGAACTAACGGTTCATTAGTGAGCATGGATACTGGAACAAGTACTGCTTATGCGATTGATAAAATGCAAGATCGTGGCACCTTCTTTATTGATCCAGGAGAAGACATTTACGAAGGTCAAGTGGTAGGCGAGAACAGCCGTCAAGATGATATGGTTTTGAACTTAGTAAGAGCTAAACAATTAACCAATTTTAGAGCTGCAGGTAAGGACGATTCAGCTAAAATGGCTCCT
>JBIPPH010000025.1:0-30408 GCA_044368575.1 Bacteroidia bacterium
TAGTTACTCCTTTCAGTCGTGAGAACGCTTCGCTTAGTTACTCCTTTCAGTCGTGAGAACGCTTCGCTTAGTTACTCCTTTCAGTCGTGAGAACGCTTCGCTTAGTTACTCCTTTCAGTCGTGAGAAAAGTTCAGCAACCAAACGATAGTATTACCCTAAATTGGTGTAATAGATAGAAGAAATAATCCTTTCAGTCGTGAGAAAAGTTCAGCAACCAGATGAAATCATAATATTCGTTTGGGGTGAAGAACACCCCAAACACAAAAATATGGTTCTCCCACTAATAGCCAATAACTATTAACTAATAACAATTTTCTCAAGGAGAATAAGTGTGAAGGTGAGAGTGAGTCCGAGTGTGAAGAAAATGACAGAGAATGTTCTCGCATTCGCTCTCAATGTTTTCTCCGAATCTGTTTTCAATTACCGAAACCTAGGTGAAGGTGACAGAGTAGGAGAACATTCACTCTGTCATTTGTAGCGGAGGGGAGAGTTGAACTCCCGGCCTTAGGGTTATGAATCCTACGCTCTAACCACCTGAGCTACCCCGCCAATTGTTTAAAAGAGGTGCAAATGTAAGCATTGTCAAAATGATTTGCAAATAGGATTTGTATAAAAACGCCCAGGCTGTAATAGAAGCCTAATTTTACGCCCTGCTTCAATCTCAAGCCCTGCTGTTCAAATAAGGAATTTTTATTCCCAAACCTTTTGCCTATTTTCGCTCAGTTTTTATTGAAAATTATGAGTTATAAAATGATCAATAACCTATTAGGTTGGCTCACTTTCTTAGTGGCTTTGGTGGTGTATTCTTTAACCTTAGAGCCCTCAGTTAGTTTGTGGGATTGCGGTGAATTTATTTCGGCCTCTTACAAATTACAAGTGGTTCACCCACCAGGGGCGCCTTTCTTTTTATTGATCGGCAGATTATTTGCCATGTTTGCTTCTGATCCAACAGTAGTGCCAATTGCAGTCAATATGATGAGTGCAGTCAGCAGTGCTTTAACAGTATTGTTTACCTTCTGGATCACTACCCATTTTGCCAAGAAAATGGTTAAAGACACTGAAGAAACCGCTAACAGAATAGCCATCTTTGGTGCAGGTTTAGTAGCGGCTTTAGCCTTAACCTTCATGGATTCATTTTGGTTCAGCGCCGTTGAAGCAGAGGTTTACGCCATGTCTTCATTGTTCACAGCTCTCACTTTTTGGGCAGCCTTGCGTTGGGAAGAAAGCGAAAGCCAATCTGCAGACAAATGGTTGGTATTAATTGCTTACCTCATCGGTTTGGCCATCGGTACCCACTTATTGAACTTGTTGGTGATTCCAACCGTTGTGTTCATATACTACTTCAAGAAATTCACGCCAAGCAGAAAAGGCATGGCCTATAGCTTCTTAGCTGGTTTAGTCATTTTAGGGTTTGTACAAAAAATCATTATCCCAGGCGTGCCTGCATTAATGGCAGACTTAGACATTCTATTTGTAAATGACTTTGGTTTACCTTTCAACTCAGGTAGCATCACTGCTCTATTGTTGTTGATTGGCGCTACCGTATACGGTATCTATTACTTCAGCAAAGTAAAGCCTCACCACTACGCCAACTTAGGTTTTGTGTGCTTGGCTTATGTCTTATTTGGTTATTCAACTTATGCCATGGTGGTGGTGCGTTCTTCTGATAATCCAGCCATTGACATGAACAATCCTGAAGAGCCATCTAACTTGTTAAGTTACATCAACCGTGAACAATATGGCGACCGTCCATTGTTAAAAGGCCCTTACTTTAATGCGCAACCAATTGACGTTAAAGAAGGCAAAACCAATTACAGAAAAGACTCCACTCAGTATGTTATCAGTGGTGTAAAACAAGACTACGTCTACAACGATGCCGATTATACTTTCTTCCCAAGAATGGGGCCAGCAGATAAGCCAGAACAAGGTTACTACAGCTGGGGCAATATGAGTGAAATGTCTAATCAAATTGAGTACACTGAACAACAAATTGCTCAAGCTCAATCTGAACAAGAAAAACAACAATTGCAACAAGATTTACAAGCCCTTAAGGCCTCAAAACCTCACATGAGCAATAACATAGCTTTCTTAATGAGCTATCAGTTAGGGCACATGTACTTCAGATACTTCATGTGGAATTTTGCTGGTCGTCAGAATGACCAACAAGGCCACGATTTCAATCAAAATATTGATGGCAACTGGATCAGTGGTATCAAATTCTTAGACGCTATGCGTTTAGGCCCACAATCAGGTTTACCTGCTCACATGGAAAACAACCAAGCCAGAAACAAATACTTCTTCATACCGCTTATTTTAGGTATCTTAGGATTGGTCTTCCATTTTAAACGTCAAAAGAACGATGCAACGGTTACCATGATTCTATTCTTGTTCACTGGTATTTTGATCAATATCTATTTGAATCAACCACCTTATGAGCCAAGAGAAAGAGATTATTCATTGGTAGGCTCATTCCAAACCTTCTGTATTTGGATTGGTTTAGGTGTACTCTTCTTATTTGATCAACTCAAACAAAAAATATCTGCCATGGGAGCAGCTGCAGTATCATTAACTGTAGCCCTTTCAGCGCCTTATTTAATGGGTTCTCAAGGTTGGAATGACCACGACAGAAGCAAGCGTTACATCGGCATCGATTTCGCTAAAAACTGTTTGATGTCATGCCCGCCTAACGCAGTCCTATTTACCAATGGTGACAACGACACCTACCCATTGTGGTATGCACAAAACGTTGAAGGCTTCAGAACCGACGTGCGCATTATCAACCAATCTTTATTGCCAACCGACTGGTATTCTCAAGTCCTATTAACCAAAGTATACAACAGCGAGCCGCTGCCTTTGAGCTTGAAAAAAGGTGATTTAGATGCTGGTGTAAATGATTATTTCCAATACCAACAAGGCCTTGAAACAGCGCCACGTGACTTGAGCGATTACATCCATGAGTTAACCTCATCCAAAACCAGTCAATACTACAGCCAAACCAAGTTCAAAGTACCTGTAGACAAACAAGCAGTGATTGCAGCGGGTGTTGTAACTCCTGAAGATACCAATAAAATTGTCAGTGAAATGACCTTTGATTTCCCTCGTAGAAGCATGACCAAAGGCGACTTAGTCTTATTGGATTTAGTGGCTACCAATGCTAAAACTGGTTGGAAGCGTCCAATCTGCTTTACCACGACTTCAGGTAGCGATGGCTTCACCAACTTAGAAACGTATTTCGAACGCAAAGGCTTAGTTTTCCAAGTGATTCCAGTAAAATCACCGAACACTAAAAACAATGTTAGTAAGCTTGATGCCAATACCATTCACAACAATTTGGTTAAGGTGTTTAAATACTCTGGTATGAAAGAAAAGAAAGGCTTCTTCTTAGACGATAAAGCCACTACTGGTCCTTATGCTTACCAAGAACTGTTCATTACCTTGTCTGGTCATTACCTCGATAAAATCATGTCATTGAAACAACAAGATTCAGCGGGTAAAAATCCTCAAATCCAAACGGAGATTAAAGGTTACCAAGATAAGATCAAAGAATTATTGACCAAATGCGAACTTGAAATTCCTGAATCTGTTTACCACATGCCGCATCAAACCCGTTATTATTTTGCAATGATTTGGCACGAAGCAGGCGACGATAAAAAGTCTGCTGAATGCCTTGATGTATTGTACAAGAATTGCTTAGATGAAGTGAAATACTACACCAGATTTACAGGCAATAAGAAAACCAGATACTTAAGAGGTTTAACCAAAGACGACTTCGACTTTATGCAAAGATGTGCCGGTTCTGCTAAAGACTGGAACATGACTGCAAAAGCCGCTGAGTACGATAAAACCAATCAATCTATGAGTGGCACAGTGAACAACTTTGTCAATATGGATTAAGGGTTAAGTCCTTTATAAAATCAAGCAGAAAGACGCATACACTGCGTCTTTCTTTTTAATTAAAATATGTATAGAGAAGAACAAAACAGCCATTTAATATTTGGCGTAAGACCACTGGAAGAAGCCCTTGATTCAGGCGCTAGCTTTGTGAAAGTATATGTGCAAAAAGGGATGGGCGATGGCTTAAGACACATCAAACAAATCCTCAACAGGCACAAAGTGAATTTTACGGAAGTGCCTAAAGAAAAATTAGATACCCTTTCTAAATTCAAAAACCACCAAGGGGTAGTTGCTAGAATTTCTGCTATCGAATACCACAATGCGGAAGACTTAGTCAATAACTTAATTGAAGAAGAAAAGACCCCATTTGTAATTGCCTTAGACAGAGTAACTGATGTTAGGAATTTCGGCGCGATAGCCAGAACAGCTATGGCAGCAGGTTTAGACGCCATCATCATTCCAGAAAAAGGCTCTGCCACTGTTACGGATGAAGCCATTAAAGCCTCAGCCGGTGCGCTTATGCATTTGCCAGTTTGTCGATCAAGCAATTTGTTTCAAACCATAAAGCATTTAAAAGAAGCTGGTTTACAAGTGATATGCGGTACTGAAAAAGCCAATAAAGAACTCTTCTTTGATACCTATACCAAACCTTGTGTTTTGATTGTTGGCAGCGAAGAAGATGGCATACACCCATCATTGTTAAAGTTAGCAGACAAGTTGGTTAAAATTCCTATGAACAGCCAATTGGATTCCTTAAACGTTTCTGTGGCTGCAGGCATTATGATGTATGAAGTCATTCGTCAAAATCCATAAACTATTATTGCTCATTGGCCTAATAGCCAATCAGCTAATGGCTCAAAATCAATTCAGCAATGACTTACAATTAAAAGTCATTTACCAACACAGCTATAACCGCAATGGCGCGGCCTTATTGCCTTATTTGCGCCACAGTCAAGAAAAGTATAGACTAGCGGCTGCTTTTGGGTTTGCCTCTGTTCAAGATTCAACCCTTACAGATTCTTTATTATACTATGTGCTCAAGAGCAAAGACCAAACCGTTCAAAATGCATTGTTGTACAGCTTAGGTCAATTGCGTTTGAGAAGTGTAGGCCTTAAGTTGCAAAACATCAGTCAAAACAAAGCCTTAAAAGGAGGGCAAGAAGCATGTCTGATTGCTATTGGCAAATGCGCAAAACTCCCTGACTTAAAATACTTTGTTAACTATACTATTAGTCTTCAGGATGTGGCCATGGAAAGGGCTTATTTGTATGCTTTATTGCAAGGCTTCAGAAGGGCCAAGAGCATAAGTCAATCGCCACATTATGCAGCTATTCAAAAACGCATAGAGCAAATTAGTCTTAGCAGCCATGATTCGCTTAGCCTTCAATACATTAAGCTCTGGAATGCAGTCCCTGCTGCACCAAAAAGTACAACTACAACGCTTAAGGCTTGGGATTTTCCTGTCGCTCAAGTGCCTCAAATTCTGGCAAAGGACTATCAGGGCAATGCTTATCATTTTATTGCTGCCATGAATTGGGACAGCCTGCAAACGGATCAATTGTATGCCATGATGCAATTGCCTCTGCCTAACGTGTTAAAGACGCACGTTGCCGATTTATACATCAAACAAACCAAGCAAGTGCAGAATTTGCTGCCTTTGTTTCAAGCAAGCGATGTGACCATACAAGCCATGTTGTGTGAGGCTTTAGAGGGGCGCTTAAAAAGCAATTCAGCAGATAGCAATATACTTGCCTTATTAGGACCACACACACTGGATAGTTTAAAACAGTTTCAGTCTGAATTGTATATGCCAAGAGATTTTGAAGCTTATGTGGCGTATGAGAAACTCATTAAAGCCATTGCGCATCAACCGTATCAATACCAATCTTGGTTTCAAAAAGGTTACTCCATCCCAATTGACTGGCATGAAATCAATTTGATTCCTGCCAATCAACAAGTGGAACTATTCACCAACAAAGGCCGCATAGTTTTGCAATGTCAAGTCAATGAAGCGCCAGCCTCAGTGGCGAATTTTTTAAAACTCATTGATCAAGGGTATTACAATCAAAAGTACTGGCACAGAATGGTGCCTAATTTTGTTGTGCAAGGTGGATGCCCTAGAGGCGATGGTTGGGGCAATTTGGACTTTGTTCAAAGAAGCGAATGGTCCAATACTTTAAGGTACAGTCCTGGAGCAGTTGGTTTGGCGTCTGCCGGAAAGGATTCAGAAGGGGTGCAGTTTTTTATCACGCATACTTATACGCCACATTTAGATGGCCGTTACAGCATAATCGCTTATGTAGTTGAAGGACAAAACATAGTGGATAGCCTTGAAGTGGGCGATCAGATCATCAGCATGAAGCGCCTGTAAAGTCATTAAAAAAAAAGCCTAGCTTATTCAGCTAGACCTTTTTAACACACATAATCCAAATATATCTTACTTCATCTCTTGAAGAGACGTCTTTGGCTTTTTTTAATCTGAAGATTTGTCTTCAGCGATTTGAATTTGCCCTGACATGAGCTTTTCCTTCAATTGTTTTTCTAAGTCTTTAACCATTTCTGGGTTGTCTTCTAACAATTCTTTAACGGAGTCTCTGCCTTGACCTAATTTAGTGCCACCATAGCTAAACCATGAGCCACTTTTTTGAACCAGACCATTGTCTACGGCTAAGTCTAAAACTTCACCCACTCTTGAGATACCTTTGCCATACATGATGTCAAATTCTACCACTCTGAATGGAGGCGCTACTTTATTCTTTGCAATTTTAACCTTGGTTCTGTTACCTGTAATTTCATCGCCATCTTTGATTTGGCCGATTCTGCGGATATCTAAACGCACAGAGGCGTAAAATTTAAGGGCATTACCACCAGTAGTAGTTTCAGGGTTGCCAAACATCACCCCAATTTTTTCTCTCAATTGGTTGATGAAAATACAGATACAACCTGTTTTGTTGATCGTACCAGTTAGTTTTCTAAGTGCTTGAGACATCAAACGCGCTTGTAAGCCCATTTTGCTGTCACCCATATCGCCCTCGATCTCTGCTCTTGGCACCAAGGCCGCCACTGAGTCAATAACGATCACATCTATAGCACCTGAACGGATTAGGTTGTCAGCAATTTCTAATGCTTGCTCTCCGTCATCCGGTTGAGAGATTAATAATTCACCTGTGTTAACACCTAGTTTTTGAGCATAGAATTGATCAAAAGCGTGCTCAGCATCAATAAAGGCACATAAGCCACCTTTCTTTTGAGCTTCTGCAATACAGCTGATCGCTAATGTGGTTTTACCACTGCTTTCAGGACCGTAAATTTCGATCACACGGCCTTTAGGAAAGCCGCCCACACCGAGTGCCATGTCCAAACCAAAAGAACCAGTAGAGATGGCTTCAACAGCCACTACGTTCTTATCATCCATCTTCATCACGACGCCCTTACCATAGCTTTTTTCAAGCTTGTCGATGGTTAATTTAAGGGCTTTCAACTTTTCTGCGTTTGTGTCTGCCATAACTTTATAGTTACGAATTTAATACAGAGCTGGTCTGTGATTATTCACATTCAGAGGAATGATATGCACAAAATTTTTGGGATAAGAATTGAGCCAAAAAAGCTATATTAGAGTGGCCTTTTGGCTTTACAGATGGGCGTTTTAAGCCTCGATTTGACCAATAAAGACTTCAGTGGCTGGTCCACATAAATACACTGATTTAAAATCTTGTTCCTGTTTTTCAAATTTGACCAATAATGCACCTCCGGGTGTTTGAATATTGACTTCAATTAAGCCGTTTGGCTTATTTTGTTTGAGTGCAAATGCAATAGCGCAAGCCGTAACGCCGGTGCCACAACTTAAGGTTTCATTTTCAACCCCTCTTTCATAGGTTCTTACCGCTATGGTATGGTCATTCACTATGCTAACGGCATTCACATTAATGCCTTCTTGTTTGAAGGTGTCGCTGTAGCGAATAGCCTTTGCCCATGGGAGTATATCAAAGTTCAAATCGTCAACAAAACTTACGAAATGCGGAGAGCCTGTGTTGAGGATATAGCTTGATCCATCCACTGAAACCTCTGACACATCTTTCATGTGCAAGTCCACCTTCTGCGCTTCCCAGTGGGCTTGGTGAGGTCCATCAACAGCTAAAAAAGTAGTGGTGTTGCCAGTAAATACCCCAAGTTGTTTGGCGAAATCCACTATGCAACGACCGCCGTTGCCGCACATAGTACTGATATTGCCATCGCTGTTGTAATACACCATTTCAAAGTCGTAATCAGCTTTGTTTTGCAACAACATTAAACCATCTGCACCAATGCCAAATTTTGGGTGACACAATTTGGCCACATCTAAATTTGTGATATTGCCCTCGCGGTTGTCGATGAGGATAAAGTCATTGCCAGTGCCTTGGTATTTGGTAAAATGAATGGTCATTTGCTTTGAAGGAGTAATTGTTTTAGGGTTTGGTCTTTGAGGCTTACAAACAGACAATTGGTATTGCAATATTCCAAAATAAACACATCATTGCCAATGCTTAAATACCATTTATTATCGGCTTTATAAAGTTTGTAGGTACTGATGTGGTTTTGGTAAATACTTAAGGTCTTATAATCAAAGGTGTAGGTTTCGGTTTCGTCTTCAGACATCAACACATTGAAGTTGATCAGCTCAGCACTGAGCACCTTGTCATATTCTGATTTATTTGTCGCATTTTTTTCAGGGCTTTTTGCCTGATCGGTTTGAGGGGCAGCCGCCTTTCTGGAAAGACCTTTAGAGCTCTCTGTATTGTCTGTGCTTACCATGAGCACAGCAAGTGAACTGTCTTTGATGAACCAGTCTTTAGTTCGGTAATGCAGTGCTTTAGGTGCAGCATCGTCAAGGCTTACTTGATCTTGTTCTTCTTTGCTTGATTCGATTGCCAATGGGATATCAATGGCTTCATCAGCGGCCAATGGGGTTTGATCTTTAGTGATTATGATTTGAGGCGGGGCTTGCTCAGCTTGACTTGGTTCAGTGTTCAAAGTTGAAATGGAGTCAATGAGGGGAGGGCTTGGGTTGGTCTCTATGGCAATGCTTTGAGGGGTGCTAGGTGCTCGCTGTAAAACAATCAATAAGCCAATTAGGAGGGCTAAACTGGCGGCTATGCTCCATACTTTAGTGTACACTTGCCATTTAGGCTTCTGCGGCATGTGTGGTAAGTGTTCGCCTAAGTAGGCTTTTAAGGCAGCGCGTTCTTGAGCCTGTATGCCCAATACCAATAATTGGTACACTTCAAATTCAGTTTTTAAATCGCTATCGCTCTTGAGGGTTTGTTCAAAGGCCAATCGCTCTTCTGCGCTCATTGATTGTTTCAAATACGCATCAAATTGTTCAATATGTTCTGGCTTGTAATCCATTAAAAATCTGATCGCTTATAGCGGCTTAAGAATTGGGTTTGTAATTGTTTAAAACATTGGTGTTTTTTGGCCTTTACGGTGTCAGCATTGTTGTAAGATAAAATTTCTGCAATGCTTTGCATGTCTTGGCCTTCATAGTAGAATAAGCTTAAAATGGCCTTGCATTTTTCGCCCAACAAATCCAAGAGTTGCCCCACTATTTTTAAATCAATTTGTTTAAGATTGTCAGCATTCACTGACATTTTTTCAGAGTCTAAATTCAAACCAGAAATGGATTGCATACGACTGGCCTTGTTCAATCGTTTTAACCATAAGTTTTTAGCAATGGCAAAGGCTATGGTTTTGATTTTGGCCTTGAGTTCGAGCTCATTCCTTTTGATCTTTTCCCATAAGACTATGCAGGTGTCTTGCAAGATGTCGTCAACATCTTCAAGTCTGCCGTTGTTCTTAAGAATATAAGACCGTATGGCCGGATAATTATCTTTGTATAGTTGTATCATTGCCTCTTTTTGACCATTTTGAATGGCTGTAACCAGTTGCTGATCGTTTAATGCGTTTTTTTTAAGCACTTGGTAGGCGTTTAATACAGGTTAATCGATAAAGGTAAACACTGTCATACAAAATCAACAGGGCAACCGTTACAAAGGTAATTAAAAAGTTTTTGGAATACATTTTGAAGTTAATCCACACGAAAAATTGACACCTTATTATATATGAAAAAAATAGTCGGCATTTTTGCCATTGCCTTATTGGGCGGTTTAGTTGCCCTCGGCATCAACCAAGCGGTTCAAAGCTTTTCTGAACCAGACAATTTTCAAGACATGCAAAAACAACAGGCCAAATTTGCCAGTCAAATTGAGGGCGAAGGTGCGGCAGTTGCTTTTGATTTTGTAAAAGTTTCTGAAGTGAGTACCCCAGCCGTGGTGCACATTAAATCTCATTTTGAAGCGGCCAAGCAAGAGGTGCCTAATATGGGAGGCGGCATAGATCCTTTTGAATTGTTTAGAGACCATGGATTTGATTTTAATATGCCTCAACAAGGCCCTGGCATGGCAGCCGGTAGCGGCGTGGTGATTACACAAGATGGTTATATCGTTACCAATAACCATGTGATTGACAATGCGAGCAAGATTGAAGTTACCTTAAACGATAAGCGCACTTTTATTGCCGAAGTAATTGGGGTTGATAAAACCACAGATTTGGCTTTGTTAAAAATCGATGAAAAGGGTTTGCGTTTTATGTCTTTTGGTAACAGCGATGATTGCAAAGTGGGGGAATGGGTTTTGGCAGTTGGTAATCCTATGAATTTAACCAGTACAGTTACCGCCGGTATTATTAGTGCAAAAGGCAGAAGCATAGATTTGTTGCGCCGTCAAGACAACCAATACGCCATTGAAAATTTTATTCAAACCGATGCGGCCATTAACCCTGGTAACAGCGGCGGGGCTTTGGTGAACACACATGGACAATTAATTGGCATCAATACCGCCATTGCGTCTCAAACAGGTTCTTATACTGGGTATGGTTTTGCCGTGCCGGTGAACTTGGTTAAAAAGGTAATGGATGATTTGTTGAAATACGGTAAAGTTCAAAGAGCCTTATTAGGTGTGGCCATTCAAGACATAACACAAGATATTGCCGATAAAGAAGGCCTTAAGGATTTAAATGGGGTATTGGTTAAAGAAGTGACCGATGGTGGCTCTGGCGAAAAGGCTGGGGTTAAGAAAGGCGATGTGATCACTAAGATCAATAGCATTGAAGTGAACAGCGTGTCTGCTTTGCAAGAGGAGATTGGTAAATTCCGCCCTGGCGATAAAATTACGATTGAAGTGAAACGTTCTGGGGAGCTTAAAACTTTGAATGCCACTTTGAAAGGTATAGATGGAGAAGAAGCTACAAGTATGGCAGATAAATCTTCAGCAAATACGGTAAAGGGCCTCGTGTTAGAGTCTTTGAGTAGTGCTGATAAAGACTTGTTAAAAATCAAACAAGGGGTAAAAGTGACTGCTGTTAACGATGGGCCTTTTAAAGGCAAAATCAAAGCTGGCTTTGTGATTACTAAGATAGATAAGCAAGCGGTGTATAGCATTCAAACCGTTAAAACCATTTTAGCTGCAGCAGAGGGTGCTGTATTAATAGAAGGTAAAAATGCAGATGGCAGCGATGCTGTGATCGGCTTAAAGGTGACGGAGTAAGCCTCACCTAATACCAATAAAAAAAGGCGTTCAATTTGAACGCCTTTTTTATTGATTAACGAGTTAATTATTGACCAATTTTAGCAATTAGGTCTACAACACGGTTGCTGTAACCAGCTTCGTTGTCGTACCAACCTACCACTTTAATGGTATTGCCAATTACCATGGTTAGGTCACTGTCAAAAATACAAGAGTGGGTATTGCCAACGATGTCAATAGACACGATTGGGTCAGTGGTGTATTCTAATACGCCTTTTAACGAGCTAGCAGCAGCAGCTTTGAAGGCGGCGTTGATTTCATCTTTGCTTTTTGGATTGCGCACGTTACAAGTAAAGTCAGTTACAGAGCCGTCTGGAATTGGCACACGCATAGCATTACCGTTTAATTTGCCTTGTAAGTGAGGCATTACTAAGCCAACCGCTTTAGCAGCACCAGTGCTAGTAGGGACTATGCTGTAAGCAGCTGCTCTTGCTCTGCGCAAATCTTTATGAGGAGCGTCTTGTAAGCTTTGGTCAGCAGTGTAGGCGTGGATAGTGGTCATGAAACCGTTTTCAATACCACACAATTCATCAATGATTTTTACCATTGGCGCTAAACAGTTGGTTGTACAAGAAGCGTTAGATAAAATGGTTTCGCTGCCATCTAATGTGTTGTCATTAACACCTAATACGATGGTTTTCATTTCGCCAGTTGCAGGGGCACTGATAACTACTTTCTTTGCACCAGCGGTTAAGTGTTGACCAGCGCTTTCTTTATCTGTAAATCTGCCTGTAGATTCTAATACAACATCAATGTTCATGTCTTTCCAAGGCAAGGCTGCAGGATTTCTTTCAGCTAAACCAGCAATTGATTTGCCGTTAACAATCAAGGCGTTGTCTGTGCATTCAACGGTACCGTTGAATCTGCCATGAACTGAATCGTATTTTAAAAGGTGAGCAAGTGTTTTGTTGTCAGTAAGGTCGTTGATGGCCACTACTTCAATGTCACTTCTTTGGCTCATGACTCTGAAAGCCAATCTGCCGATACGGCCGAAACCGTTAATTGCTACGCGTATCATTATTTAAAGGGTTTATTTTTTGTGCCGCAAATCTAATTTAAAATTTTTAAAAAAATCTCTTTGGTGTTTTATTTTTTTTCTTATTTTTGCACTCCCAAAACGCACTTTAGTGCAAGATGGTCCGTTCGTCTATCGGTTAGGACTTCAGGTTTTCATCCTGGCAAGAGGGGTTCGATTCCCCTACGGACTACGAATGACAGAGTAAATGTGAGAGCGAAAGCGAAAACATTCTCTGTCATTTTTTTTTACACTCGGACTCACACTCACCTTCACACTAATTATTGGTAAAATCAATGTTTTTTAGTAATTTTAGCTAAAACTAAATTACTATGTTCGATTTTCAAAAATTAGATGTGTATCAGAAATCAAAAGGTTTTTACATTGATACAAAGACAATTATAGCAACTATAAAATTAGATAACTACATAAAAGATCAGCTATCAAGAGCCGCTTTTAGTGTTCCCTTAAATCTGGCAGAAGGTTCCGGGAAGTTTTCAAAGGCAGATAGAAAAAATTATTATACCACAGCAAGAGCTTCAATATATGAATGTGTTGCAATAATGGATATTTTACAAGAAGAGAAGAAAATTGCAGAATCTGTCTATCAAACCCAATTGTTAATAATATTGCGCATAATTCAAAAGTAGCTCACCCAAAAGTTTCAACATAATCATGTTCAGGTTGAAATGCTTAACCTTTCTGTTTTTCATTTGATTTGAAGGTGGATGTGGTCGTCATGTCTAACCGCACGGCAACCATGAAATCTGATTTTATTTGAAGTTAAATTTAAACGTATTTTTAAATGCGGCTCAATAAATATTTTTTCGATGGCCGGCTTTGTTACAAATAAGTTTACTAAGTCTTTTGTTTTATTTGCATCAAACGTGAAGTTCTTTTTGTTGCTTTGAGGTATTATTTTACTCAGAAAACTATATTGCCAAAAGCCTTTATTGCCACAAAAGTTAGCTGTGTTTTTTTCGTTCGGTAGAGGTTCCTCACAAATGCCATAACCAATAAATGATGGGCATTTATTCGTTGGTTCACCTGTCTTGGCATCAAGGTAACAAAACGAAAGGTCAAGTTTTTTGCCGTCATTGTGACTTAGATGCGGAATAAGAGGAAAATTATCAATGAATGGGAAGTTTGCGTCTAAATAGTTTATTGTTGTACCTGGGTATTTGACGTTCATTTGGTTTGCAATTTCAAACGCTGTTTCCCTTAATTTTGGTCTTACGTAGTTGCGGTTGAGAAAACAAGTTAAAATATTTAAAGGTTGCAGATGGTTTGTAGTTGTATATGGAAGTGGCACACGTCCAAATGGTTTAGCAATTATAGGAACGATAAAGAAAGTTGCCAAGCAATAAAGTGTTAGAAAGGAAGAAAACCTATAAGTAGCTTTTAAATAATTGTTGCTTGTCCACTTGTCGGTAAATCTATGTGTCAAAAGTGAAAGAATATAAATAAGACCACCTACCTGAGTCAAAATAGTTAATAAGCAGATAATTAGGATTGTCAATGTAATTTTTAATAATTGCTTAGTTTCTTTGGTTTTAGACATAATGTATTTATAGCTTTTAGCGATTCATTGCTGCATGATATTATTAATAAACTACTTTTAATTATATTTTTTAAATTGGTTTATAATTTTTTAACGAAAATACTAATATATTTTTTTTCGCCAAAAATCAATTAAAATACATTATAGTCATGTAAGCTACTACAATCATTTCATTTTTTACCAAAGTAGGTTTTTCTTCTTTTGTCCTTGATTTTAAAGTGGATACAAAATTGGATACAGTTTTTTCAAAATTCGAAAAATGAACCCCTATAGATTTTCATCATTTTTTTGATAATATATACTTATAAGTTTTGCAAGGTTTTACAAATACACTATAAAGTTTAGTTAAATAATAATCTAAGGAGGACTTCAATCTGTTTATCATTCTCATTGCATCCTCCAAATGCTTCCGCCGGAACCTAGTAGCTAAAGATGGATTAGAGATGCGCTATAAGGAGTTGCAGAATATATACTACTAAACATTTTAACTCGAGGGTGAAGAACACCCCTCGAGACAAAACACAGTGCAAGTGAGAGTGTCAGTGCAAGTGAAAATGTAAATCCGCTCTCATTCTCACTCTGTCTAATCCCATCCCCCTAAAACCTATACTCATACCTTCTCCATAGGTATAAGCGGTTTTGGTTGCTGATGCTACAAGTCGCTATAAGGCCCATTGCATTGTAGCTGTATTGGTAGTGGTTAACATCTACTGATCGCTTGTTTACAAAGCTATCCGTTCTGTTGGCTATGCTGCCATTGGGGTTGTAGATATAATTAAAGCTCTTTTGTTTTTGGCCTTGTTTATTGGCATACAAAAAGTAAGTAGACAACAAAGTCTTGTTTTGGTCATATGCTATCTGGCGGTATTCTATCAATTGCTTATCAACGCCCTTGTATTTGAAGTACTTGGTCATTTGCTCATGTTGGTTGTAATGGATAATGACCTGCACCGGCAACTTGGTGTAATTTTCGAAATAATTGGTAGTCATGATTTTGGAACCATCTGCCAGGTAACTCGTTTGGGTACACAATTTAAAGGTGTCTTTGTATTTAGAGACTTTGCCTTCATCAGAACAGCTGTAGTCCCAAACTGATAATAACTTATTGTGCTTGTCATACAAGGCACTTTGGAGGAGTTTGCCATCTGCTTGGTATTGGTAAAGATAATATTCGCTCAGTTTGTGCTTGTGCTTATATCGGTTCAGTCTTAAAGTTTTGCCAGCTGCATAATGATATTCATAAATGTCATTGATTCTGCCACGTCTATTGCTGTAAATGATGCGCTTTATTTGTCCGGAATCCGATATTTCAGTGAACTTTAAAAAGTTTGAATTGTAGAATTTATCGTTGTAGAAAATTGTGTTTTTCTTATGGCTCATTTGATGATGAAATCCATAAATCTTGTTGAAATGGAGACTGTCTTTTATGCTTAAATGAAAAATAGATTCACCTTGATCGTTCAAGTATTGATACTTGACAGAACTTGAACTCTTGCCTCTTGTATTGGTTTGGGCGGTATGGGTAATAATGGCTTTTACCCCCTTGCTCTTTAAAAGCGAATCGCTCATTTCATAATCATCGTGTTTGATGTATACTGACTGGGCGATACTTAGCTGAAAAGGCAATAATAGCAAGGCAAAGCCTAAAAGTAACGAACGGTTTTTCATGTTAGAAATCTGATTTTCAAATTAAAGCTTAAAATCACTTAAACCAAAATATTTCAGATTTATTGTAGCGTTTCAAAATTGAGTCGTGTCTAAACTCACAAAACCATTATGTTGTTTTGTGGCTCCATACCGAATGTGTTAACTAAAGGCTTTGATGATCGGGCGCTGCGTGTTTTTTTATTGCTTAAACTATTGTTACTTTGCTCAATAATAAGCGCTCGGTCTTCAATAATGCACATTTCAAAGCCCCATATTTTAATCGTCGATGATTTTCACGCTGTGTTTTTGCAACAGTTAGATCAGGCAGAATTGAGTTACAACTACAAGCCAGATTTTAAATGGCCGCAAGACCAAGCCTTGTTAGCAACAGCCACTGTTTTGGTTATTCGAAGTAAGTTTCATGTTTCTGAAGCCGTATTTAAGGCTTATCCGAACATTCAATGTATAGCCAGAGGAGGCGCCGGAATGGACAATATAGACGAAGCCTATGCCAATGCCAATGGCATCACTTTGTTCAATGCACCAGAAGGCAATCAAGACGCTGTAGCAGAGCATACAATGGGCATGCTTTTAAGCTTGAGTAATCAATTGTTTCAGGGTCGCTCAGATGTGGCCAAAGGGTTGTGGCCTAGAGAAGCCAATAGGGGATGGGAAATAGGAGGTAAAACCATTGGTATTATTGGTTTTGGGCATACTGGCAGCTCTGTGGCCAAACGCCTTCAGAGTTTTGGGGTAACTATTTTAGCTCATGACCCCTATGTAACTATTGCAGCAGATGGGGTTCAGCAAGTTGAATTAGACAATCTGTTAAATCAATCTGATGTGATCACTTTTCATTTGCCTTTGACTGCAGAAACCAAGGGCTATTTGAATGCCCAAATGATAGCCAAAATGAAGCCAAATTGCAGCATCATTAATTGTTCAAGAGGAGGCATTGCCCAGTTGGCAGATTTAGCCGAAGGGATAAATCGTGGAAAAATAAAATCGCTGGCTTTGGATGTCTTGGAATTTGAAAATCCACAAGAATGGACACCTGAATACAAAGCCATTGTAGATGGCTTGATGTCTCATAATCAAGTACTTATAACGCCCCATGTGGCCGGTTGGACCACTGAGAGTTATGAAAAAATTGCAAGGGTATTGTCCAATAAACTCATCGCTCACACGACCAATCTGAAAAATTATCCGACTAAAGTTGATTAATACAAAAAAAATAATGAAATTGCCTCACTTTTAAGGGATAATTTACTGAATTAAAACCTGTTATTGTAAAAAAATGCATATGAAAATAAAGTTTACACTTAGATCCACATTAATGACTTTGTTTGTATTGGGCGCCAACATTTTAGGTTATGCTCAATCTAACAATGGTTTTATCCGTGGAACGGTTTACCGCGACAACAAACCCATCGGTAGCGTTGAAGTCATTTTGAAAGATGAGAACGATGATTCCATCAAAATGGTTAGATCTGAAATCAACGGCGAGTTCAATTTTGCTAACTTACCTGTTGGTTTGTATTCTATCCAAGTTAAGGCGGTACCAGTTACAGAAACCAAAGGCTTTGCCGGTTACGAGTCTCAACCTATCAATGTGACCATCGAAGGTCAGGTATTGAACATCAGCTTGGTGTCAAAGGTAGATGACAAGAAAACCGTAAGAGTTGTGGGTGCCAAATCAAAAGTTGGTGACGCCGCAACCAATACAACTAGAAAATTATCAGATGCAGCAAAGACTGGTGTCAGAAACATCAGTAACCTAGCGGCATTAAGTGGCGGTGTTAACAGCGGACCAAGTGGTTTGTCAAACAGAGGTTCAAGAACCGATGCGAATGCCTACTACATTGACGGTGTGCGTGTAAACAACGCCTCATTAACCCAAGCTTTTGGTAGCCAAGTTGACTTCATGCAAGCTGGTATCCCAGCTCAGTATGGTGACTTTACTGGTTTAGGGGTGTCTATCACTACCAGAGGTGGAAGTATTTCAAGCAGAAAAGCAGGTAGCTTAGAAATGCGTTCAAGCTCAATGTTTAATCCATACCATAACAACTTAATTGAAGGTTTTTATGCAACCCCAATTTTGTTCAAAATTAATCCGGATTTCAAAACAGGTAAAAGTAAAACCAAACGTATCCCTGTAGCTGCAATGAACGTAGCAGGTAACTTCTCATATGTTAGGGAACCAAGTCCATCATACATAGGTTACTACGTTATCAAAGACGAAAAATTAGCACAAATTGAACAAAACCCAATCATCATCAATAAAGACGGTGGTTTCGTTCACACTGCCAACTACTTAACTGAAGCTGACTATAATAAAGTTAAAGTAAGACCTAATGTGTATGCTATGAGTTCTTCTGCTCAAGCAAAATTTGATTTTAGAATGGGTCAATATGGAACATTAAGTGCTTTTGGTAACTTTGCTTACAGCAACTCAGTGAATGGTGGTAATAACATCATGGCCTATAAAAACAACCCGATGAGTTCTTCAACTTATGTATTAGGTTATGTTAAATACACCCAATCATTTAAAGGTCCAGATTCATTGTCAAAAGCCACTAAGACTACCCTTAACAATACATACTTCACTTTGCGTTTTGACTACCAATCAACTTGGGCTAAGTCAATGGACAGAGATCACAGAGATAATTTCTTCGACTACGGTTACATCGGTCAGTTTAAACATTACCCTACAGAGTTCTATAGTTACTATGGTAACATGAACAATCCAAATCAACAACCTCGCAGGTTTGTTGACCAAAATGGCGACACTGTGTTCTTAAGAAACTTCTGGGAACAAACAGGTTTCAGAGATACGGCTATCCGCTTTACACAAGCAGACATCAATACTGTTAGAGGTAACTACACAAAAGCATTGTATGATAAGTATGCTGATTTCGGCGCCAATATTACCAGTGATGCACAAATCGTTCAAGGTTTAGGTTTGTTGAATGGTTTTACACCTATTAACATCTATTCTTTATGGAACACCCCAGGTACGCCATTAGCAGGTTACAGCAAATCTCAGAACGAACGTTACACCTTGTTTGCAATGGGTGAAACAGAAGTAAAAGGTCCTTTGAATTCTTCTAAGAAAGCCTCTTCAGGTCACAAATTACAATTTGGTATTTCCTACGAACAATCTGTATCAAGATCATATGGTTTAGGGGCTACTAACTTATGGCGCTTAATGTACCAATACGCAAACAGCCACATTGCTGAATTAGACAAGTCAAATCCAATCTTAAGCTATGATGCCAACGGCGTATTCACAGATACTGTTCGCTACAACAGATTGATCAACTCATCTAAGCAATCAACTTTTGATAGAAACTTCAGAAACAAATTGATCAGCCAAGGTGCTACAGATGTATATGGTAGAAAAATCAATGAATCAACCTTTATTGATATTAACTCGTACAAACCTTCAGACTTCACTCCAGATATGTTCAGCGCAGATGAATTGTTAAACAATGGTTCTGCAATTGTATCATACAATGGTTACGACCACTTAGGTAACAAGTTAAGAGGCAGACCAGATGTAAACGATTTCTTACAAGACAAAAACAAACGCAGCATTGGCGCCTTTATGCCAATCTATACTGCCACTTGGTTCCAAGACCAGTTCTTCTTTAAAGACCTTGAGTTCCGTTTAGGTTTACGTATTGAGCGTTATGATGCTAACCAATTGGTGTTGAAAGATCCATATTCATTATATCCAATCCGTCAAGTAGGTGAGGTATCTGAAATTGATGGCGTTGAAGTGAGTCATCCATCAAATATTGGTTCAGACTATGCCGTTTATGTAGATGATGTTAAAAATCCGCGTAAGATTTTAGGTTACAGAAAAGACAATACTTGGTACGATGAGAATGGTACTCAATTGTCTTCTCCAGATCTAATTGCATCAAGAACATCTAATGGTAAAATCGCTCCTTACTTAGTAGATCCTAACCAAACTGAAGTAACAGCAAATTCATTTAAAGACTTTAAGCCAAAAGTGAATGTGTTACCACGTATTTTCTTCAAATTCCCATTGAATAAAACCAGCTTGTTCTTTGCATCTTATGACGTACTAGCTCAAAGACCATCTGCTAACTTTGCAACTGTTGATGATTACGTTTTCTTAAACCAAAAATCTACCAGTGCCATAGCTAACCCAGCAATGACCTCTCGTTTAACCACTGACTATCAAATTGGTTTCAAACAAGACTTAGGTAAAGGTACTCAGTTTAACATTACTTCATATTACAGAGAAACTAGAAATGATATTTCTGCTTTCCAATTTAACAACGCTTACCCTATTACTTACATCAGTTATAACAACTTAGACTTCAGTACAGTTAAAGGGGTAATCATAGGATTAGATTACAAATCAGACAACAATGTAACTTTATCAGGTAACTATACTTTACAGTTTGCTGATGGTACAGGTTCTAACATCAACTCTCAAAGAGCTTTGATTGCTAGTAACCAACCAAACTTAAGAACCTTATTCCCATTGGGCGACTTAGACATTCGTCACCAATTTAAAGCCATCTTTAACTGGGAGTTCTTTGATGGTAAAGGTATAGGTAAAGACAAAGCTAAGAGAGAATACAGAGGTCCAATCATTGGTAAAACCAAAATTTTCTCTAACACCAACTTTAACACTGTGTTCACTGCCACCTCAGGTTTGCCATATACTGCAACTTCTCAACCAGTTCAGTTAGGATCTGTAGACAGAGCGCCTATTAAAGGTACGCCATTTGGTTCTAGATTGCCTTGGCAGTTAAACGTTAACTTGAACATTCAAAAAGACATTCCTTTAGAGTGGAAGAACAAAAAAGGTAAAGAAAAGAAAGCAGCCTTACAGGTTTATTACTACGTTACCAATTTGTTCAACACCAGAATTGTATACTCAGTTAACCCATATACTGGTGCAACTGACGACGACGGTTTCTTGAACTCGCCTAAAGGTCAACAGGCTTTAGCCAACCAATTGAGTGCAGAAGCTTACAGTTTCTACTACAGAACAGCAGTTAACAGTCCATTTAATTACCAAACTCCAAGATTAATGTACTTAGGAGCTAAATTCTCATTTTAATCAATAAGTCAATAAACAATAGAATGTATATGAAAAGTGTTTCTCAAAAATTAGGTTTGATCTTTTCAATTGCGCTTTTGGCGTCTTCAGCTCAGGCTGCAGAAATCAAAAACTTAAGCGGAAAGTCTGCTGGCAACACTGGTGCAGGCAATGGTTTAGCAGATTTTGCTAATACTTGTAAAGCTGCCTCTCAGAGTGCTGACCTTGACATCAACAACGTTCGAACTCGTATTTTGAACGGTGGTGATATGTGGTGGGATTTAAACAACCCAAGATATGAAATACCAAAAGTATCAGACGCAAACAGTGTAAGAAAGCACTCTTTGTTTGCAGGTGCTTTATGGATAGGTGGTTTAGGTAGAGGCGATGGTAACTTGCGTATGGCTGCTATGACTTACCGTCAAAGAGGTAACGACTTTTGGCCAGGTACCCTTGACATGAATGACGTTAGTACCGATCCTTCACGTTGTGAGGGTTGGGATAAAATGTACAAGGTAACTCGTGAAGATTTGCTTAAGCAACAAACATCTGGTAATACAGACATTTCTAAAAATATTTTAGATTGGCCTGCATATGGTAATAGTTCAATTCCATTTGGTACCAACCAAACCACTGATTTAGCCCCTTATTTTGATGTGGATTCAGTGCCAGGTTACAACCCATATGCTGGTGACTATCCAATCTTAGATCCAACAAGATCTGCAGATAAAAACTTGCCTAAAGACCAACCTGATCAAATGATTTGGTTCGTATACAATGATAGAGGTAACGTGCACTCTGAAACTGGTGGTATTCCAATTGGTTTAGAATTACAAACTACAGCGTTTGCTTTCCAAACCAATGACGAAGTTAACAACATGACTTTCTACAGAACTAAGATTGTTAACCGTGGTTTTGAAGCCTTAGATCAAACCTTCTTTGGTGAATGGGTGGATGCTGACTTAGGTAACTACTCTGATGACTATGTTGGTTGTGACGTTGGCAGAAGTTTAGGCTATTGCTATAACGGTGACGACAACGACGAAGGTGTATTGGGATATGGTCAAAACCCTCCAAGTATTGGTGTTGACTTTTTCCAAGGTCCGACAGATACAAGCGGCATAGAATTGGGAATGGGTGCTTTTGTATACTACAACAACACCAGTGACCCAGTTAACGGTAACCCAGACAATGCCATTGACTTCTACAACTTATTACAAGGTAAATGGATGAATGGTGTTTGTATGAAATATGGTGGTAATGGTGTGAATGGTACAGTTTGTACAAAATACATGTTTGACGATGGTACCAACCCAGCAACTGCTTCTTACCCTAAATGGACAGAAAAAACTTCTGGTAACCAGCCTGGTGACCGTCGTTTCTTACAATCTGCTGGTCCTTTTACCTTATTACCAGGTGCAGTTAACAATGTAACTGTAGGTGTGGTTTGGGCAAGAACAACTTCAGGTGGTGCAACTGGTTCATTGAACTTGTTGAAACTGGCCAGTGATAAAGCTCAAAAATTGTTTAACAACAAATTTGACTTGCCAGATGGTCCTGAGCCTCCAACAGTGGAATACCAAGAATTAGAAAATGAAATCGTTTTGAAATTCTTAAACACTGATGCGAGCGAAAACTACAAAGAGGACATCAAAAACGAAAAGAACCAAATCATCAACTACCGTTTCCAAGGATATATGGTCTACCAATTAAAAGATGGTACTGTATCAACCTCTGAATTAAACGATATTGATAAGGCTAGATTGGTATTACAATGTGACGTTAAAGATAACGTTAGCACAATGATCAACTATGAATACGATCCAGATGTATCTGCTAGTGTGCCTAAACTTAAAGTAAATGGTAGCAACCAAGGTATCTCTCATACTTTCAGTCTTAAGGAGGATGCATTTGCATCGGGTTCAAATAAGCAATTGGTTAACTTCAAAACCTATAACTACATCGTGTATGCATATGGTTACCCTGCCAATGACTTGTTGAAATTAGAAGAAGTTCAATACTTAGCGGGTCGTAATACTGTTAAATTCAGTGCTTACCCTCACAATTCAAAACCAGAATATGCTGGTAGCGACTTAGGCTCAGGTTACGGTGATGGTCCAATTTTGAAGCAAGTAGCTGGTCGTGGTAATGGCGGTCAAACACTTGAATTCACTAAAGAAACCATTAATGAGATTTTGGCTAACAAATCAAGCTCAGCCCCTGTATACTTAGGCGGTAAAGGTCCTGTTAAAATCAAAGTGGTTGATCCATTATTGGTGCCAAACGCTAACTTCGAGTTCAGATTCATTGAGCCTGATAGCTTTAAAGTTGGTGCCAAAGGCAGTGGTTTAAATAAATACCAAGATTCAATTTCAGCTAAGAGTTATTGGGTATTAACCAATACAACTACTGGAGAATCTGTATACGCAGATGGTAGTATTGATACTAAGATTGAAACAGTTCAAGGCCGTGTTAAATATAAAGGCGCAGTTAAGACCGTTAATAACTTAAGAGATTGGGGGCTTGCTGTTGAAATTCAACAAGTACCAGCTCCAGGTCGTAACCCTTATGGTGAAACCAGCAATGGCTTCTTGGGTTACAGTGTAAACTTCTCTGATGATAACAAAAGATGGTTAAGCGCAGTGCCTGATATTGATGGTGACTTCAGTCCATTCAACTGGATCCGTTCAGGTACTAATGGTTTAAACAGTTCAACTTTTGAACCATACAGTCATGACTTTAATTCAGACTTTGATATCAATCACTCAGGTCCTGATTCTTATGACCCATACGAAGTGTATGAAAAAATCTGGGACAGACGCATTGCACCATATGCATTATGTGCTAGAGCCGAAGGTCCAAATGCTAGCAACGGTGCTGTTATTTATGGTCCAGCTTGGAAAGGTTCTCAAATTGCGGATAATCCAATTTCAGAATTGGCTAGTGTTAAAATAGTAATGACCCCTGATTGCAGATTATGGACTAAGTGTGTGGTATTAGAAATGGGTGAAGATAAAAACTTAACTCAAGGCAAGATGGAGAAATTCAATATGCGTTACCATGCTAGTAAAAAACCTATCTATAACAATTCAGATGGTAGCTTCATTCGTTGGGAAGACGATAACTCAGAAATGGGCCGTTCATACTTCCCTGGATACGCTATCAACCTTGAAACAGGTGAGCGTTTAAACATCATGTTTGGTGAAGATTCATACTTACCAGAATCAGAAAATGGTAACGACATGATTTGGAATCCAACCAGCAAATACAGCGATGGTACATACCAATACAACGGCGGTAAACACACCGTTTATGTAATGGGAAGTTACGTAGGTATGGCCTCAAGAATATACAGAGGTCCAATCTATGATGAAGGGGCTGAATACCAAGCTAAGTTAAATGTAACTGGTCCTGGTTTAGTGCCTAACTCTACTGAAAAACGTAAAGTGATGTCACAAGCTATGTGGGTTATTCCAGCAATGGCTGCTCAAGGTTATGATTTAAAGAATGGTGTGCCACCATGTGAGGTATCTATTTCATTAAACATGCGTAAACCATATACTAAATCTGTTGCAGGAGGTGATACTTCTACGCTGCCAAAGTATGTATTCTCTACAGAATCTATTCACAACAATAAAAATCAAGAAGCTGGTAAACAATCAGTGAACAACATCAATGTGGTTCCAAATCCATATTATGCTGCTTCTGGTTACGAGTCTAGTGCAATCGATACCAAAGTTAAAATTACCAACTTGCCTCCAAAAGCTACTATTTCAATCTACACTTTGAATGGTACATTGGTGCGCAGAATTAAGAAAGATGACCAAGAGACCTTTGTTGATTGGGATCTTAAAAACAATGGTAAAGTACCTGTAGCTAGTGGATTCTATATTATCCATGTTGATTGTGGTGATTTAGGAGAGAAAATTTTGAAATGGTACGGTGTAATGCGCCAATTAGATTTAGACACCTATTAATTAATTAGTAAACAACAAGTATGAACAAAATATATAGTTTAGCAATCGCATTGATTACTGCCTCTACAGGGTTTGCACAAAATATGCAAGCACCTGCAAGAACTGGTCAATATGGATTTACGCAATTGTTAGTGAATGGTTGGGCCCAATCAAGTGGTATGGGTAACGCCAGCTCATCAAGTGTATCAGGTGTAGAATCGTTTTACTGGAACATAGCTGGTTTAGGTAAGATAGAAGGAACAGAATTGGCTTTTAGCCGTTCTTCTTGGTTAGGTGGTACAGGCATCAACATCAACAGTTTTGGTTTTGGCCAAAAAGTAGGTGAGGGTGTTTTAGGCTTATCAGTAACGTCTTTCTCAATTGGTCAAATTCCAATTACTACCTACGATCAGCCTGAGCCAGGTATAGGTACTTACAAGCCATCTATTTCAAATATCAATTTTGGATATGCCTACAACTTTACCACCCGTATTTCTGCTGGTGTTAATGTTAAGTTAGCCAGTGAATCAACACCAGATGTGCGCACAAGTGCAATGGCCATTGATGCTGGTTTGCAATACTCAGATTATATGAGTAACAACAAAGAGGTTAAATACCGCGATCCAGACAGAAATCCTGCTGCAGGTCGTAATGGTGATATTCGCTTTGGTGTGAGCATTAAAAACTTAGGGACTGATGCAAAATATTCAGGTGACGGTTTAGCTGCCAAATCAAATATTGATGGTAAAGCTTACACGCAAACAACTTCTCAAAGATCTGATAAAACCCCATTGCCATCTTTCATCAATATTGGTTGTGGTTACGATATCCGTTTAGACAGCGATCCTAAAATGTACTGGCATAGATTGACTGCTGCTATGAGTTTTACCAACCATACTGCTACCAGCAATCAAACAGCATTAGGCTTAGAATATGCCTACAAAGAAATGTTGTTGTTAAGAGCAGGTTACAACTATGAAAAAGGTATTTTTGACTATGAAACCCGTAACAATGCCTATACAGGTTTGAATATGGGCGCCAGTGTTCAATTGCCAATGATGAATAAAGAATCCAAAACTAAAAATGGTGTTTTAGCGGTTGATTACTCATTCCGTCAAACCAGACCATTCTCTGGTACCCATACCTTTGGTTTAAGAGTGAGTTTATTTTAATTAAATTATTTACTACATTTGTGCAAGTGCTTTCAAAATGAAGGCACTTGTTTTTTTTAAAGGCCCCCCAAGACTATGAGTGAAATTGTCTATTTAACAAAAGAAGGTTACGAAAACCTAAAGAAAGAAATTGAGCATTTGCAAAAAGTGCAAAGGCCAGCTATAAGCGCCCAAATTGCTGAAGCCAGAGATAAAGGTGATTTGTCTGAAAACGCAGAATACGATGCGGCCAAAGAAGCCCAAGGTTTATTGGAAGCTAAAATTGCTAAGTTGAATGAAATGTTTGCCAATGCACGCATTATCGATGAAAGCAAATTAGACATCAGCAAAGTGAATTTGTTGAGCAAGGTCAAAGTTAAAAACTTGAACGCCAACCGCGAAATGGAATACATGATTGTTTCAGAAAAAGAAGCCGACATGAAGTTGGGTAAAATTTCAAGCAAATCTGCCATTGGCGCTGGTTTAATGGGCAAATCAAAAGGTGATATAGTAGAGATTCAAGTGCCAGCTGGTCTTGTGAAATTACAGATTGTAAAGATCTCTTTGTAAACCATGTCAAGCATTTTTTCTAAAATCATAGCTGGCGAAATCCCTGCTTATAAAGTGGCTGAGAACGATCGCTTTTTGGCCTTCTTAGATGTCAATCCTCTTTGCAAAGGACATACGCTGGTGATCCCAAAACAACCCGTTGATTGGCTATTCGATATGAATGACCAAGACTTAGCGGATTTAAATGTGTTTGCTAAGCATGTTGCTAAAGCTATTAAGGCCTGCATCCCCTGTGTTAAAGTAGGTGTGGCAGTAATTGGATTAGAAGTGCCTCATGCCCACATTCATTTGGTGCCATTAAACGATGTTGCAGATCTCAACTTCAAAGCCCCAAGAGCTCAATTCACCCCAGAAGAATTCAAAGCCACAGCTGAGGCGATTGCCTTGCATTTTAGGGGATAGGGTTTAGGGTATAGGGGGTAGACAGAGTGAGAATGAGAGTGAGAGCGGTTTGATTCCCTGTTCACTTGCACTAGCACTTGCACTCACACTGTAATTGTTCTTCACCCTCGAACACAATTTAATTTGATTAACGAATTTATAATCAATGAACGATTGGTTCGGCGCCCTCGCCAACCAATCCCATCCACTTCACTATGTGTTTTAGGAACACTTGTGAATGCATTGGCAAGTTATCTTCAAACTATTTGCTAAAAGCAATTTATCTGGTTGGCGGGGACGCCAAACCAGATGTTATAAAATCAGAATTTTTTTCTAGTCTATCACCATTAACCAATAACTAATAACCAATAACTACTCACCAATACCCAATATCCATTAACTTTGTGCAGCTTGAAAGTCCTGTGCCTCATATTTACTGCTTTGTTCTCTGGCTTAGCCTATGGGCAGTGGTATACTATTCAAGGTACTGTGAGCAATCAGGCGCATGAGCCTTTGGCCTTGGTTGAGGTATCCGTTGAAAACCAAGCCGTATTAAATACCAAAACCGATTTTAACGGCCATTACAGCATTCAATTAACGGAAGGGAGTGTTTTGTTGATTTTTACTTTACCTGGCTTTAAAACGCTTAAAATGCCCGTTACAGTTAATTTTCAATCGCTTACACAAGATGTTATTTTAGAAGCCGATGGCGAAGCGCTAAAAGGGTATAAAGTTTCGGCTAAAAAAATTGACCGCTCAGAAGAGATTATTCGCCAAGTAATTGCCAACAAATCCAAGCACTTAGAATGGCCCGCCTGCACCTATAAAGCGTATATCAAAGCGCTTGAGTCTGAAACCACTACCAAGAAAAAATCCGATACCAGCAAAGTTAGAACCATTGACCAAGATCTCGGTTTGGCTGAAATCCATACCCAAGTTTATCAATCGCCTCAAGGGTTTAAAGAAGAACGATTGGCAGTTGATTTGCGCGGCCAAACCTCTGGTTTGTTTTATTTGCGCTTAGCAGAGGGTACATTTAACTTCTACAACAACTTAATTAAGATTCCGGGTTTAAGTGAAGCGCCTATTTTATCGCCCATTAGTCACAGTGGGTTGTTGGCTTATAAGTTTAAAATGATCAAGACTTTTGTGGCAGATGGGGTAAAATACCACCGCATAAAGGTCAGCCCAGGCATTATGGCCAATGCGCTCTTTACAGGAGAATTATTAATTCAAGACAGCACTTGGACCATCGCTTCCATAGATGTGTTTTATCCGAAATACCAATTGTCTGAATACGATGTGTTTCAAATCAAACAAACCCATCAATCGGTTCAGGGGAATATGGTGTTGAAGCAAATGGAATTGATTTACAAAGCCAACTACGGTAAATCAAAATCAAGTGGTAGAACCATAGTGTATTACAGCGATTATGAATTCAATAAAGTCTTTTCTAAACGGTTTTTCAATAACGAAATAAGTGCCACTAAAGATTCGGCTTACGAGCGTGATTCTAACTACTGGCAACAGATTAGAAAAGAACCACTCAGCCTCAATGAACTCAGGTTTTTAAGGCGAACCGATAGTTTGAAAGCCTTGTATGCCCAAAAAACTTGGCAAGACTCAGTGGATTCTGTGGTCAATAAAATTACCATTAAAAAAATATTTCTAACAGGCCAAACCTTTTATAACCGATCAAAGGAACAAAGCTGGTATTTCAAGCCTTTAGCGTTTGCTTATCTACCTGTATATGTGGCAGGTGAGCGCATAGATTATTGGGTTGGGTATTCTAGGATATTTAAAGATAAAACCACATTAGATGTTTTTCCGAGAATCAATTATGGCTTACTCAACAAAGATTTAAAAGGCAGCTTGTCGGTATCGCGCTTGTACGACCCATTCAAGCGAGCAAGGTACAGTATCAATGCTGGCAGTGATTTTGGTATCATTAATCCCTTCAATTCATGGATTAGGAATTTTGCGCGCTCTAATTTTTATGCGCATGATTATGTGTTTGCATCCCACAGACAAGAGTTGATCAATGGTTTGTATTTAAACTTCGGCATTGAATGGGCAAACAGGCGCTCCATTGCCAATATGACGTTTGATAGCAGAGGCGATAGTCTTTGGGGAGGCAATACTGAAACCATAGCCTTTAAAGGGTATAGAGCATTTTACACCAATATCACTTTGTCTTACACACCTTTTCAGAAATACATCAGAGAACCTAAACAAAAACTTATACTGGGCAGCCGTTGGCCTGAATTGTATGTCAATTACCGCAAAGGCATGCCAACCTTAGCGTCAAGCATCAACTTTGATTATTTAGAATATGGTTTAAGTCAAGAACTCAAATTAGGGACAGCAGGGGTTAGTAAATACAGAGTGCTCTCGGGGGCCTTTGTGAATGCTAAGGCTTTGCAATACGTTGACTACAGATTCCAAAGAGCAATTGGGCCATTGTTTTTTGCCAATCCTATGTTTGCTTTTCAGAGTTTAGACAGTTCTTTTTATACCTTAAAACGCTTTTTAGAAGGCCATTATTTGCACCGCTTTAACGGGGCGCTCATCAATAAAGTGCCATTGGTTAAAAAACTCAATATTATAGAATGTGTGGGCGGTGGATTTTTACTCACGCAAGAACGCAATCTGAAATTCTTTGAAGCCTATGCAGGGGTTGAAAAAGTCATTAGACTATGGAAAGAACGCATACGCATAGGCCTGTTTTATGTGGCCAATTTCAACAATCAATTCTCATACCAGCCACAATTCAAATTCACTATTGAAACCTACGACAAAGTGAAGAATACATGGCCGTATTGAGTTATTAGTTAATGGTTATTAGTTAATAGTTATTAGTTAATAGTTATTAGTTATTAGTTAATGGTTATTAGTTACTTGTTATTAAGACGGGAAGCATTAAACTTTTCCTATTAACCATTACCTATTAACCAATAACCATCCTAGAAACTAAAGCATCTATCAGGGCCTCGGTGTTTGCGTTTGAAGAGGCCTTCGAGGTGGTTGTTGGCGCCAATGGTATGGTTGTAAGCAACAGAAAAGAAGAAATAACTGTCGTTGTTTTTTGAATCACCTCTTTGTTGACCGGCTTCAACCACTTGGCCGCTGCGGTTAGATAAGTCAACGGCTAATTGACCCTGTTGCATCAGCATTAAATAAGGGTCAGCATAAGTAGTGCTTACATCGTCAATGTAATCTGTAGTGGTTTTTCTGCCATTGACTTCAAAGGTTAAATAGGCTTTAGTGGTTAAGTTTACTTTAACGCCCATGCCCATAGGAAAACACAAGGCAGACAAGGCATAAGGTGTTTTGCCAATGCCTAAGTTTTGTCCTTCAGTGCCTATGTCATGCAGGGCATAAGTAGTACCATTGTACTTGGTTTTAGGATTGAAATTGAAATAGCCCACGCCACCAAACACATAAAGGGTTTTTCTGCGGTCTCTGCTGTGGATCAAATTGATTTCAGCTACCGCATCAGCCTCCCAAATGCGGGTAAAAAAACTCAAATT
>JBIPPH010000103.1:0-2790 GCA_044368575.1 Bacteroidia bacterium
ACCCATCATTTATAAAAGAGGGGTCATGTTTTGGAAAAAAATTTCTAAAAAATTTTATTGATGGGATTGTAGGGGTATTTTGACCAAAAAAACCCCTTATATGGGGGGGATACGGGGGGAGGGGGTCCCCTATTATAGGGGGTGGGGGGTATAACCCCTACCTATAGGGGGGTGTTAGTTATTCACAACTTACCAACACCCCCAATGTTAATATCTTTTAGTAATGTTTCAATACACCTGACTCAATGTCAGATATGATTGTCATTACCTCATCCTTGCTTTTGTAACCGACCACATCATCGTGTGGGGAAAGCTTCACCCAAGGTTGGTCACCATCAAGGGACCAAGCTGCAACCTCAAATGTAGATTCACCATCACCATAGAGATGGGGACCACCGACAATGCTAATAACATATCCGTTGTCAGTAATGTATTGACATTGTACGCAACCCACCATACGATTGGGGTGGGGGAGAAATATTAGGTCATCAAATGTTTTAATCATACCACAAATGTACGGCAATAATATTCCCCCACCAAATAAATGTTTCCCTCATTAATAAGGGAAACAATTGTTAATAAGTTTATTTGGTTTGTATTATATTTTGTTATATCTTTGTGATGGTGCTTTAGATGTTTTTTTTTATTAAACAAATCTTAGTGCTAAGGTACGGCAAAGATTTTTAATATCCAATTTTTTTATTAATTATTTTTGCCATAACTTTGCCCCGTAACTGTGTGATGATATGGGGACCGAGTATACTCCACCCTGCCTTATATTTTTTATAAGGAATATTTGTGGGGGTGGAATGTTTGCCGTATATTTGCATCATGAGTTACACAATTGACACACAGAGAAGCAAGGACATTAGAAAGATGTTAAAGAAGAGACCATTGTCATTTCATTTGAAGGGAAGAATCTATGGTTATGATATTAGCCAAGATGTTACTGTAAGGTTCATTAACTGTGAGAGTTATACAAACAACCCCTACATCACAATTGAGGTGACAATGAATAAACCTGTACGTGATATTATGGACATCCCATCTTATTGGGGCAAAAGACAAATGAATCGTATCACGAGTAATCTCAGGGAGATAATCAAGAGCGACCCCCAAGTTAAGAAATACCTCAAAGTATATCTTTCACACTTTGGAATTATAAATTATTATGTTAAAACCATTAAACTAACACACAATGAAGCTAAGTCATAAGATTGATAGATATTCAAATAAGGAACTAAAAGACATTGGGGAGATGGTCATCAAGGTGACACGGGAATTGCTTGGTCATGGAAACAAACCAATCCCCACCCTTCATATTAGAAATTCCTTAAAAGATATGTATGGACAATATTGTTATACATACAAAATTCTTATTAACCCATCTCAATGCAAGAAGTTATCCACATTCGTTGGGGTTATCATTCATGAATATACTCACCACATTCAGAGGGGACTTAAACGTGACTACGACAAACAAATAAAAAAGTATGGTTACTACGACTGTCCCTTTGAAGTAGAAGCAAGGGGGAACGCAAAGAAGTATAAGAAGAAAGTATGGAAAAAAGTTAAACGAGAATTGTCCTAACATAATTGGACAACTCATTGATTGGGTTATCCATCCCCTTGAACAATTCCATAAACTCAGGGTCAAAATTATAATGTGTTAATATCTTTATCTCCCCCTGATATCTCATCTTGTCAGTTCGGTAATCCATCTTACCCACCTTATTTCCATTATGGTACAAATAAACAATGGTAAAATCACCCACCTTGTCAGACATTATTCTTAAATTGTTGATAATATTTTCCATCTGTTGATATGATTAGAGGGGATTGTTGATAACTTTATTTGTTAATTTTCTTGATTTTGTCAAAATGTCAGTTGAGCTTCACACATAACACAATCCCCCTGACCCTGAATTATGTACCCATAACATAAATATAACACTATAATAATTAATGTCAATCCTCCCACAATTTCCCACTGGGTATGGTGTAATGACCACTTTTAGGAATATGAAATGTTAAAAATATGGTCCTGTAGATAGCGTCAGAGGGGTTTTTTTCACTATATATAAAATCCAGCAAATAATGGAAGTAATGAATGATGAAGGCGGGAGGGGACTTTAGTCCCCCTTTAATGGGAATTAAATGTGTTATTAATCATCCTTCAACGAGGATTTCATAGTTAAACCCCTTCAATGTGTGACACAAAATGTGATATTATATATGGTGGAAAAATGTGGGATATAACTTGTCATATAAGGGATAAACCCTATGGGTTATGTTCTTTATAAGTCACATTATCCCATAACATTACCATATAGTATGATTTATTATTTTCAGGGGTATGTATGACCATCATTCATATGGTCTCTATTAGAACCCCATAATTAAATCATTATACATCACATAGGTGTCCGTGTCAGATAATGGGGGTTACGTTAAAAATGGGGGGTTAAAATTAGGAAATAAATAAAGGAATGAACCCATTAGTGGAACGGAACGTTAGTGGAGTGTAACGACCACTGAAAGTGGGGATGGGGAAATGAGTTTGTTTAGTTCGTAATTTATACTTATCTTTGTCTTATGAATAATAGATTAAAAGAACTTATCTTTAGTAGGTTATATAAGAAATTACGTAATGTGGAGATAATTCCATATAAGGATTCTATATGGTTTATTGACCGAGAAAAAGAGTATTGGTATTTTGAATTTGATAAGTCAGGTACTCTATGGTGGAGATATCATTTTTTCACCTCGTTTTTTGAGATGTTCTCTATG
>JBIPPH010000096.1:0-2787 GCA_044368575.1 Bacteroidia bacterium
CATCTGCCTTTAATAAACGCGCTAAAAATCCATCAAAAAAATCCAATACTGCTGCTAAAAACACCAGGCCAACAGCCACTTCATAGGCCTCTTTTTGAATAAAATGAATGGCCAATACCCCGCAAGTCAAGTTACCCAACGTAAAGGCATTTGGAATTTGTTTCACCAGGTTCATATTGGGCAAATTTAAATGGTTCTGAGCAGTTTTCTCGGTAAATATTTTCAATTAACATGTATATTCGCTCAATGAAATACAAACTTCTGCTAACCATTATGTTAGTTTGTAACCTTGTTTTTGCACAAAATACCAAAAGCAAGAAAGGATCTGATGAACCTGACAACAAAAACATCGAAAAATACCTAAAGGATGGTAGAGTTGGCCACGTTAACAATTTAATTAGACTCAGATTAACCCCAACTTTTATCTCCTATATGGGATTGAGTTATGAAAGACGCCTTAACGAAAAATTTGGGGTTGAAGTTGGTGCCTATGTAAAAACCAGTAAAAGTCCTATTTGGGAAGAATACCGAGAAGTTTATTTTGCTTTTCCAAATGGTGATTCAAAATTACAAAGTACCCACAATGGATTTGGCTTTATGGTATTCCCCAAATATTATAAACATGGCAAACATGCTAACAATGGCCGTTATTTAGGTATACAATACAGCAACAGGAAATACTTAACAGATTTAACAACTAGTATGTATACTAGTTCAAGCTATTATGACGCTGTACAAACTGATATTAAAAGCAATTATCAATCAATTTTTTTAGTGACTGGCAATACACGTCAAATTGGATCTAGATTTACCTTTGGGTTTGAGATAGGAATTGGTATGAACCAAGACCAATTTAAAGCTGTTAAAAGTTACGACTATGACTATATTACTCAAAAAATAACTACAGTAGAATCCAATTGTAAAAACAGCCAGTTAACCGCAATGTTTGACCTCAGTTTTGGGGTGCTTTTTTAACCCTTTATCATGAAATTTAAATTCCTATTTTGCTTACTTGCCATACAATCTGTATTGATGGCTCAAAGAAACAGCGCGATAAAAGAAGTATCGGGTGCTGAATATATTATTGAAAAACAAGACAAACCATCTTACTTTCAAAATGCAATTAAAATCGGCGATAATTTCTTTGTTATCGCTAAAAAAACAGATAAAGCATACTATAATTTTTTTGGGTATGCTTCTTTGCCTCACCATGATTTCAAAATCTTCAAATTAGATGCAAAAATGAATGTCAAATTGGTGGCATCTATTCCTGCTGAATTTGCAAACAAAGATGTTCAAGCTCTAAAAATTGAAAAGTTCAACAATCAACTTTGTGCTCTTTTTTATTTCAATAATAAGCAGCAAAAAAAACAATTTCTATTTGCTCAAATGTATGATGCTAAAAATTGTAATCCAGTTGGTAAACCCTACAAGATTGCTGAAACCATGATCACACAGAAAGAGCGTAAAATTGGCTGCATTTTCAAGGTTAGTTTTAGTGATGATGCCAGCAAAATGTTAGTTACTGCTGACCGATCAAATATAACAAGAAGTAGAAGAGAAATAAGGGCTGCTTCAGCTCAAAAGACTCACACATTTTCATATTGGTTAATTAACAATGAATTCAAGCTTATTAATTCTGGCAAAAACATAAGTTTCGGCAAAGGCAATACGGAGGTCTTAGATCAGGTATTTGACAATGATGGCAATATGTGTATTCTTGGTTTTGAAGAAGGCAATAAAAACACAAAAAGTAAATTCAAAGTTGAAGATTTGGATGAACTTGAGAACAATAGCAACAGCCAATTGATAATGAAAATCATTCGCCCTAGTGGTGAAGCTGTTACCATTACTTTTGCTGAAGGCGAGTACTTTTACTCTGCCATGATGAAATACAATGTTAACACCGGAAATGTTGCCGTTATTGGCTTATTAGGCAGTGGTGGATATGGCGCAAAGGGCATTTTCACACAACAAGTCAATATTAAATCAGCAGAAGTACTGACAGAAAATAAAACCCTATTTGGGACTAACTTGGTGGCTGAAATCAATAGTGTTAAAGACGACACTAAAAAACAAAGCAGTAGCAAGTCTAAACAAAAAGAAAGCA
The DNA here is from genome assembly GCA_044368575.1 of Bacteroidia bacterium. Classification (GTDB taxonomy): domain Bacteria; phylum Bacteroidota; class Bacteroidia; order NS11-12g; family UBA955; genus JABMMZ01. The sequence continues at coordinate 2,111 of JBIPPH010000096.1, forward strand.
AAAGAGTCACCAAAAAATCTATCCCTGATTATATTTACACCTATGTGCGATTAGGTGAATGTTTTTACAATGACAGCAATGAACTTATTGTAGTCGGTCAAAAATACTCTACTTATGTTGAAGTCTATACTACAACAGATTCAAAAGGCAGAACAACTACCCGATATGTTTACCACTATGTTTATGGTGATATCATTAGTTTTAAATTAGATGCGGAAGGGTCAATTGAAAATTTCGGTATCGTGTTCCATTACTTAGATACTACAGTTCCAGTTTATAAGGATTTCACTGCTTTGTATTCTGGTGAAAAACTCTATATCATGACAAGAAGTAGCGGTGGCCAAATTGCCTTTAATAATAGCTTCAGTAAGTTACAGTCCTACAAAGAATATGGGTTCAGTACTAAAAAGCGCTATTACGCTGATTTCATGAATGTTTCTGACAATGAAATGATGCATATTTCCTCTAAGAAGAAGCGTCTGATTTTCTCATTAATTTCAGTAAAGCTCGATTAAAGCCTTCAATATTTGGTTTAAAAACCAAAGCCCTTGTAAAATAAACTTGGAAGTTAAGTCCTTATGGCGTAAGTTTGCACCGCAAATAACCAATCTATTATTTGCATGGCTAAGCCAAAAACACCCCAAATCAATTTCAGTCAAAAAATTAAAGGCGACAGT
>JBIPPH010000097.1:0-2785 GCA_044368575.1 Bacteroidia bacterium
ATTACTTGGCCAGATGGTATGCCCATGCTTTGATCAATATGTTTGGACAAAATCAGACGACTAACAGTTCTAAAATTTATTATGTGAATACAACAGGATCCAATGGAGATGGTTTATCATTGGCAACAGCTTGGACAGATTTAAATAAATTAAATGCTACAACGCTTTTGCCCGGAGATCAAGTATGGTTTGAGGGTGGTAAAACCTTTGTTGGTAACATCGAAATTGATCAAGCAGATGGCAACGATCCAATGCGTCCTATCCTATTCAAATCCTATGGCAATGGTAGAGCAATCATTCAAACCAATTCCACTTTAAAGTGTGGATTTAAAGCCACCAACACCCAAGGGGTAGTTATTGATAATTTGCAATTTAAAGGGCCTGGGAACGGCACAGTTAAAGACATGGATGGTGTTCAGTTTTATTCCACTTTGCCAGCTGGTTATTTAAGTGCTATTCAATTAAAAAATTTAGAGGTTAGTGGCTTTGGTTTTTGTGGCATTCGTTTGTATTCGAGTTGGTCTGCAACCGTAAAATCAGGGTTTAAAGATGTTGTAATCGACTCTTGTTCTGTGCATGATTGCAGAGAGAATGGTATAGTTACTTTTGCCTACGATGATCAAACCACCAATTTTTACCACCATAAAAACATTAATGTTAAACATACCAAAGTATACAATATAACTGGCTACGCTGCTGCTAGTCATAAGGGAAGTGGCATTGTATTGTCTCAATTGGATTCTTCATTAATTGAAAAGTGTGAGGCTTATAATACTGGAACGGCCAATACGGCTTGTGGTGGCCCGGGTGGTATTTGGGTATATGCTGCTAACAGAATACTCATACAATACTGTGAATCGCATCATAACTCTTCTGGAACATCTACTGGATGTGATGGTTTAGGATTTGATTTAGACGGTGGTGTTACCAATTCTACTTTGCAATATTGCTATTCACATGACAACGATGGGGCAGGTATATTATTGGGGAATTTTTCTGGTGCAAGACCATGGAAAAACAATACTGTTAGATACAATATCAGTGCGAATGATGCTAGAACCAATAACAGCTCAGTTACACTCTTTACTGCGCCTAATACAACTTGGGATGGTTTAAAGTTTTATAATAATACTGTATACACTACAAGTTCATCTAAGAATACCTATTCGACTTTCGGCGCTTTTCAGATGAGCAATTATGGTAATAATATGTCAAACGTTGAGTGTTACAACAATATTTTTTATGTTAATGGTGTAAACGCTAATGGCCCTTTATTTTTGTTGAATGTGCCTACTGTTTTCGTGGCACAAAAGCCTAAGTTCATCAATAATTTATATTGGTCTAAGTCAGGTCAATTCAGATATGTTTATGGCAATGCTTACAGCAGTTTAACTGATTTTAGAACTGCAGGGAATGAATGCGAAAAATTATTAGGTATAAATAAAGGATTTGAAACAGATCCTCTTTTACTGAATGTGGATTTGGCTTCACCAACTAATTTCCCGCGCGTGAATGATAGTTTAAATGCCTATAAGGTATTAGCGGCTTCTCCAGTAATTGATAAGGGTTTGAATTTGAAATCTACATTTAATATGGACTTTGGTAACAGAGATTTCTGGAACAATGCATTATCATCTAATCAGACCATAGATATAGGCGCACATGAATTCGCCAATGCTTCAAGTATTGAGTCATTTAAGACGACTCAGTCCTATAATCTGTATCCTAATCCTTTCAATGATGGCTTAACGATTCAAGCTATTAACGAGCAAGGATTTAATGTAAAAATTTTAGACTTTACAGGTAAACAGATTGTGTTTGCTTCTTCAGACAATAATCAAGTATTTTTGAATTTGTCTCATCTTGAAAAAGGTCTATACTCTGTTATACTCATTAATGAAACATCCAATATAACCACCACCTATAAAATCATTAAATAACCATCATCCTTCAATTATGAAAAAACTTGTTTTACAATCTTTGATCATTGCTTTAATCGTATTTTTTTGGCAATTCATTTCGAATGCTGGGGCTAATTTCCATAAGGCATCTATGCAATACACCGATAAGCAAGATACTGTTTTAGCTTTTATGCAATCTGTAGGGCTTAAAGAAGGGGAGTATTTAATTCCACAGGTAGATCCTTCTAAGCCAAATATTAGCATGAAAGATTGGGAACAGTATTTTGGTAAGCCTTGGATGTTTGTTCGCTATTATGAGAACAGAAGTAATGGCATGGCCATGAGTATGGTTAGGGGCTTCATTACCGATTGGATATTTGGTTTGATATTGTTGATGTTTTTAGGGGTGATTGGGCCTGTAACGCTTAAGAAGTCTTTCGCTATTCACTTTGGTTTGGCCCTTATGATGTTTATTATGGTGCCATATACCAACCACATCTGGTATCCAAAAGCTGATATTTTTGCAAGCTTATTGGATTGTGTAGTGCCTATGCTCATCATTGCTTTATTGAATGCTAAGTATTGGCATCCAATTAGTGCCTCAACTGAACAGACATTATAGACGATCCTTGAGGATTGCCTCCACCACATTAGGGTCTAATAGGGTAGTGGTGTCGCCAAGATTTTGCAACTCGCCTTCAGCAATTTTGCGTAAAATTCTGCGCATGATTTTGCCACTTCTGGTTTTAGGTAAACCACTTACTATTTGAATTTTATCGGCTTTGGCGATTGGTCCTATGGCCTGAGTTATGGTAGCATTAATGTCTTGGGCAATGTTGTCTTTGCTATGTAGGATATCATTGCAAATCACAAAGGCATATATG
>JBIPPH010000098.1:0-2779 GCA_044368575.1 Bacteroidia bacterium
TTTGGTTTGATCGGATTGCTTTCTACCATGAGCTTATATGGCAGAACGCAAGCCATGACGATTATCGGACCGCCCATGTTGAAAGACATCATTGACATTCAATTAACCGCCAGCGGTATGGCCCTGAATTTTGAATTGATACACATTGAAACAACAATGGACAAACACCATACAGTGTATCAAACAGCGGCGTTTAGCATACAAAGTTTTCCTTTGCAACACCGCATCCATTGCACAGGTTTTTTGATTCAAGAAAGCCCAAAAGAAAGACATCTCAACACCGCGGCCATTGAACATTATCAAATTCCGGTTGCAGCTTATAAAGCCATAAAAGCAGGACAAGATTACAACAGTCCTGATGGGCAAACTATACCCAACGCAGTGCTTACAACTGCTGCTGCTTCGCCTTGTAGTTATGCCTATTGCTCTGATACCATTTTTGATCCGCAGATTGTGCCATTTATAAAAGGCGCACATACTTTGTACCACGAAGCGACATATACCAATGAGCACGCAGACAGAGCTGAATTGTATTTCCACAGCACTGCCGAAGGCGCAGCCACTATTGCTCAAATGGCAGAAGTTAAGCAACTCATTATTGGGCATTATTCTTCGCGCTATGGGCAGCTTGATGGCTTATTAAAAGAAGCCGCTGCCGTATTTAGCCCAGTGGTTTTGGCCATAGAGGGAAAAACATACACCATTGGATAAGTGTATTTGGCGCTCCACATAAATTGTCTTAATTTTGAATTCAGTTGAAAACAAGAGGTCTTATAAGGCAATCCAAATTGTTGCGCATTAAGCGCATCATGAAACCCTATCATCAAATTCAATCGGTGTTATTGATTTGGGATGCCAGTCAGAATAGAACTGACATTGAAGAGATCAAAATCTTTGGCCACGAACTCAGAAAGGCTGGCAAAGACATTACCTTTTTGGCTTTTCATCCCATCAAAAAATTAACTGAAGACATGATGCCCAACGAAATTTACAAATTGTGTTGCAAGGCAGATTTCAATTTCTTTTTAGGGCCAAAAAGCATCAATTTACGCAGTATATTATCTAAGAAATACGACCTCATGATCAATGGTTGTTTAACTGAAAACAACTACATGAAAACCATGGCTACATTCTGTCATGCACAGTTCAGAATTGGTCCTTACATTGAGGAATCAGACATTAACTTTTACGAGATCATGATCAAACCTAATGGCGCAGACCCTTGCGAAAATTACTTGATCGAAGTGGGTAAATGTTTGCGCAAAATCATTTAAAATTATAACATGTCACATCCTATTTCACAACAGCTAAAAGGCACTGGGGTTGCATTGGTAACTCCGTTTAAAAAAGATGAATCCATTGATTTCGATGGCTTAAAAAAATTAGTCAGACACCAAATTGACAACGGCACCAACTACCTTGTTATTATGGGAACTACAGGCGAGAGCCCTTGTATTAGCAGTGCTGAAAAACAAGCCATTATTGACTGTGTTAAAACCGAAAACAATGGTCAATTGCCATTGGTATTAGGCCTAGGTGGCAACAATACTTACGCTTTAATAGAGGCTTTCAAACAACAAAACTTTGAGGGCATTTCAGCGGTTTTAAGCGTTAGCCCATACTACAATAAACCCAATCAAAAGGGCATAGTGACGCATTATCAAATGCTAGCCGATGTATCGCCTTTGCCAATCATGTTGTACAATGTACCTGGTAGAACCGGCAGCAATATTGGTGTTGAAGCGACATTAGAATTGGCTGAACACGCTAATATTTTAGGCACAAAAGAAGCATCGGGTAATTTTGCTCAGTGCATGGAAATCATACAACACAAACCAAAAGATTTTGCTGTTATCAGTGGCGACGATGCCTTTACCCTGCCATTTATTGCTATGGGCATGCAAGGTGTTATCAGTGTGATTGCCAATGCTTATCCAAAAGCCTTTAGCCAAATGATTCAGCATTGTTTGAACAACGAATTTGAATTGGCTAAACCTTTGCATTACCAATTGCTTGATGCCATGAATTTGATATTTGCTGATGGCAGTCCAGGAGGCATTAAAGTGCTGTTGAATGCCATGGGCATTTGCGAAACCACTGTTAGAAAACCACTACACGATGTGAGCGATGCAGTGCGAGCAAAATTGCTTCAAAGCATGAAAGCTTAAAGCTTACCAAAAATTGTAAAAGCGCTTTCCACCATCAGCGCCTATGCCTTCGATTTGCATACGCCCATTGGCTTTTTCTAAATCTTTTACCAAGGTTTGAGCATCGCTGCAGGCTTTGCCATTGAACTTAACAAAGATGAAACCTTCTTCAATGTTTAAGTTGTTAATGAGTCCTGCTCTAATGTTTTTTACTTTCACCCCTGAACTGATTTTATATTTCTGTTGTTCCACTTTTGAAACAGCAGAAAAGTCTGCGCCCAAGATTTCAGAGCTAATGGCTGAACTGTTTTGTATGCCCAAGCCACCGTCTTGGTTGGTCAATTGCACAATGCTTTCTTTTAAACTGCCGTTGTGGTAGTAATTGATTTTGATTTTATCGCCAGGTCTGTAGTACGACATGTGCTCATCAAAATCAGCTTTGCTGTTAATGGCTTTGTCTTGTATTTTAACGATCACATCGCCAATGGCTATACCTGCTTTAGCGGCAGGGCTTTCATTGTCTAATTGTTTGATCAAGGCCCCTAAATTGGTCTTGTTGATTTTTTCGGCATTGGCATCTACCTCAGTGGCTTCCATGCCAGAATAGCCTCTTTGGATTTGACCGTAATCAA
>JBIPPH010000053.1:0-9149 GCA_044368575.1 Bacteroidia bacterium
AAATTGACAATGCTAAATTCAAAGACAAGGTTGTGCCAGGAGATTCTTTAGTGATGAAATTGGAATTATTAGAACCAATTCGCAGAGGCATTTGCTTGATGAAAGGTCGTTGTTATGTTGGTGAGAAATTGGTTAGTGAAGCGGAAATGATGGCTCAAATAATAAAAATTAAATAATTAGGGGGTAACACACTTTTTTTTGTTTTAAAAATTAAATAGTATCATGATTCAACCATTAGCATACGTGCATCCCCAATCGAAAGTGGCAGAAAATGTGGTGATTGACCCATTTGTGACCATTCATAAAAATGTTGAGATTGGAGAGGGCAGTTGGATAGGTTCAGGTGCAACCATATTTGAAGGCGCTCGCATTGGTAAAAATGTTAAAATTTTTCCAGGTGCTGTTATTTCAGCTATACCACAAGATTTAAAGTTTGATGGCGAAGAGTCATTAACTGTTATTGGCGATAATACCACCGTTAGAGAATGCGTAACCATTAACAGAGGCACTAAAGACCGCGGTCAAACCAGTGTTGGAAAGAACTGCTTGATTATGGCCTACAGCCACATTGCACATGATTGCATTATTGGCGATAATGTGATTTTGGCGAATAGCACTCAAGTAGCAGGTCACGTAGTAGTTGGAGAGCACGCTATATTAGGTGGTGCCACATTGGTACACCAATTCGTACATATCGGCAGACACTGCATGATCAGCGGTGGTTCATTGGTAAGAAAAGATGTACCGCCCTATACTAAAGCCGCAAGAGAGCCGCTGTCTTATGAGGGCGTTAATTCTATTGGGTTAAGACGTCGTCAATTCACACCTGAAAAAATTTCAGAGATACAAGAAATCTACAGAACCTTATACGTAAGGGGTTACAATAACAATAAAGCCATCGCTCACATAGAGGCCAATATGCCGGCAACACCAGAGCGCGATGAAATCTTGTCATTCATTAAAGAATCTGACAGAGGGATCATGAAAGGCTATATTGGTGGAAAATAGTTAAGCTTGATGGGCATCGCTCCAAGCTTGAGGATTTTTACTCCATTCTGCAATATCTGCTTTAGCCTGTTCACTGATGTAATTGATACTAGCGGCTTGTTCAGCCAAAGTATTGAATTCGCACAATGAAAGATAAGGGCAATTGGCAGAGGCAAACTTAACAGCCGTTTCAGGGAAGCCATAATTAAAGATGCTTACCAATCCTAAAACTTCTATACCGTTTTCTCTGAGGTCTTCTACAGCTTTTAAACTGCTTTTGCCTGTACTAATTAAATCTTCAACGACCACCACTTTACAGCCCGGGGTAAGTCTGCCTTCAATGCTGTTTTTAAGACCATGTTTTTTAGGTTCAGGTCTAACATAGGCAAAAGGTAAATTCAAAACCTCCGCAATTAAAGCTCCTTGGGGAATGCCAGCTGTGGCTACACCAACTATTGCTTCAGCACCTTTAAAGGTTGCTTGAATGGCTTCGCATAAGCTTTTAGTGATGAATTGTCTGGTGATAGGGTATGAGAGGGTTACGCGGTTATCGCAATAAACAGGAGAGCGCATGCCTGAAGTCCAAGTAAATGGATTGTCTACATTCAACTTAACGGCTTCGCATTCCAATAAATATTGTGCTATTTTTGAACTGATTTCTTTTGCTACCATGGCTCAACAAAATTATAAGATATTTATCAATGAGTGTCAGATTGTATTGACCAATAATGCTCATCTTTTTAACAGTTCAGACTTTAAAACAATCCAATCAACAGATTTAATAGCATTGATTCAACAGATCACATCTGCCGTGTACCAAGGGCCTAATCAACTTGTGGTGCCTTGTGTAAAGCCTTCTGCTACCTTTGCGGTTGTCAAAAAACAGTTCAAAACCATTAAAGCGGCTGGCGGGGTAGTGTTCAATGAACAAGGAGAATTATTATTGATTAAACGCCTTGGTAAGTGGGATTTGCCTAAAGGAAAATTAGATCCAGGAGAAGATTTTAAGTTAGCGGCCTTAAGGGAAGTGCATGAAGAATGCGGTTTGAATTTCTTAGGCCTATCCAATAAATTAGCAACCACCTATCATGCTTATTGGTTAAAAGGCAGATGGATACTCAAAAAAACAGTCTGGTTTAAAATGATAGCATGGGGCGATGCATCGGTTCAGCCTCAAATTGAGGAGGGTATTACTGAAGTGGTATGGGTGAATAAAGCCTTTATTAAAGCTAAAGATTTTGACACCTATGCCTCATTAAAAGATGTCTTTAATCTAATTGAGTTTCCCAAGCAACGTTAGTTGCCGCTGTTGGTATAAACCTTTAGGCTGAAGTCTTTTTTATTGATCCAGCCATTTTGCCCAGGACGCTTTTTGATTTCTGATTTTCTAAAGATTTCTCGAATGACTAAGAAATAAAAACCACCTGGAATGAACATGGTAATGGCCACAGCGCCAAGAGCAGAAATACGTCTGAATCCCCAGAATTTTTGGTTGCCAGAGTATACCTCTTGGATACTGTTAATGGGCATATATTCACCAGAGCGCTCATTGAATGAATTGACTTCATAAAACACAGAATCATTTAAAAACATAAAGCGGCCTTGGTGTATGTTTTGGCTTTGGTCTTTGAACTTAAATTTACTAAAGGATTCAACCACCATATGCTTGTTGTCTTTGAATGAAATCATCAAATAGCTCTTATTGTTAGCAATGGCTGAGCCCATGCTTAATACCATTAGCATTAAAAGACAATAAAACTTATTGGTGTAAACGTTTTTCGCCAGCATAAATATGAAGTTTTAAATGGTTATTGATTGGAACTACAGGACAAATATAACTAGAATTGTAATGACAATAAGGATTGTAGGCCAAATTAAAATCTAATACAACATTGTTTTCCTCTTTGTAGTCAATATCAATATAGCGCCCAGCTCCATAGGTGCTGCTTTGGTTACTTAAATCCTTAAATGGAATAAACAGTTGTTTGGGATGCAAAGGCGTTTTAGAGTAGGCTATTAGTGTGCAGTTGGAGTCTTTAAGGGTAAAACTCAATTCAAATAAAGCGTAATAAATGACTTTTTCTTCACTATTGGTATACAACTCAACCATGTTGCCCTGTATGGGTTTTACATTGGCTCTAACCCTGTAATGTGTGTCAATGTTAAAATAGTGCAAGCCTTTAAAGCCATTGTAGGCATCTTCTGGTAAAATACCCTCTTTTATCATGCTGGTATTTTTACTAGATCGACCTTGTTCTATAGCTGAACAATAGGCTTTGTAATCGTTGCTATTGTTGCACGCCGATAAGGTTATTAGAATAAATATGGCAATATGAATAATCCTACCAACCATAATACAATTACGCCAACGATGTTTAAACACAGACCCACAATGGCCATGTCTTTCAATTGAATTTTTCCAGAGCTGTAGACCACGGCATTGGGCGGAGTGCTGATCGGGAACATGAATGCAAAGCTACAAGCTATAGTGGTAGTAATGCCCATGATGTGTGGGTTGTCTAATCCCATAGATTGTGAGATGCCAAACACAACAGGGATATAAATTTGAGCTAGGGCAACATTGCTCATGAGTTCAGTGAAAAAGACGGCTGAAGCGATGATCAATAATAATAACCACTCGTATTGCCCGTTTTGTGAGGTTTGAATCCATTTGCCTGCGGCATGAATAGCTCCAGTGGTTTCTAAGCCTTTAGCCATACACATGCCACCTCCAAATAACAATAAGATTTCCCAACTGATGTGTTTTAAATCTGATACTACTAATAATTGACGCTTATTTGCTTGCCCAGATGGCATAAAGAATAGCAGTAAACCAAATACAATTGCCACACTGTATTCTTCAATTTTAAACGCCAGGTTTTGAGCTTTAAGCCAATCGTTGATCAATTGCCCAAATACCCAAAAAAATATGGCCAATGAAAATAGGATTAAAGTGCGTTTTTCAGCTTTACCCATTTTGCCAATCTGACTGGATTGTTTGTCAAGTAAAGCAGCTACTTCTGGAAGGCTGTGCATCTTAACTTTAAAGAATACATTGGCCATGAATTGGTAGCTCAACCATAGCATTAAAAGACTTAATGGAATCCCCAATACCATCCATTTGAAAAAGCTAACGGGCTCATTTAATAATAGTTCGGATAAGCCTTTGTAAACAATGTTGGGCGGGGTGCCGATAATGGTAGCTATACCGCCAATATTGGCCCCATAAGCAATGCCTAAAATCAAGCAGGCAAAAAACGCTTTGTTGCTGGGATTGTTTTTGTCTTGAATGGTATTAACAATTGATATTGCCACTGGTAACATCATAATGGCTGTAGCTGTGTTACTGATCCACATGCTAATGAGACAAGTACTCAACATCATGCCCCAAATAATGCCCTTGGGGTTATCTCCAGTTAAAGATAATAATTTAAAAGCAATGCGTTTGTGTAAGTCCCATTTTTCAACACTGTAGGCCAATAGAAAACCGCCAAAAAACAACAGAATGGTATGGTTTAGATAGGCTTTGTAAATGCTTGTGAAGTCTAAAATGCCATGCAAAGGCATTAGGCCAATGGGCAATAAGGATGATAGCCAAATCGGAATGGGCTCAACTATCCATAAATTGATCAGTAGAGCGGCTATGCCTATGGAGCCATAAAAGCTGCCTTGAGCGGGTTCTATTGCACTGCCCCAATACCAACACAACAAATACACCAACAAACCTGGTAAGCTTGCAAGTATTGATTTTGTGCTAGGTTTAGTGAGGGCTTTCATCAGCTGCGTTTAGCCAATTTTTTCTTTTGTGCCAAAGTCATGGTGTTGATCTTTTTGTATTGCGTTACTTTGGCTTTTGGAACTTTAATCTTCAATTTTTGGCCTTTAAAAATATGGTCCCTTTTCATGCCGTTCCATTTCCGAATATCACTAACTCTGCAATCAAACAAGTCTGCAATTAAAAGCAATCCATCGCCCTTTTTAACCACATAGGTAATGGTTGTGGTTTTGCTTTCGCGAACAGGATTAGGTTTGTCTTCTTCATCGTCGTCTTCTCTGGTTTCAATGTTTAATGAATCTTTGATTACTGGCGGTTTAGGGATGATCAGACTGTTGTCTAATATGAGAGAATCACTGATGCTAGAATCCAAAGTGGTAACAGGGGCAGGGAATAAGATTGCACGTAAATTGCGGTACTCAATGATCTTGTCTTTAGGGAGCTTAAGGCCTGTTGAGTTGTAAATGACAGGAACAATGCCAAGTCTTAACTCTGGATTGCACAATTGAACAAGCTCCTCTGACAGATTTAAATTGAACGCAATCGCATTCAAGCCAATTTCTCTTTCTACATGAACGGTATCTGTATCCGGTAATCTATACTTGATTGGCAATATTTTATGGTCGTTATAAAAGTTCCATATATACCAAAAAGCCATGTAGTTAACTGCTGCATTCTGGAACTCTGGGCTGAGCTGATTGTGCACCACCGCATAGTCCAAATTGTTATTGGCGCGATGAATGGCCATATTCATGTTGATGGGCCCTGTCTTAAATGCCACAAGGGTTTTTAACCAATCTTGATAGATCAATTGAAGATCCTTGAAATAATTAGCCGCCACTTTACTGCTTTTGTCTGGGTTGCGGCGAAAATCAACATAACTGTTGGAGTTCAGTTTGTACTTTTTGGCTATGGCATAACTCATAGACCACATGCCGCTTCCACCATCAGGATCAACATACAATGGATCTGAATTGCAAAATGCCGCAGAAGCCAAAAACAATTGTTTAGGGATGCCTGCTTGGTCAAAATATGGACCGTATAATTGTTGGTAATACTGGGTTTTGCCAATCAGTATTGAGGTGCTGTTGTTGAGGTTTTTTAAATAATTGCCAATCTGTTTTCGGACTTGTTCATTATAAAAAATAGGGACCTGGGAATTGGTCTTTAAAAGTTTTTGAAAATAAGGATCTTTGATATAGGTTGAATCATAGGTATTGGCTTGCAGATTAGCAATCCAAGTCAAAATCATCAACAATAAAGCAGTTCGTTTCATGTAGCTTGTTAACGGAAAATGGGCTTTTTAATTGTTACGAATATAAGGCTTTAATTCGGCATGTTTGTAAAAGTTTTCCCTTATTTGTTAAGACATACTGCTGTTAAAAACCACCTGTAAACTGCTATTTTTGTGGTATGCAAAACGATCAAAGACTAGTGGCATTTAAACGCTTATTAGACATCATGGATGATTTAAGAGCCAAATGTCCATGGGATAAAGAACAGACTATGTCGTCTTTAAGGCATTTAACCATTGAAGAGACTTATGAATTAAGTGATGCCATTTTGCAAAATCAAACTGAGGAAATAAAGAAAGAATTAGGAGATATACTCTTGCACATCGTTTTTTATGCCAAGATTGGTTCAGAAACAGGTGATTTTGATATCACTTCAGTGATCAATCAATTGTGTGAGAAATTGATCCGCAGACATCCACACATTTATGGGGAAGTGAATGTTGAAGACGCCAATGAAGTAAAGCGCAATTGGGAACAAATCAAATTGGCAGAAAAGGGTAAAGATCAAAAACGTTCGGTTTTGAGCGGTGTGCCTGTGTCAATGCCCTCTTTGGTGAAAGCCATGCGCATGCAAGATAAAGCCGCTCAGGTCGGTTTTGATTGGGACAACAAAGCACAAGTTTGGGCCAAGGTTGAAGAAGAATTGCAAGAATTTAAATCAGCCAATACCCTAATCGAACGCGAGGCGGAATTTGGGGATTTATTGTTTTCTTTGGTCAACTATGCACGTTTTGAACAGATTAATCCGGATGATGCTTTAGAGAAGACCAATCAAAAATTCAAAACGCGTTTTGAGTACATAGAATCAAAAGCTGAAGCTGCACAATTAGAGCTTAAATCAGTAGGTTTGCCTCAAATGGACAAATGGTGGAACGAGGCTAAAAAGCTTTAAGCTAATTTTTTAGCAATGGCATTGTTGTAAATATCTGCAATGCTATTGATGCTTCCGAAATCTACTGCATCTACATGCATGTTTTGACCTTTAACGGTTCCAATATGCAAGCAATCAATGCCTTGTTGTTTGAAGTGGTTCATTAACTGCTCTTTTTGAGCTGGTTTAACGCTCACTACAACACGTCCTTGAGCTTCACCAAACAACCATGCATCTTTTCTGAAATGAGCATCCGTGCAGATGTCAAAACCGATATTGCCTTGCATAGCAGACTCAGCTAAGCAAACAAATAAACCGCCTTCGCTGATATCGTGAGCTGACTCTATCATGTGCTCGGTAATAGCAGTGTATAAGGCATCGTGCATAGCCTTCTCTTCGGTTAAGTTGAGGTAAGGAGCAGGAGAATATTTTACACCATGGTATTTAGCCAAATATTGACTGCTGCCAATATCGTTTTGAGATTTACCAACTAAGCAAATGATGTCGCCTTCTGATTTAAACGCAGAACCCATATGGTGTTCAGGTTGTTCAATAATGCCCACCATGCCAATAGTTGGAGTAGGGAATACCGCTGTGCCATCAGTGCTTTGGTTGTAGAAACTCACATTGCCACCTGTTACTGGTGTGCCGAAAGTTAAACAAGCTTTACCCATGCCATCAATACTGTGTTTGAATTGGTAATACACTTCTTTGTCATAAGGATTGCCAAAGTTTAGGCAATTGGTAATGGCGCTAGGTTTACCACCTGTACAAACGATGTTTCTGGCAGCTTCAGCTACTGCAATGGCACAACCTTGTTCTGGGTTGGCGTATACGTAACGACTATTGCAATCCACTGATAGTGCTAATGATTTATTGCTGCCTTTGACTTTAACAACGGCAGCATCGCTGGCTTTATTGGTGCTTTGATTCACCGTGCCCACCATACTGTCGTATTGGTTAAATACCCAACGTTTTGAAGCGATATTAGGCTCAGCCATTAAGTGATGAGCAACTGCTTTAAGGTCTTCAGGTATGCTGATTTGATCCATGTTAAATGCGGCAATATCAGCAAAGTATTTAGGCTCAGACCATTCGCGTTTGTAAATAGGTGCGCCTCCGCCTAAAACTAAACTTTCTGCAGGAATGTCGGCTTCTAATACCTCATTCATGTAGTATTGCACTCTGCCGCTATCGGTTACTTCTCCGATTTGAGCGTAGGTTAATTCCCATTTTTTGAAAATCTCTTCGGCCAAATGTTCTTCCCCTTTATTCAAAATCACCAACATGCGTTCTTGGCTCTCAGATAATAAGATTTCCCAACCTTTCATATTGTCTTGACGCATAGGCACTTTGTCTAGGTGAATGCGCATGCCAGTTTTACTTTTAGCGGCCATTTCACTGGTGCTACATGTGATACCAGCTGCACCCATGTCTTGCATACCAACCACTGCACCGGTTTCAATGAGTTCCATACTGGCTTCCAAAATGAGTTTTTCCCAGAATGGATCACCTACTTGAACACTTGGCAAATCGTTTATGCTGTCTTCTGAAATGTCTTTACTTGCAAATGCAGCACCATGAATACCGTCTTTACCAGTAGAAGCGCCAAAAATATAGACAGGGTTGCCAATGCCTTCAGCAATAGCTGAAATGGTTTTGCCCACTTTAGCAATACCAACACTCATGGCATTTACCAAAATGTTGGTTTCATAACAGTCATCAAAATACACCTCACCACCAACGGTTGGTATACCAAATGCATTGCCGTAATCTCCAATACCCTTAGTAACGCCTTTTAGTAACCATTTGGTTCTAGCAGTGTCAATGTTGCCAAAGCGCAAAGAGTTTAATTGAGCAATAGGTCTTGCACCCATTGAAAAAATATCCCTGTTAATGCCACCAACCCCAGTTGCCGCACCTTGGTAGGGCTCAATAGCAGAAGGATGGTTGTGTGATTCAATTTTAAAGCAACAAGCTAAACCGTCGCCAATATCCACTAAGCCGGCATTTTCTTCACCTGCTTTAGCTAACATTGCCGGACCTTCTTTAGGCAAGGTTTTTAACCAGGTAATAGAGTTTTTATAAGAGCAATGCTCACTCCACATTACTGAGTATATGCTCAATTCTGTGAAGTTTGGGGTACGGCCCAATATGGTTTTAATTTTTTCGAATTCCTCAGGTAAAAGCCCGAGCTGTTTGGCTTGTTCTAAAGTCGCTT
>JBIPPH010000004.1:0-83027 GCA_044368575.1 Bacteroidia bacterium
CGAGGTATTACATTGAAACCTCTCCACAAACTGAACGCAACAGCGCTGAAGCCATTTCCAATAAACGCTACGGATTGATCCAAGCTTTTATATACGCTATGGCCTTTATTGGCGGCATGTTTGCAGATAAACTATTTGGTTTTAGAAAATCTATCTTTTGGGGTGGTTTATTGATGGTTATTGGGACTTTTTTGATGGCTGTTCCTGGCAGTTTTACTTTCTATTTAGGGGTTAGTATACTCATTGTTGGCAATGGCTTTTTTAAACCTAATATTTCAACCATGATTGGTGATTTATACAAACCTGGAGACCCAAGACGCGATGCAGGTTATGGCTTGTTTTATGCGGGCATTAATATTGGCGCTTTGTTAAGCGGATTAAGCATCGCTTATATAGGCACATCCATCAGCTGGTCTTTAGGATTTGCTTTAGCAGGCGTCTGTATGTTATTGGGCTTAGGCTTATTCCTATTTACTCAAAAAACACTCGGCCCTATTGGTCAAACCCCTGATGAAGCCAAATTCAATCAAACCATTTTAGGTATTCCTAAAGGTTGGTTAAGTATGGGGCTCTCTTTATTATTTATACCCTTTTTCTTTTTATTGATTTACTATCCTTTCGAAGTGAATTTGAGCAGCATTATGGGCAACAATGCTGATGGTAGCGCCTACCTTGTTCAATTTTCAGATTTGTTTATGATCAGTTTGGCCGCAGTCATTTTAGCCTATTTGATCTACACCCTTACCCAATTAGCCAAAGAAGAATTGGGCAAGATGTTGGCTGCCGTTATTTTGATTTTATTTTCAGTCTTGTTTTGGTCTTTCTTCGAACAAGGCGGAGGCTCTTTGAATTTCTTTGCTGTAGGCAATGTTCAAAGCCATGGCTTGAACATGACCTCTGTAAACAACTCCATTAATGCCTTATGGGTAGTTGCCTTTAGCCCGCTCGTAGGTTTGTTATGGGTATGGTTGGCCAAAAAACGTTTAGAACCTAACACAGTGGTAAAATTCGGTTTAGGCTTTGTGTTTTTAGGCTTAGGCTTTATGACCTTTTACTGGAGTAAATTTTATGCAGATAGCCTAGGCAAAACGCCTCTTACCTTCTTCTGTTTGGCCTATTTAGTCATCACCTTGGGTGAATTGTGTTTATCGCCAATAGGTTTATCAATGATTACTAAGCTATCGCCAAAACGCTTTGTGGGTATGATGATGGGTTCATGGTTTTTAGCCAGTGCTTATGGTCAATATGGAGCAGGTATTATTGGCGCCTCAATGGCCAGCAGCAATGGTTCAGAAAACCTCAATGCCTTTCAAAAAATGGAGTTGTATACCAATGGCTACCAAACCATAGGCGGTATAGCTATAGTGGCTGGTATCATCTTGATTGTGTTGAGCCCAATGATTTTGAAGCTCATGAAAGACAAAACCACTATTGCTTAGCTTTCAAATAGCCTTTAATGGCTTTGATGGCAATGGTAATTTGATTCTCGATGGTCTTTTCACTTAAGTCCATAATTTCCGCAATCTGCTTATGACTGAATTGCTCTTTTCTGCTTAAAATAAATATCTGTTGACACCTTGGTGGCAATAATCTAATAGCCGCATTAATAAGGGCTTGTGTCTCTTTAAACTCCAACTGATCAAGGGCAGTATTGTGCGGCATTTGTGGCAGTTCCACCCAATCTTCAATAGACGCAGTGTCTATTTTTTTCTTCTTTAGGGCATTTAAACTCTTATTTCTGACAACCGTATACAAATAGGGCTTCAAATTTTGATTCAATTCCAAGCTTTTACGGTTATCCCAAACAGCCATAAAGGCGTCATTAACGATTTCATCTGCCTCATCAGACACTTGCACGTATTGCATGCAAAACCAATGCAATGGCTTATGAAATTGCTTATAAAGGGCTTCTAATTGTTGTAGTTCAGATGCAACGATTTTACAAAGTTAACTCAGTCTAAAACAGACATTCACATTAAAACAATCAACAGTGTGGATAGTAACAAGGCTTAATTAGCCATATCACTCATGAATTGCAAACGCATCAATTGCAATTCTTCGTAGGTAAAATCATGGTCAAAATCAACGACTGCTTGGTTCAAATCATCCTCTTCTTGACTCTTGAAATACTCAACGATTTCATCCTGGTATTCCTCCTCAATCATTTCATCAATGCAGTAATGTAAATCTAAACTGGTCCCCATGGTGACCATGTGCTCTAGCTCTAACATTAACTCCTGGTATTGCATGCCATTGCTTCTGGCAATATCATCCAAGGCCATTTTCTTATCGATGTTTAAAATGATGGCGATTTTCTTCTTAGACTTTTCACCGGAGGTTTTTACGACTACATCACTAGGTCTTTCAATGTTATTCGACTTAACATATTGATCAATGTACTCAATAAATACTTGACCATATTTTTGCGCTTTATTTTTACCTACACCATGGGTCTTTTCTAACTCTTCCATGCTTATAGGATACCTAGTCGCCATATCTTCTAAAGAAGGATCTTGAAAAATCACATAAGGCGGTAAACCCACTTCTTTAGACACCCTTTTTCGCAAATCTCTGAGGTCTCTCATGAGCACCTCATCAGCAATACTCTCTAAAACGGCATTTTCAAAATCCTCATCGCTTACAAAATTAAACTCAGTATCCATGGCCATTTGATAAGTTTTAACCTCTGCAATAGCCTTAATACCAGCCTCATTAATACTCAATAAGCCGTATTTCTCAATATTCTTATGAATAAAATTATTCAATAAACACAAGCGAACAACGCCTTTCCAAAACAATTTATCTTTGTCTTTACCAATGCCAAACAAAGGCAACTGATCATGACCGTGGTCTTTTATGGAATCCGATTTTTTACCAATCACAAAATTGACCAAATGATTGATATCGCATTCAGATTTCAGAGCCTCAAGTGATTTCAAGAGTGTTACAAGGTCCTGACTCACATCTGCCTTCGGCTTAGGATGCCTGCAGTTGTCGCACATTTTACTGCACAACTCCTCATTAAATGACTCCCCAAAATAATTCAGTAAAGTGCGTCTTCTACATTGAGCACTCTCCGCAAATGCAGAGGTTTCATCCAATAACAAAGTGCCAATTTCGCGCTCTGCTACAGGCTTATCTTTCATAAACTTCTCAAGCTTTTCTATATCGCTTGGGTTGTAAAACAAAATGCAATCGCCTTCTAAACCATCTCTACCTGCCCTCCCTGTTTCTTGGTAATACCCTTCTAAACTCTTTGGCACATCAAAGTGGATCACAAAACGCACATCGGGCTTGTCTATGCCCATACCAAAGGCAATGGTAGCCACAATCACATGGCATTCTTCCATCAAGAAAGCATCTTGATTGTGCACCCTGGTTTTAGCATCGAGCCCCGCATGGTAAGGCAAAGCTTTCACACCATTGAGGTTCAACATCTCAGCAATTTCTTCAACGCGTTTGCGACTCAAACAGTAGATTATACCAGATTTATTTGGTCTCGCCTTGATCACAGAAATAATGTCTTTGAATACACGCTCTTTGCTACCTTTAGGTCTTATCTCATAATACAAATTGGTTCGATTAAAAGACGACTTGAAGACTTTGGCGTCCACCATGCCTAAATTCTTTTGAATATCACTTTGAACCTTAGGGGTTGCAGTGGCCGTTAAAGCAATCATTGGGACATCATTGATGTCTTTGATCATTTGCTTAATGCGGCGGTATTCTGGTCTAAAATCATGTCCCCATTCACTGATGCAATGCGCTTCATCGATGGCAACAAAAGATATCTCTATGCTTTTAAGAAACTCAATGGTTTCTTCTTTTTTCAAGGTTTCAGGGGCTACATATAAGAGTTTGGTATTGCCCTCTGCCATATCGTCTTTGACCTTTGTGATTTCACTTTTAGACAAAGAAGAGTTTAAAAAATGGGCAATGTTATCATTCTCGCCAAAGCCTCTGATACTGTCCACCTGGTTTTTCATTAAGGCAATCAATGGGGAAATAATGATTGCTGTGCCCGGCAACATCAATGCAGGCAATTGGTAACACAACGACTTGCCAGCTCCTGTTGGCATGATCACAAAGCAATCCTCACGATTCAATACACTTTGAATGATCACCTCTTGATTGCCTTTAAAGCCATCAAATCCGAAAAAATCTTTTAAGGCTTGTTTGGCATCAAGTTGACTCTGCGCAGTACTCATATTCACTAGGTCTTATAGTCTTTTAAATGGATAAAATTTCAGTACACTAAATTAATACCATTTTTGTCATAATTCCAAATGGTTTCAAAAAAATATTTTTTCTTGATTTTTAGCGTTAATTTGCGGCACATTTATTCGTTTAAGCCCCATGTCACAATCAACAGAAGAGATCATACAATTCGGTAAAACCTGTTTAGAGGTTGAATTGAGCAGTTTGAATCAACTGTCTGAACGCATTAATGCATCGTTTGCTGAGGCGGTCAAATGTATTTTAGACCACAAAGGCCGAGTAGTCATTACTGGCATTGGCAAATCTGCCATCATTGCTCAAAAGATCGTAGCTACTATGAATTCAACTGGTACGCCTTCTTTGTTCATGCACGCTGCAGACGCCATTCACGGTGATTTGGGTATGATTCAAAAACAAGATGTAGTGATCGCCATATCTAAAAGTGGCACTACCCCTGAGATCAAAGCCTTGGTGCCCTTGTTAAAACAATTTGGTAATCCATTGATCGCCATTGTTGGCAATACCCAATCTGCTTTAGCAGAATCTGCTGATATCGTATTAGACACTAGTGTTCAAATGGAGGCTTGCCCAAACAATTTAGCGCCCACTACCAGCACTACCGCTCAGTTAATGATGGGTGATGCGCTTGCAGTGGCTTTATTGCAGTGCAACAAATTTTCTGAACAAGACTTTTCTAAGGTCCACCCTGGTGGCGCTTTAGGAAAAAGATTATACTTAACGGTTAAAGACATTGCTGAACACAATCTTAAGCCACAAGTGTCAGCAGATGCTAATATTAAAGAGGTCATCATTAGCATTACCAAAAACCGCATGGGTGCTACGGCTGTTTGCCTAGCAGACAAAGTCATTGGAATGATCACTGACGGCGACATTAGGCGCATGATTGAAAACAACACCCAATTTGACCACATAAAGGCTGCAGATATTATGAACCGACAGCCAAAAACCATTGATGAATCAACCATGGCTAGTCAAGCAGCCATTCAAATGACCCAAGATAAAATCAGCCAACTTATTGTCTTAAACAATGGCAATTATGCTGGTATGATCCATATTCACGATTTGACTAAAGAAGGATTACTGTAACATGACCAAGAACAAAAACAACTATGTAGTGATAATGGCTGGTGGCATCGGCAGTCGATTTTGGCCACTTAGCAAGAGAAACTATCCAAAACAATTTCACGACATTTTAGGTGTAGGCAAATCCTTATTGAGACTAACCTATGATCGTTTTGCTGAATTCATTGAGCCTAACAATATTTATATCATAACCAATACTACCTATACTTTATTGGTTAGTGAACAAATCCCTGAATTACCAACCGCTAATATCATTGATGAACCAGCGGCCATGAATACTGCTCCTTGTGTGGCCTATGCCAGCTTCAAATTATTTGCTAAAAACCCTGAAGCCAATATTGTATTTGCCCCAAGCGACCATTTAATTACAGATGAAAAGACCTTCAAAGACAGTTTAATCACTGCTTTAAACTATACTGAAACCCATCATAAACTGATCACATTGGGCATTAAACCCAACCGCCCAGATACAGGATATGGTTATATCCAACAACACGACAAAGCCATTGATGAAGGCTTGTTTATGGTTAAAACCTTTACTGAAAAGCCTAATTTAGAATTGGCCAAGACCTTTATCGAAAGTGGTGATTTTTCATGGAATAGCGGTATTTTTATTTGGACGGCAAAAGACATCTTGCAAGAGTTTGAAACCCATCAAAATGATATGTACGAGTTGTTTGAGAAAGGCATGGGCAAATACAATACGCTTGAAGAAGCTGCCTTTATTCATGAACAATATCCTCAATGCAAAAGCATATCAATTGATTACGCCATCATGGAAAAAACCAAAATTGCTGCAATTATGCCAGTAGATTTTGGCTGGAGCGATTTAGGCACCTGGAAATCCTTGTTTGTTTTGAGAGACAAAGACGAGAACAACAACCTAAAGCACGGTAACAATATTGAGTTGTACCAATCTAGTAATTGTTTAATTGTTCAAGAAGCCAATCCAAACAAATTGGTTGTCGTTGAAGGATACGATGACGCCATCATTGTTGATACTGAAGACATCTTATTCATTAGCCATTTGAGCAAAGAACAAGAGGTTAGAGACATCACTAACGACATCAAAGACAAGTACAAAGGCAAATTTTCTTAATTGATTGAGTCTCTAACGCGCTGAGAATACAATCTTACAGCTTGTTGAAGACTGATTTGTTGTTCTGCCATCACTGTTTGGCAAAAAACTGCTGCTAAAATATGGGTCATTTGCTCCCCTTCGTCAGTACCGTCAATGGCAATCGCTAAAGGTTTTTCAGCTAATAGATCTTGCTCCGCTTGATGCAACTGATCAAGCGTGTATGACTCCACTATGTGTTTAATGGTGTTAATGTTCATGCGTTCAATAAAAAATCGACAAAGGCATCTTCTTTACTTGTACTTGTTTTAGCCTTTAATTGACCGTTTTCAAAAATGGCAAAATATGGTAATGTCTCCACCCCTGCTAACTTTCTAGCCTCTGGATTTTGCTCTGCATTCACTTCTAAAAACGCAAATTGAGTAAAGCGTTCATCATCGCTCAATCGTTTGTATTTAGGGGCAAACAATTTGCAACTGCCACACCAATCGGCGTAGTATTTAACAACTACTTTAGCTGATTGAATATCGTTTGAGAAAGTTTGGTCTGTACTGATTTTTACACTCATATGATTTATTTATTAACGTCTACTAAATTTTGCAACATGGTTTCCTCAAGATAACCTTCTGATCTGTGCAATTGTTTACCTTGTTTAAACATCATTACCAGAGGGATATTGCCTATCTGGTATTTTTGATTGTACTCTGGATGTTGATCAATGTCTATGCTGTACACAATCACCTCCTTGCTGCGTTCTTCTCTAATTTTATCAATGCTGGGTTGCATCATGCGACATGGTTTACACCAAGTAGCATTGAAATCAACAAGCACCAATTGATTGCCTTGGATTGCTTTATCAAAGGGAATGGTATCATTCGGATACAATTTGGCTACTGGCGTAGCTTGCACTTCGAATTGAGCTGCTTGCCATTGGGCTATTCCACCAGTAATTTCAACAGGATTAGAAAACCCTTTAGCTGATAATTCTTTTTTAAGGGCATCACAATTAGACGGGGTTCCATAATAATACACTGGCACCTCTTTGTAAAGTGTATTGAATACAGCATCTTTAGAAGCCTGCAATGGATCAATGTGCAAAGCTCCTGGCAAATGCCCCGAATCGTAGGCTTGAATTGAACGACAATCCAACAACTGTGGCTTTTCAGTAGTTAACAGTGAATGGAAAGATTTGACATCTACCTTTTGAGATGAATTGCTTTTGCAAGCCGCCATCAACAATACACAGATGAAAAACACTTTGTTCAACATGTTGGCAAAAGTAGCCTGCTTAGCCTTATTGAAAAAATTGATTGATTTCATATCCATATAGTATAAATCTATTTACCAAACATACCAGACAGCCCTTGCAATCCACCAGCCATTGAGGCCAAATCACCAATGGAGGCCTTTTCTGCAGAGGCCAAGGCCTTGTTAACAGCTTCAGTTAAGTTGTCTTCCAATTGGGTTTTATTGCCCATTAACTGCTCTGGTACATGAATGGCAAGAATTTTTCTGTTGCCATTGCAATCCACTGTAATACCATTGTATTCTTCTGTTACTTGAATGGTTTCTAATTTGGCCTTAAGTTCATCGGCCTTTTTCTTCATTTCTAAAATTTGAGAGATGTTTCCAAACATATATTGATCAATTATAAAATTTAATTTTTAAGACAAGCCACTGATTTTACCAGTATTATCGATATGCATACCCTCAGAAGCCGGCACTTGAGGCAAACCAGGCATGCGCATCATATTGCCCAATATCGGCACAATAAAACCTGCACCAGCTGCCACTTCAAATGCTCTTACAGTCACCCTAAAACCAGATGGTCTGCCAATTCTCTTTTCATCATCGCTGAAAGATTTTTGGGTTTTGGCCATGCAAATAGGCAATTGAGAGAGGCCAATGGCATTCAATTGCTTCAAGGTTGACAGAGCTTTAGATGAATAATCAACCCCCTCTGCCCCATAAATGGTTTTGGCAATGCATTCGATTTTAGTTTTCACTGAATCAGTGTGATTGTACAAAGGTTTAAAATGATTGTTACCCGATGCGATGGCCTCTACAACTGCAGTGGCTAAATCTTGAGTGCCTTTTCCGCCTAATGCCCAAGCCTTGGCGACAACTGCTTTAACCCCCATATCAGCACAAAGATTTTGCAATAAAGCAATTTCTTCATCAGTGTCTTTGATAAAATGATTGATGGCTATTACAGGATTAAAACCAAAGGTCTTCGCATTTTCAATGTGTTTTTGCAAATTAGCAAAACCGAGTGCGACCTTTTCCACAGAAGGCGTATTTAAGTCTTCAGTACTAGCTCCACCATGGTGTCTTAATGCTCTAATGGTAGCAACTATTACCATTGCTGATGGCTTAATACCAGCTGCAGCACACTTGATATTTAAAAACTTTTCAGCGCCTAAGTCTGCACCAAAACCTGCTTCAGTAACGGTGTAATCCGCTAAAGACATGCCCATTTTAGTGGCATTAATGGTATTGGTACCTTGCGCAATATTAGCAAATGGACCGCCGTGAATAATTGCCGGATTACCCTCTAATGTTTGTACCAAATTGGGTTTGATGGCATCCTTTAACAAGATGGCCATGGCTTCTTGAACCTTAAGATCTCTGGCATAAACAGGTTCATTTTGATAAGTAAAGCCCACCAATATATTTCCAATGTTTTGTTTCAAATGCTCCAAATCAGTAGACAAACACAAAATGGCCATGATTTCAGAGGCAGCTGTAATATTGAATCCATCGCTGCGCATAACCCCATTAGCCTTTCCGCCTACGCCTATGATGATGTCTCTTAGGCTACGGTCGTTCATATCAATCACACGCTTCCACAAAACGGATTTAGGATCAATTTTAATAGGGTGTTTAGGGTTTTGTATCACATTATCAATGATGGCTGCTAAAAAATTATTCGCTTTTTCAACTGCAGAAAAATCTCCAGTAAAATGTAGGTTAATGTCTTCCATGGGCACCACCTGACTATACCCACCACCTGCCGCCCCGCCTTTAATACCAAACACTGGGCCCAAAGAAGGTTCTCTGAGCACCACTATAGAAGACTTCCCTATTGCATTTAAACCTTCATTTAAACCAATAGATATAGTAGTCTTACCCTCACCGGCTGGTGTTGGGGTCATGGCGGTAACTAAAATCAATTTGGATTGCTGCAAAGCCGACTCATTGATTAAACTCAATGGCAATTTGGCTTTGTACTTGCCATAAAACTCTAAATCATCTTCAGCCACCTTGAGGCGTTCTGCAATGAATTTAATGGGTTTTAAAGGGATCGATTGTGCAATTTCTATATCCGTCATAGCTTACTTCAAACCTAGTCAATTCAAGGCTTAATTGCAATAGTTTCTGTAAGCATTAATGCATACTTTGACGTTTTTTGAAAAATGGCAACAAGATTTGTTGCAAAGGCGCTTGAATATCAATGTCATTGAAATCAATTTTGTATTGATGACATTTATCATAAATACCTTTTCGGTAAGCTTGAATTTGTTCTAAATACAAGGCTTTAACTTGATCTGGAAACAATTTAACACTGGCCTTAGTTTCTGCATCTATAAACTGATAGGGCCTGTTATCAAATTCAAATCTGTTCTCTGTTTGAGCATCATTGATATTGAAAATCAGCACTTCGTGTTTTTTAAATCTTAAATGTTGTAAGGCTTTAAACAAAGCATCTGATTGTTTATCTGACTCAAACATATCGCTAATAATGACGACCAAACTGCGCCTGTGAATGCGTTCTGCCATTTGGTTTAAGGCATCT
Source organism: Bacteroidia bacterium (assembly GCA_044368575.1). GTDB lineage: Bacteria > Bacteroidota > Bacteroidia > NS11-12g > UBA955 > JABMMZ01. Next base: position 10,197 of record JBIPPH010000004.1, read on the forward strand.
GCAATGCGACTCCCCGATAAAGGCTCATGGGTTTGCATTCTTCTGCTGAGTTCATGCAAAATGCTTTGATAATGTGAGGCAGATGATTTGAGTTCGCTCTGCCAAACAATTTGATCAGCAAAACAACTTAACGAAAAAGCATCTCTTTGTCTTTTTAACACATTGGCTAACACAGCCGCAACGACTGCTGCATATTTGAATTTCAAGGCTGTTGTGGCCGGGTAATACATACTCTCCGACACATCCAATAAAAGATGACACCTTAAATTGGTTTCTTCTTCAAAACGTTTAACAAAAAGCTTATCGGTTCTTCCGAACAACTTCCAATCAATGTGTTTGGTTGACTCACCGGTATTGTATATTCTGTGTTCAGCGAATTCAACTGAAAAGCCGTGAAACGGGCTTTTGTGCATACCTGTAATAAAACCCTCTACCACCTGCGAGGCATAAACATCTAAGTTTTCATAGGCGGTTTGAAGGTTCTGAAGATCCATGGCTTATCCAAATAAGACAGATTTGGCTTTTTGTAAGACAGGCGACAAATACGCATCTGATTTTAACAAAGGTACTTGCTCAATAAACTGGGCTAAAAATTGTTCCAATTTAACTGAGGTTTTAAGTGGTCTTCTGTATTGTATGGCTTTGGCTGACAACACCATCTCAATGGCCAATACCTGTTGAACGTTTTGAACGACTTGGTATAATTTAGTTGCAGCATTGGCACCCATACTCACATGGTCTTCTTGTCCGTTGCTACTCACTATGCTATCAACACTTGCAGGTGTACAAAGTTGTTTGTTTTGACTAACTATACTTGCTGCTGTGTACTGAGCAATCATAAAGCCACTTTCAAGCCCTGGCGTATCCGTTAAGAAAGCTGGCAAATGGCCTTCACCACTAATGAGTTTGTATATTCTGCGCTCTGAAATATTGGCTAATTCGGCTAAAGCTATGGCTGCAAAATCTAAACTTAAAGCCAATGGCTGACCATGAAAATTACCAGCACTGATCACCATATCATCTTCAGGGAAAATATTAGGATTATCAGTTACGGCGTTCAACTCTCTTGAGAAGGTTAATGCCGTATAAGACAAGGCATCTAAACTAGCGCCATGTACTTGTGGAATACATCTAAAGGAATAAGGATCTTGCACCCTTTGTTTAGGCGCTTTAATCATATCACTACCCTCCAATAAATATTGAATCACTGACGCAATTTGAATTTGACCATTTTGATTGCGGATCACATGTGTATGTGGCAAAAACGGTTCTATTCTGGCATTGAAGGCATCAATACTTAATGCCGCTATTTTACTCGAAATCTCAACAATTTTATTGGCTTGAATTTGACAATAAACACCATAGGCTAGCATGAATTGAGTGCCATTGATCAAGGCCAAACCTTCTTTAGCCCCTAATACTACAGGCGTCAATTGATGGGCCTCTAATTGAGATTTTGCATCGACTATGCGGTCTTCTAACCATACTTCCCCTTCTCCGATCAAGGGCAAACACAAATGCGACAAAGGCGCCAAATCACCTGAAGCCCCTAAAGAGCCCTGTTGATAGACCACAGGTAAAATATCATGATTGTATAAATCGAGCAACAATTGCACTGTGGCGACTTGTACCCCAGAGAAGCCAAAAGCTAAAGATTTAGCTTTCAATAATAGCATCAACTTCACAATTGGCTTAGGCACTAATTGACCTGTTCCGCAAGCATGACTTCTGAGCAAATTGTATTGCAAAGTTTGTAAATCACTGTTGGGAATTGTGGTATTACACAAAGAGCCAAAACCAGTATTAATGCCATAAATAACCGTATCAGGGCTTTGCATTTTCTTTTGAATATACTGATACGATTTTTCAATGGCCATTTGACTGCTTGGGCCAATGGCAATGTCTTCGCGACTCTCTATAACATGAGCAATTTGCTCTATGGTTTGTAATTCCTCTAAGAACATAACAACTAATTAATAGGTCTAAACAATCTGTTCCATCTCACTTTCACGAATTGATCTTCTTGACGCATGTTTGGCATGCTCGGATCTGGTTGGGCACGTTTGTATTGAATACTAAACAACACAAACAATGGCTTGCCCACAATATGATTTTCTGGCACATAGCCCCAAAATCTTGAATCCAATGAATTGTCGCGGTTATCACCCATCATCCAATAGTAATCCATTTGAAAGGTGTATTGGCTGATTGGTTGACCATTCAAATAAGGTGTTGAGCCTATCAACTCCAAACTTGGATTATTCTCATAAATGCGAATAGCCCTTTCGTAAAAATAATAATTGCGTTGGTCTATGCTTATACTTTGGCCTGCTTTAGGCAAGTAAAAAGGACCATATTGATCTTTGTTCCAAGGGTAAATGGCATCGTTTGCAGGGAAGACTTGAGACATTGCTGAGGTCTTTTGAAACTTTGGCTTGATCGAGTCAATTTTTGGAATTTCAGCATATTTCAAAGGATTAAGATAGTTGTCGTCCATCAACACATGTAAGTATTTTAAATCTGCAGATAAAGGCTCACTGTATACAATTCCCAACTTTTTAGTTTCTTCGTAGTTAAGCTTTTGGCCTTCTTTCATTTTGATGATGCCATTGAATTCAACCATCCCATCTGGCGAATAGTAACTACCTTGTTTAGGATTGGTTTGAGCCCTGACTAAATCAACTTGGAAATCTGTTTTAATACGGTTCAAATCCGCTTCGCAAAGCGCCATTCTGAAGGTTCTTTCATTCAATTGCACAAAGTCGTACACATCGTATTCTTTGGTTAAGGTTTCATAACTGGGCACTGTACTTAGGGGCTTAAAGCTGATGTAATAATTGTGCAATAAACCTGGTGCTTGAAATGCCTTTTGACCATTCACCCACAATACCCCATCGATAATTTGTAAAGTATCGCCTGGGATTCCTACACAACGTTTAACATAGTTTTGCATTTTGTCAACCGGCCTAGGGGTTTGATCGTATTGATCCCAAGGCACATTGAACACTATAGGATCGTTGCGCTTTACAGATTGAAAACCTGGCAATCGCATGTATGGCAATTGTATAGCCTCGGAATAGGCTTGAGCACCAAATAAATCTTGATGGACCAATGGAAATGCCACTGGTGTAATCGGGAAACGAGGCCCGTAATTCATTTTGCTCACGAATAAAAAATCGCCTACCATCATACTGTCTTCCATGGATGATGTCGGAATTTTATAAGGCTCCAATTGAAACATTCTTACCATGTAGGCAATCACAATGGCGAAAAACAAAGCATCAGACCACTCTCTAACTGTTCCTTTTTTGCTTGGAATATACTTTTTTCTGAAATCAGCATTTCTGGCGGCACCAAGGTAAATTACTTTAGTGTCATAGGCCATTTTAGGGTACATGTAAAATGGGCACAATACCCCTAAAACTTGTTCCCCAAATTTAAATTTACCAAAGCTTTCCATTAAGTCAATGACCAAAGAAAACCATATTACCACATCTGCCGCTGGAATAAACGCCCAAATCATCCAAGTTTTTGGTCTTTGAGACAATTGTATCCATGGCCAATAACAGGCAATAGGTACAAAGGCTAACCAAGCCTGTTTAACATTGGCTTTTTTGAACAAGAAAAACAAACCTGTATGCGACAACACATAAAGCGGAATGTAGATCATTAAAAAGGTCGTAAAATTTGTAGGGGTCATAAAATAATATTAGGCTTAAAGTCCAATTAAATCTTGCATAGTGTAATAGCCTGTTTTGCCTTCCAACCATTCGGCGGCTTGAATAGCGCCCAAGGCAAATCCATTGCGGTTGTGAGCTGTATGTTTAATTTCTATGGAGTCTATGTTTGAAGTATAAGTTACCGAATGCGTACCTGGCACATTGTCAATTCTCAAGGCTTCAATGGAAAGGTCATGGCTTTCTGTTGAAGCGTCTTTTAATTTCCATTGTTGTTTTTGTTTGTATGATTTTAATATGCCTTCTGCCAAAGTAATGGCGGTACCACTTGGGGCATCTTTTTTATGGATGTGATGAATTTCTTGCAAAGACACTTCATAGCCATGAATTGGATCCATCATATGTGCCAAAATTTGATTGATTTTAAAAAACACATTCACACCTATACTAAAATTACTAGCGGTTAAAAGCCCTGCATTGGCTTGCTTTTGCCAATCCAAAACCTCATCAAGGTGATTATACCAACCGGTTGTTCCAACTACCACAGGCACTTTAAACGAAAAACACTTTTTTATATTGTGCAATACTGCCTCTGGTTGAGTAAATTCAATAGCCACATCTGCAGTATGCAATTGAGCCCATTCAGTATCATTTGATTTTGAGTGGATTTTAGCCACAATGGTATGGCCTTTTTCAATGGCCAATTGTTCTATCAATTGACCCATTTTACCATAGCCTATTAATGCTATTTTGAGCGGGGTAAACATAGTCATGCAAACTTACATGATTTTAAACAGAGAAAAAACCTGAAAAAAATTCCGATTTCTTAAGCTCATGCCCCTTCAAAATAGACATTTAGTCTTGTTTAATGCCCTTTTTTCAGACCTTGCTAAATGGAGGCCCTTTTGATACGAATTAAACAACTATGAACATTAACAAATTTACAATCAAAGCTCAAGAGTGCATTCAAGACGCACAACAATTGGCCTTTGAACAGCAAAATCCAAGCATTGAAAATGCCCACATCTTGAGCAGCATTTTCAATCAAGACGATGCCATTATCAATTTTGTTTTCAGCAAAGTTGGTGCACAGGCATCAAGGGCCAAGCAAGCTAATGATGCATTGATTAAATCACTGCCTAAAATTACTGCAGGAACCCCTACTCAGTCTTTATCTGGGGCTTGCAATACTACCCTCATGCAAGCTGAAAAACTAATGGGGCAAATGGGTGACGAATACGTTGCCATCGAACACATTATTTTAGCCCTCATTGAGAGTAAAGATGCCGTTGGTCAATTGCTCAGAGATGCAGGTGTAACATTTAAAGCAGCAGAAAAAGCCATAGAAACCTTGAGGGCTGGCTACAAAGTCAACTCTCAGTCAGGTGGCGAACAATACAATGCTTTAAAAAAATACGCTTTAAACTTGAATGATTTAGCCAGCAAGGGCAAATTAGATCCTGTTATTGGTAGAGATGAAGAGATCAGACGCGTTTTGCAAATCTTAAGCAGAAGAACCAAAAATAATCCTGTACTTATTGGCGAACCTGGCGTAGGTAAGACGGCTATTGCAGAAGGCTTGGCCCGACGTATCGTTCAAGGCGACGTACCTGAAAACTTAAAATCTAAGACGATTTTTTCTTTAGACATGGGCGCTTTAATTGCAGGAGCTAAATACAAAGGCGAATTTGAAGAACGCTTAAAAGCCGTTGTAAATGAAGTCATCAAAAGCAATGGCGAATTGATTTTATTCATTGATGAGATACACACTTTGGTGGGTGCCGGAAAAGGTGAAGGAGCAATGGATGCTGCAAACATTTTAAAACCGGCTTTGGCCCGTGGCGAATTAAAAGCCATAGGTGCCACTACTTTGAGTGAGTACCAAAAGTACATTGAGAATGACAAAGCCCTTGAAAGACGTTTTCAAAAAGTCATGGTGGAAGAACCTGATGTACAAGATGCCATTTCCATATTGAGGGGATTAAAAGAACGTTATGAAGTCCACCACAAGGTGCGCATTAAAGATGAAGCCATTATCAATGCAGTTGAATTATCAAGTCGATATATCAGCGATCGTTTTTTACCAGACAAAGCCATTGACTTGTTAGATGAAGCCGCTTCTAAACTAAGAATTGAAATAGATTCTTTACCTGAAGAACTGGATGAATTGAACCGTAAAATCATGCAATTGGAAATTGAAAGAGAGGCCATCAAAAAAGAGCATGATGAAGATAAGTTGAGTAAACTTAACAATGAGATTGCCAACCTAAACGATACCAGAAGCGGCATCAATGCCCGTTGGAAAAGTGAAAAAGAAGTGGTAGAAAAAATCCAAGCCAACAAAGGTTTGATCGAACAATACAAAGTAGAGGCCGATCAAGCTGAACGCAATGGGGATTTTGGCAAAGTAGCTGAATTGAGATATGGTAAAATCAAAGAGACTGAGACTCAAGTATTAGAACTTCAAAAAGAACTGATCAGAGTGCAAGGCGACAAACCAATGGTAAAGGAAGAAGTCGATGCAGAAGACATAGCTGAAGTGGTAAGTAAATGGACCGGTATTCCTGTGAACCGCATGCTTCAAAGCGAAAGAGAAAAACTCATACACTTAGAAGCGGAATTACACAAAAGGGTCATTGGCCAAGAAGAAGCGATTGCTGCTATATCCGACGCTGTAAGAAGAAGCAGAGCTGGACTTCAGGACCCTAAACGCCCTATTGGTTCCTTTATTTTCTTGGGTAGCACAGGTGTTGGTAAAACCGAATTAGCAAAAGCGCTCGCTTCATTTTTATTCAACGACGACAATGCTATGGTTAGAATTGACATGAGTGAGTACCAAGAAAAGCACACAGTAAGCCGATTAATAGGTGCTCCTCCAGGCTATGTTGGTTATGATGAAGGCGGACAATTAACAGAAGCTGTAAGACGCAGACCCTATTCTGTTGTATTATTGGATGAAATTGAAAAAGCACATCCAGATGTCTTTAACATTCTCCTTCAAGTGCTTGACGACGGCAGATTAACCGATAACAAAGGTAGAACGGCTAACTTCAGGAATACCATCATCATTATGACCAGTAATATTGGCGCACATATCATTCAGGATAATTTTGAATTACTGGATGAAGACAACCGCGATTCTGTGATGGCCAAAACCAAAAACGAGGTGTATCAGATGCTCAAAAACACTATCCGCCCAGAATTCTTAAACAGGATTGATGAAGTGATTATGTTTGAACCTTTGAGCAGAGACCATGTTCAAGCAATTGTGAAATTGCAAATGCAAAAACTATCAGAACAACTTCAAGACTTAGGCATGCATGTGAGTGTTAGCAATGAGGCCATTGAATGGCTATCTGAACTAGGTTATGACCCTCAATTTGGAGCAAGACCACTCAAACGAGTGATTCAAAAAAAGGTCATGAATGAACTGTCTAAAAAAATCCTAAGTGGCGAAGTCAAGAAAGATCAAGCCATCGTGATTGATGAGCTCAACAAGCAAATCATATTCAGAACTCAGGCTTAATCAGTTTAATGGTCTTTTGGGTGTTTTGTGATTGAAGCTTTAACACATACATACCAGAAGGCCATTCATGCGTAGCTATTTGCTGAATTTGCTCACCTTTAAAGACCATCTGACCTAGGGCATTGTATACAGTAACGGTTGCATACTCGTCATTTGGATTGCTTAAGGTAATGAGTGAATTGAAAGGATTAGGTTGAGCGTCTATTTGCAAATGCGTTTCAGTTGCCGCTATGGCTGTACTAATACAATTTAAATGGTGAGGCTTGTGTGAATTGGTATCAATCACAATATTGGCATCACCTGGTTTAAAGCTTAAATAAGAGAAATAAAACAACATCATTTCGTCTGTTGTGGCCTCTCCTGCTGATACATCCTGAGGAGGTGAATTGGGATTGTGACTATTGTTAGTGGTATTATCGTAAACACCCATACCGACTAATTTTGTGCCAATCGGCAAGACAATTGGTTTTTGAAAATCATATGTGCCCTGCCAATGAAAGTCCCAATCAGGGATATCAATTAGAGGGATGGTATCACCAGATAAATTGACCGCAAAAGCTTTGAGTTGTTTGCAGATTAAATGCCCATGAGGAAAAATACTCACTATAGTAACTGTTGCAGGCAAAGTATAAGATTCATAGAAAGTTTTTACAGTGTTTTTGGGAATAAATAATGGACCATTGTCTATGGTTGACATATGGTTTAAAACAGGTGCATCGTATATATTTCTGACGGTACTAGTGGTTAAACTAAAATGGACTTTTGTTGAATCCATTTGTCCACTAGCGAATTCAGGGTAATGAATTTGTAAAACAATTTTAGCTGAGCTAGGCAAGCGCTTGCCCATACCATTGGGAATGTAAATGGGCGTGGCACCTGGCACCCAAGTGCCCAATAAAACAGCAGCATTCACCCCTATGCCTCCTGCTGAGGTATAACCAGGATTGGGATCGTTGTTGTCTAAAACCGTGCTTTGACCAGTGGTATCATAAAAAACCTGCACATGGTGCACAATGTTTTTATTTCCTGGAATGATCTCTATACCCGTAATAAACTTTTGGATAGACATACCTGTAGGCATCACAAAACACCTGTATAAATCTTCTGTTAATTGAGGCAAAGTATAGTTTGGTATACGCAATTTTAAATCAGGGTTAGTAATACTTAAATTACTTGAATATACTGGTGTCGCGGGGGCATTGGCCATATTTCCCATTGGCGTTCCATTTTGCACCCATTGTGATATGGTTAAAATTTCTTGTTCTGTTAAAGTTCTATCATGCGCCATTTTTCTGTAGGCATTATTGTTGGGCCACGGTGGCATCACTTTAGAAGTCACAGCAGACTCAATTGCTGAGGCATTGTCTTTGACCTCTGTATAATTCATTAGAGAAAAAGGGCCTGATCCATTGGCGTTGTGACAACCACTGCAATGCGAATAAACAATACAAGCAACATCATCAGCCCAAGTAGGATTTTGAGCAAGTAAGCTATTACTAATTGCAGTGCAAAAGATCAGGGTAAATAATTTATTCATAGTTAGGCGAATTAATTCTTAAACAATTTTAATATATTTGTTTAAAATAAAAAAATATGGATCAAAGATTTACCCTTATGCTAAAGTCTATGCTTCTTGCATGCTTAATGATCACATTCAATGCGTTTGCTCAATGCAACATAAGCGGACCACTGGATGTATGTGAGAATCAAACAGTCTCTTATACTTTACCCTTTAACACGGGTTACACCTATACTTGGAATGTTACGGGCGGAGGCACAGTTATTGGGAGTGGAAATTCAGTCAATATTGCTTGGACCAATACTGGCACTGGAAACATTTTCGTCAATGTCAAAAATGCCCTTAATGTTGTCATTTGCACTCAAGCATATACTGTAAACATTCACGGTAAACCATCGCCGCAAATTACACCCTCTTTTATTGCTGGATGTGGTGGAAGAAAAGAGACCGATAAAGGCAGTTGTATAGTAGCGTGTGATTCTACCCAAATTCAATACACAACACCATATAATGCTGGCAGTTCTTATGTATGGACTGTTCAAGGTGCGGCCAATTACAGCAGCAATAACAACCAATTAAATGTATACTGGACTGCCACTGGCGCTGGGGTAATTAAAGTCACCGAAACCAATCAATGGGGATGCAGCAAAAGTACTGAAATTTGTATCGACATTGTTGGCAAACCTAAAGCTAAATTTATAAGCTTTCCTGGCCAAATTGGTTTATCTATCAACGCTTGTTTAAATCAAAATATACAGTTTGTTGACCAATCAACAGCAGGCGTTGGTTCTCCAATTGCCTCATGGTCATGGTATTTTGGTGATGGCCAATCAGCCTTTGAATCAGCTCCTGGCATTGGCAATACAGAACATGCTTACAGCAACCCTGGTACATACACGGTTATGTTAGTGGTTGAAAACCAATGTAAATGTAAAGATACTGCCTATGCGACTGTTGTCGTCTCCAATACTGTTGCTCCAGAAATTTATTGTGTAAGTACTGTTTGCCCCAATACCACTGTAACCTATCATACAAATGCCCAAGCCTGCAACAATTATTTATGGTCAGTCAATAATGGAACAATTATAGGCAACAACAATGACTCAACCATTACTGTTCAATGGGGAAATAATGGGCCAGGTAGTTTATCATTACAAGTGAATTGCCCTGGTTTTTGCAACACAGCTACTACCGTTTTTGTTCCTATTATTAGCCCTAATGCTAGTATACAAGGTCCTAGTCAAGTTTGTTTAAATGAGTGTGCTACTTACCATATCAGCTGTTCAATTCCTATTGATAGTATTCGTTGGCATTTTCCGCCAGGGGTTACAGTTATGACTGATAGCATCAATGTTCATGAGGTACAAGTTTGTTTTTATCAGACTGTAACTGGCAATATTACCGCAGACTATTTCCATCATGCACCCGGAAGTCAACCAGATTTAAATTGTGGTGGCAGTAGTGTGTTGAATGTATCTACTAAACCAAAGCTTTCTGTATATGGCAACTTTACTTTTTGTGAAAACAATAATTACAGTTTTGGGATAAGCCCTGCACCTACTGCCAATATGGTATGGACCATAAGTACATTAAGCAATACCCCTTTATACACAAGTACAACTAATGGCAACAATCCATTTGCAGGCAATTGGAATTTAGGCCCCGGACAATTCCAATTAACAGTAACTGATCCTAATGGCAACTACTGCAATAGCCCTTACAAAAAGTTAATACAAGTTATTGCCAAGCCTAATCCAGTTGATAGCATAATAGGACAAAATCCAATATGCCCTAACAACACCTATAACTATACAGGCATTGCTACTTCATCTGATTATTATATCGGGTGGACAACAAACAATGGCAGTCCTGCTACTAGTATTGGCAATAATATTGGAATTACATGGGCTAACGCAGGCCCTTATGCAGTCAATGCTTATCAGATTGATCCAGTTTCAGGGTGCAAATCTGATGCCTATACATTAAATGTTGTTTCAGCTTTACCAATGTTACCAAGCCCAATTACAGGAACACAAAGTGTTTGTGCCAATAGCAATCACAATTACAGTACAAGTGCTTATGGCAATGATTACATTTGGAGTATCAATCCAAGTATAGCAGGCAGTATTGCCAACGGACAACACAACAATGCAATTCAAGTACAGTGGAATAATTACAGTGGCAGTGCATGGTTGGTTTTGCAAAGAAAAGCATGTGGATCAAGTCGAAAAGATTCTATTTTAATTACATTTACAGGGCCGGCTGCTCCCACCATTACTGCTCAAAACACAATTTGCGCAGGTGTTATGCTTACCGCTACTTCAAGCACTGCAATGAGTTATGCTTGGAATTTTGGTGATGGTGGCATAAGTATATCAAATCCAGGACTACACACCTACCAAAATCCTGGCAATTACATCATAACATTAACAGCTACATATGGAGGCAATTGCCCAGGTACGGCCAGTACTACCAAGTCTATTTCAGTATTACCAAAACCAGATATTAATATTTCTACCCCTCAACCAAATGAATTTTGTAGCACACCAATCTTAACCAACATGTACATTGCTGCTCCAGCTGTAAATACCACATATCAATGGTATAATCCAAGCAGCATTTCAGGCGCTACCGGTACAAGTTATTCTGCTACAGCCACAGGATCTTACTTTGTTGTTGGTACTAATGCCTATGGCTGCAAAGACACTAGTAATGTTATCCCTGTTGCTTTAATCAATTGCACACCATGTAAACCTGGCGTATATACACTTAACTACAACCGTTACAGACAAGGTTGTAACAAAGATAGTTTTCAGGCCATCACTTCAAGTGGTGTTAGTAATCTTACTTGGAGTTATGACGACCCATACAGTAACGCAACAGGAAGCGGCAGTAGTGTGTCACATATCTTTACCAACCCCGGATACTATAGAGTAAAATTGTGTGCAGACGTTCCCAACGCAGCTGGTAATGGCACTTGTAATGTTTGTATTTATAAAGTTGACACCATCAAATACATCCCTAATTTTCACGATTCTATTTATTGTAAACAATACAGTGATTCTCTTAAAATTAAATTGGTAAATACTAGTAAAATTTTAACAGGATATCCTGCTCCTAGTTATTACTGGACAGTCAACCCTGGGGGGTTAAGCAGCTCGCTTAAAAACCCAAGTTTCACTCTAGCCTCTGGCACTTATTCTATAACTTTGACCATTAATGGTATTTGTAGCATTACTAAAACCATTAGTATAAATCCTTTGGTCAATGCTTCGTTTACCGTTCAAGATTCTGTATGTCAAGGCACACCAGTTCAATTCACCAATAATAGCAGCAATAATCCCCTCAGTTATAACTGGACCTTTGGTGATGGCGCATCATCACATATATGGAGTCCTATTCGCACCTATACCAACGCAGGTAATTATTTTGCAGTATTACAATTGGTAAATGCTTATGGTTGTAGCGACAGTGCCAAACGCAAAGTAACAGTTCTACCTAACACGCTTGGTGGAACGTTATCTGCCAATGGAGCACTTAGATTTTGTGAAGGGGATAGCGTCAAACTCACTTGCATACCTAGCAATGGTTACCCTGCTTATGCTTATTTATGGTCTAATTTAAAAACCAACCCATTTATATGGGCCCAACAGAGTGGATCCTATTCTGTTGAACTGACTGACAGCAAAGGCTGTTTTTACATCACAAACCCTATCAATGTATTAGTTAAATCAAAACCAAAACCTAACATCATAGGACCAATAGATGTTTGCAAAGGCAGCAATTATACTTTTACCGCTAATTATCCAAATATCAACGGATCCAATTTCCAATGGCTCTTAGATAATTCTGTACAAATCAACAACAGCAACAGCTTTAATGTAAATACTTACAATTTAAGCTTAGGCTGGCATCAATTAGTGGTTCAAGTGACTAGCCCTGACACATGCCTAGGTATTGATACAATAAACTTTCAATTACACAGCGTTCCAAATGTTAGCATCACTAACAACAACTCTGGTTGCGCCGGACAAATCAACCAGTTAGTTGCTTCAAGCACTTCGCCTGGTATTGATCAATTTTATTGGAGCAATGGCGTCACCAACGACACCATGCAAACAGGAATTGCTAACGCCTATTCCGTGACTGTTATTGATAGCTTTGGCTGCAAAGCTACGGCTTCAAGCATGATACATCCTCTCCCAGATTTTTGTGGTTTCAAAAGCGGTTGTTATGACATATGTGATTCTGTAACACAACTTGTATGGTTCGCCCCTCCAGGCTATGCTAGCTACCAATGGTTATATAATGGCAATCCAATTGCTTGGGCCACAAATGATACGTTCCATATTCCATTATACCAGTCAGGCACATACAGTGTTAAAGTGATAACAGCCAATGGCTGTGCAGATGAGTCTGAGACTTTTGATATACAATTTGTTCATTGTGGTGGATGTATTTTCAATCCAAGCATTCAGGTAAACTGTGCACCGATAGATGCTAATGGCAATCCTACATATACCCTTAATCTGAATGTATACAATAGTATGGGATCAGGAACTAATATGTCACTGAGTAGTAACCAAGGCTCTATTAGCAATGTTTCGTCAAGTAGTTTAAGTAATGGCTATAACAACATCACTGCAACTTTTACTGACCAATTGCCTCATAGTAATTATGCTTGTATTACCATTCAAATGGTTCAAGGCAATCAACATTGCGATACCAGCATTTGCTTTAAATTACCTGATTGTTTCAATAAAGATTGTAAAATTGCGAGCAAGATCACTCAATTTAATTGTATAGGGCAAGATGCCAATGGCAACAATCAATATTATGTTTGCATGGATGTTAATTGGAGTGGCAGTAATGGTTCAACATTAACGATTACTTCATCAGCAGGCAGCTTTGTTAACAACCCTGTAAGCATTAACAATGGTTTGCAAAACATCTGTTATACATATACTGACTTGCCTCCAAGTAATACAGGTGGAACCATTTATTTGTATGCTTTTGACTCAGTCACTCAAAAAATATGCAAAGATTCCTTCAAACGCGATTATAAACCTTGCCCACAAGACAGTTGTTCTATTGGCGTATATGGCATGTGTGCTCATTGCCATGAGAGAAATCCTAATGGTTGGAATTATGATTTAGACTTAACTGTTTTGAATCCTTTCTCAGGCAATGCTAATGTTAGCATTGCACCAATAAATGCAGGCAATTTTAACAGCATCAATCCTAATACTATTGGCCCAGGAATGCAAAGTTTTGATGTAAGTTTTACAGACATTAACCCTCACGATCCAATAATATGTTTCAAAGTTATACTAACTGATCAATCAAGTGGTAGATCTTGTTTTAAAACCGTCTGCATGGCACTGCCAAATTGCGATTCATTGAATACGCATTTGCTGATTAACACCGTTGAGCAATTCAGATGGTCTGTCTACCCTAATCCAAGTAATCAAATCAGTTGTATAGATTATGTTTTTGAAAGGCCTATCGAAGGGTTAACATGTAAACTAATGGATATTAATGGTCGTTTGATAAACGAAATCCAACTTTACAACGATAGTGGTAAATATTTTCTTAACACCCAAAACTATGAAAGTGGCTTATACTTTATCCAATTAGAAGAGACTGGCAGAGTGATTGCACAACAAAAGCTCATTATTAATCATTGACCTCTGAGCTAAACCCCATAAAAAAAGCCGAGTTAATAACTCGGCTTTTTTTTTAAATTAAATAATAGTGCAATTACTTGCGACTTTTTAATAATTGAATGGTTTCTTTTTGTGTTTCAACCAACTCTAACAACATTTTGTTTTCTCTTTTAAGGTTGGTGATGTCTGCAGTTAATTTTTCAATTCTGTCTTCATCTTTGTTAACCAACATATCAATCTGAGTTGAATTAGATACCTTTTTAAAGTCCATATCTAAAACCTGACAAATTTGTTTTAAGGTGTAAATGTTAACTCTACCAGTTTGTTCAATTGAAGAAATTAATGGACGAGTTTTATTGATTTTATCCGCTAAATCTTGTTGAGTAATGCCCTTAGTTATACGAGCAATTTTGATTTGTTTTCCTAAATGCATGTTCATGTAATTTAAAATGAATTACAAATTGAAGGGTTTTTTTATTGTCTAAATGATGTTTTTATTATCAAAAAGACTATTTTAAGCTTTTCATTGAACAAAAATGACATTTTAACGACATAAATTAGCTTTTTATTGGTCATAAAATCTGGTTACATTTAACTTTAAATGCTTAATTCGATAATTGTAGGCAATTGCATACATCCGGTTATAGTTATCTACAAGATTCAATAAAATACCTGTTTTGACACATGAACAACAATTTAAGATAGATGAAATAATAAAACTCATTCTCAACCAAGTCCACTCATTGTAAACTAAGTGAATTTGTTAGAATTTTGAAATTACTTTAACAATGATTCACTACGCTATAATTGAAGACGAAGCAGAAGACCTTAAACACCTAAAAAGCCTTCTTAAATTAGATAAAAGATTCGCTGAGATAGGCGCCTTCAATAACATTGAAGAATTTAAACACTGCATAAAAACAAATGAAGTGCAATTGGTATTTGCTGACATTAAAATTGGCAAAGACAACATTCTCTCGATTTGGGAACAACTCCCCTATTCACCAGAGTTGATCATTATCAGTGCTTACCCAGAATATGCCTTAAATGCCTATGAGCACGAAGCACTGCATTACTTAACCAAACCCATTCAATCAGAACAATTGTATACTGCTTTAGAAAGGGCTTTCAGAAAAATTCAATTGAATAGTCAAAACAATGATTTGAATTTCTTCTTTTTACAAAGTGGTAAAAATAAGTACCACAAAATTGCCTTTAATGAGTTAGTTTACATTGAGGCCAACGGTGAGTATTTGAATTTACATTTAACTGAACAACGCAGTATTAGTGTATTCAAACGTTTAAAATCTTTAGTCAATGAATTGCCATCCACCCTATTCAAGCAAATTCACAGGTCTTATATTGTCAACGTCGATTTTATAGAAGCCATTGAAGCCAGTGATATTGCCCTTAAGGAAGGCACTAAAATTCCGGTGGGTAGAATTTATAAACCTGTCATCAATGACATCATTATAAAACATACCACAACGGTACAAAAAACTAATTTCTAAATTCAATTACAGCTTGAGCGGATTGCTCTGACAACAACAAATAATAACTCAAGTTGCTTTGTTCAGCAAAATACTGAATCAATTGAGTTCCTGTACCCTTTAGATCAACATTCAAATTTGGTTTAACACTATTCTCCACTAATAGCACCAAAGGTGACTCAGAACGTATTGACAAGGTTATATAACCATTCGCGTAATTGTGTTTAGCAGCGTTCAATAAGATATTTCTGAGGACAATTTTCACCCCATTTATATTCCCTTTTAATATGTATTCTGTCTGGATTTGATTGTCACAATGAATCTGCATGAACTTAAAAACAAAATCCAAATCAAGCATGGTATTTTCTATCATTTCAAGCAGGTCAAAATCTTCAAAATGATTGCTGCGTTTGACTTGTGTATCTATTGCCATTTCAAGTGTATCATTAAGCAGGTACTCTAATTGCACCAATAGCTTCTTGGTTGCTGTAGCATCAGACCCCTGGTCAATAGATCTTGCAATTTGCGCCAACGGACTTCTTAAATCATGACTAAGTGCTGTAATAAACCATTGTCTTTGAATATTGGCACGCTTCAATAAATTATGGGCTCTTAAATAGAAAGCCAATACAATACTTAATACAACAGCAATAACAACTGATATGATTTTAAAATAGAGATTGATGAGCTGCTCTTCATGTAATGCTTGGTTGGCCTCTAACAATAGTTCTTTTGCAATTTCATTTGAGGCCAATAATCGTCCTTGATAATCGTACTCATCTAGACGAATCAATGGTCTTGGGGCATTGGGCAAGACTTCAAACCAGGCAATAAAATCCTTGTAAACCCCGGTATAATGTCGTTTCACTTCAATATCCCCTAAACTTGAAATAACTTGGTAGGCTAAAGTCAAAGACCGACTAGCCGCCGCGCTGTCTTTCTTATTAATAAACTCGGTTGCTCTGGCTATATGAAATCGGAAATAATCAAGGTAATAGTTTTGTGGGATGTCAGAAACAAAATTAAGAATGGCCACATCCCTTAGTTGAGATCTAGCCTGATAATACATGTTCATCAAGCCAATTTGATTAAATGGCGCTGGCAATTGTTTCATTTGTTGAACATACTCATCTGTCGTTACCAGCATCTCATTTTTACTGTAATCAAATATGAGCGTTTCAATAAGTGCTTTGTAGGCACCCATGCGCTTAAACTGAAGCTTTAATGAATCTATTTCATACTGGGGCAACAATCCGCCTTGTAATTGAAAAGATTTTGAAAACAACTTAATGCGATTAAGTTTTAAAAATGGATAGACCTGATGATTGGTCGGCACCTCTTTTAGAAATGGTTTTAAGCGCTTTTCTGCATACAAATACCGTCCGGCAAAATGATTGCGTTCAACCATGAAGTTATACAACTGATAAACTGTATTTAGGTCCTTTTTTGATTTAGAAATATCAATAGCCGATTGAATCACTTGGTTCATGCTGTCATAAGACTGACGCAAATACAAAAGATTGGCTAAGTCCACTGACTGTTCAAGACTCAAGGGCTTGGCCTTAAAGTCAGAGGCTTTTTTATTAAACAAGGCTTTAGCATCGTAATAATAACCGGTAAACCAAAACTTTGGTAAAGTTGCTGAAGCACGCTGTAATTGACAGAGTGCAAACAGCATTAATACAGAACGTATAAAAAAGGCTTTAGACTTCAAGAATTGGATGCTGACTGTATAAGATTAACCTCTGGTTCTAATTTCACACCAAATTGAGCATATACACTTTCAATTACATTTAGGGCATGCTGATAAATCTCAGGTCCAGTTGCATGGCCATAATTAACGATAACCAAGGCTTGCTTGGCATGAGAGCCTGTCTGCCCAACTTGTTTACCCTTCCACCCAGCTTGTTCTATTAACCACGCTGCAGGTATTTTAATCCCATTGGTTTGAGGAAAGCCTTTAATAGTAGGATATTGACTTTGAAGTGCATTGAATTGCTCAACAGTTACAGTCGGATTTTTAAAAAAACTACCGCTGTTGCCAAGTACTTTAGGATCGGGTAATTTTTCAGATCGTATAGCAATAACAGCATTGGAAACATCTTTAATTGTCGCATTGAAAGGATCTATGCCTTTGCTATTCAATACGGTTAAAATATCGCCATAGGCCACATTGATTTGAGGCTGTTTACTCAATTTGATGCTTACTGAATAGATAAAATACTGGCCCTTTAATTGGCGCTTAAATACGCTTTCTCTGTAGGCAAATTGACATTGTTCACGGCTAAAGGTTTCCAATTCAAAGGTCTGAAGATTCAAAGCTTCTAACTCCACAAAAACTTGTTCTAACTCAACCCCATAGGCTCCAATATTTTGCATGGGTGCTGCCCCAAGTGTGCCCGGAATAAGCGACATGTTTTCAATACCACCCCAGCCTTTGTCTACGCAATACATGACTAAGTCATGCCAATTCTCACCACTGTAGGCTTTGAGTATAATATCATTGTCAGTCTCAGCTACTATTTGCTTGCCTTTAATGTTATTGTGAATGACTAAACCATTGTAATCATTGCAAAACAACACATTGCTGCCACCACCCAGAAACATCATTTGTGTCTGATCGGTTTCTGATAAAACTTGTTTTAAGGCTTGCAAATTATCTACTTCACCAAACACAGCAGTCTTTACATCAAGACCAAAGGTATTGAATGCTTTGAGCGAAGTATTGTACTGAAAATTAAACCCCATTATTTTAGGCGCTCGCGAATATCAAGTCTGTGTTTTCTGGCAGTATCTGTTGCAATATCGTAACCTGCATCCATGTGTCTAATAACACCCATAGCAGGATCATTGTGTAACACGCGTTTTAATCTTCTGGCGGCATCGTCTGTACCATCTGCTACGATTACCATACCCGCATGAATACTATAACCAATACCTACTCCACCACCATGGTGAAGACTTACCCATGAAGCACCACCAGCAGTATTGATCAAAGCATTTAAAATTGGCCAATCAGCTACAGCATCACTACCGTCTTTCATGGCTTCGGTTTCTCTATTAGGGCTGGCAACCGAGCCGGTATCAAGGTGATCACGACCTATTACGATTGGCGCACTTACTTCGCCATTTTTAACCATTTCATTAAAGGCCAAACCAGCCTTTTCTCTTTGGCCTTGTCCTAACCAACAAATTCTGGCTGGTAAACCTTGGAATTCTATGCGCTCTTGAGCCATTTTGATCCAGCGTTTTAAGCCTTCATCTTCTGGGAATAATTCAAGAATTTTTTTATCTGTAGCATATATATCTTCTGGCTTTCCACTCAAGGCTACCCATCTGAACGGGCCTCTTCCTTCGCAAAATTGCGGACGGATAAAGGCTGGCACAAAGCCTGGGAAATCAAATGCATTGCTAAGACCATGTTCTAGTGCTCTGCCTCTCAAATTATTACCATAATCAAACACTATACTGCCATTGTTTTGAAATTCAATCATGAGTTTAACATGGTGCACCATAGTCTCATAGCTTTCTTTGACATATCTGTCAGGATCGGTTTTTCTTAATCTATCAGCACTTTCAACATCATAGCCTTCAGGAAAATAACCCACCAATGGATCATGGGCAGACGTTTGATCGGTTAAAGTTTCAGGCACAATGTTTCTTGCCTTTAATTTCTCTAATAATTCAACAGCATTACAATGTACCCCAATTGAAACGGCTTGACCCTCAGCTTTTGCTTTAAGGGCCATATCAATAGCTTGATCAATGTCTTTGGTCATAACATCGAGGTAACGGGTTTCAAGACGCTTTTTGATTCTCCACTCTTCCATTTCTGCTGCCAAACAAACCCCTTCGTTCATGGTAATGGCCAATGGTTGAGCACCACCCATCCCCCCTAAACCTGCTGTCACATTTAAGGTACCTTTTAAAGTGCCATTAAAGTGCTGACGGGCGCATTCCGCGAAGGTTTCATAGGTGCCTTGAACAATGCCTTGTGAACCAATATAAATCCATGAGCCAGCTGTCATTTGGCCATACATCATAAGCCCTTTGGCTTCTAACTCTCTGAAATGTTCCCAATTGGCCCAATGAGGCACCAACTGAGAGTTTGAAATAATGACCCTTGGGGCATCTTTATGAGTAGGCAAAATCCCTACAGGTTTACCTGACTGCACTAATAGCGTTTCATCTTCATTCAAGTCTTCGAGGGCTTTAACAATCAAATGATAACTCTCCCAATTACGGGCAGCTTTTCCTGTACCTCCATAGACCACCAAATTCTCTGGCTTTTCCGCCACATCTGGATCCAGGTTATTCATCAACATTCTATAGGCGGCTTCTGTAACCCAATTTTTACAATGTAATTGGTTGCCGACGGGCGATTTTACTATTCTGTCTGTAGATTCCATTTGACTCATAAGGGTGCAAAAATACTAATTTATTCTTGTACTAAAGCATAACACTTTAATGGGTCAAAAGTTTAGGACTTAACAACTAATTTTTCGATGGCTGAACGATAATCAAAGACCAAATCTTCATGGAGTTTAGTCAAAGTTTTATCAATGCGAGTAAGTTGCCTGTCATAGATCAACAAAATGGCTGTAATGGGTTTATCCACAAAAACATAAGCTTGTAATTGCTGACAAAAATGTATCAACAACTCAAGCTCTGTTGTTGGTAATTGAGAAAACTTAATGTGTTTATTGACTACCCTGAGTACTTTTCGAACTTGTTTAGCAAAAGCATAGGCCCCTTTATTGGGATCAATGACTGCAAAAGCCTCATCAATCATTGCTTTCACTGAATCGATATAAAGGGCTTCTTGAGATTTGTAGCTTAACAAATATTGCAAGAGTTCTTTGTTCTCTTTTTTATGTTTGGCTAAACGCAATACTATGGCTATTAACTCTTCTGAGTCAAGGCCTTTTAATTGTTTTTTAACCTCGTTTAATGCCTCTAATTTCATATGAATTCAAAACCAATTAACTACTTCATCACTTAAAACCGGACCTAATGCTACCCCCATTCCACTCATTCTTACGCAACAACTCAGATGTTTATTGATGGTTTTTACAATTGGTAGCTTTTCCTTTCCCATTGCCATTATACCACTCCAAGCAGTCTCAATTTCAAAGGCATGATTAGGCAAAATATAGGTGCTTAAATACTGTAACAAATGGTTTCTAACTTCTTCACTCCCATCAAACTCATAGGTCGTTTCTGCAGTTCTAAAATGTTGCCTACCGCCTCCTAAAAGTATTCTATTATCAAGGTTTCTAAAATAATAATACCCTTGATCTACATGATAAATGGCTTTTAAATTTAAATCAGCGATTGGTTTGGTAAGCAAAATTTGTCCCCTTGCTGCTTGGATATCCTCTTCGGGTAAAAACTGAGCAGCAAAAGCATTGTTGGCAATGATCAATTGTTGACATTGCAACTGCATTTGATTCCGAGCTACTAACTCATAACCATGATCAACGGCATTAATGTGTTCTACATCAAACCCAAACATAGGTATAACCCCAATGTTTAAGGCTTTTTCTGTAATGGTTTGATTTAATTGACCAGAATTCAACATACCTTCATAAGGATTATATAACCCATTGGAATAAAAACCAGTGCGCAAGCCAGCAGTGCTTACGGGTTCAAAAACAGATTCCACACCAGTTACCTCCTTAATCATTTGATTGATGCTAGGCATGGCTTGATAAGCCAAGTCAAAACCCTTCTCATCATAAAACAATTCATAACTTCCGGTTGGTGAAAAGCCAATAGCATCAGCGCCAAATTCATCTACCAATTGTTGTATGCCTTTTTGCCTTTTATGAAGCGTATTTAATACTTCTGTTGGATTGGTATGAGATAAATCATCTACAATTTCGGTAACACTACCAAAGCAAGCAAACCCTGCGTTTCTGGTAGAAGCACCATACGGAATAGGTAATCTATCGATCATGGCTACCCTGGCCTTTGGGTGTTTTTGCTTTAACTTGATGGCAATTTGTTTGCCAATTAAACCAGCGCCAAGAACCGCAAAGTCAAAAGGCTTCAATAAGACTGATTGATCCCACCAAGAGGGTCTGTATTGCAACATATCGTTTAACAAAAATACGCTTATAGCAATACAAAAACACCATGATCAATCCAAAATGGACGCATTTAGATATTTGTATTCTAAAGCCCATTTAATGGCTTTAAGCTTCAAATTCATCAATTTAATTTCAGCTTCTAGAGCTCTTATTTCTCTGGTATTCAATAGAAACAAAGAGCTTTCGCCATGCTCAAACTTAACTTGTTCTGCTTCAAACAATTGATCATTAAGTTGTTTTAAGCTTTTAGCTTCTGAAATCTGTTCAAGCAATCCAACATAATTAGATTGAATATATGAAGCTTTTGCAGATAATTGAACTTGTTTTGTATTGATATCAAATTGATTGTTTTGTAACCAATACTTAGACAATTGGTATTCATTTAGTGACTTTCTAAAATAGAGCGGGAAAGACAAGCGAGCGCTGAGTTTATATTGATTTAAATCAAACCAAATTGGATTTTGTATGCCCTTAGATTGAATAAACTGGTAATTGATTTCTAGAACAGGCTTAATCATCTCTTTCTTTAACCTAAGATCAACACCTAATACACCTTGTTTGGCTTGTGCTTGTTGAATGATTGGATGTGTGGCTATTGGTTGATTTAACTTTGACACGAAGTTAACACTTGACAAATACAATGAATCTAACTGATTAGTGACATCAACTTTATAGGCAAATAATTGTGGCATTTGCATCTTTGACATTACCTCAAACAATTGCTTGTTAAAATCTAACTGGGTTGTCATTAAGTCAATGTTTCTAGATTTTAATTGTATGAAGGATTCAACACTATCAATGGTAGGCCTTTCTCCTATCTGAACCAATTGCACCATGGCATTGTATCGCGCTTTCGCATTGGATTCAAACCTTTGATAAACAGTTAAAAGTGATCGTTGTAAAAGCAAATCAACGTATTCATTCGCAGATTGATATAAGACTTCATTTTGGATAATCCGCTGCTCAGCATTGAAAAACAATTGATACTGTTTGGCTTTCAATAACTCAGCTCTATTTTTATCTATAATTAAACCTTGCAACAAATTGGTTTGAATACCCAAATAAAACAAACCATTTAATGAAGTAGCATCTTCAGGATTCACGAAAGGCCCTTGTCCGTATTGGTATCCCATTTTGAGACCATGGGCAGCAAAAATTGGTTGCTTTAACTCATAATTTTGAAAAGTATAATATTGCTGAAAAACATACTTTTGTTGCATTTGAGCATTCATTTGAGGATCAAACCCTCCTTTAGCTGCTTGCAATTGATGTTGACCAATAGCATTATAATTAGCAGCTTTTTTGAGCTCTTGGTTATTGAGTAAAACAGTCTCTAAATAGGATGAAAAATCCAAGTTGAGCTGAGCGAGCGCAGATTGCCCTTGACACAATATTAAAATTAAGAAAAATTTACTTTTCATTGTCTTGTTTTGCTGGGATATAGAAGTCCGGAGGGAATCCATTTATTTTTCTCCATAATTCATAAATCAGTGGCACATTATTTAACAAGGCAATGCCTTCTGATCCACAACCATTTTGAATTTGTTCAGGCCACTTGTTGCCTGTTTGTTTAGCCAATAATCTAAACTTGCCATTTTTAGATATCACTCTATCATAGGCTACAACTTTAGCCTGAAAAGTACCATAACTCAAGCCTGGCCATCCTGAAAAAACAAAAGCTGGCCAACCATCAAAAATCAATTGCACAGTTTGTCCTTTTTGAATAAGCGGTAAATCAATTGGGTCAACATACAATTCAACTGATTGCTCATTCACAAATGGCACCAGTTCACATATGGTTTCTCCTTCTTTAAGCACGCCGCCAAGACCGCTGATTTTCATTTGATGTATATAGCCATCTTGTGGGGCTAGTATGTAATAAAAGCCACTTCTTTGAGAATAATTTGATAATTGATTTTGCAACTTGGTTAAAGAACCCTCTGATTCAAACAACAAGGAAAGTGTAGAGAATTTTTCAGATTTCACTTTCATTAACTTCTCATTGAAGTCCTGATAAGTAGCGTTTAAGTCAAGTTCAGCGTTTAACAAATCATTTTTAGCTGTATTTATTTTATTCTCAGCATTTAGTTTTTTGGCCAATGCGTCTTGTAATTTGATTTTTCTGTTCTCATAATCAGTTTTAGATATTAAACCTTTATTCAACAAATCTTCATAACGCTTCAATTGGCTTTCTGCAACTTGTAATTGATTGGCATTAGCCGCTAACTCATTACTATCGCTACTTAATTTAAATCTCGACTGTTTGATTTTATTTTTTATTTGAGCTGATTTAATTAAGAAAGCTTGATTTAAGGCATCAATTTGTTTGTCTAAAGCATTGATTTTGCTCTCATATGAAGCAATTGATGACTCTTTAGCGTTCACTTGATTTCTGGAACGACTCACCAATGAAGTATCAAGGTATTCTTCTTTAATTTCAGAAATGAATGCAATGGTATCATTTTGCTTTACAAAATCACCATCTCTTACATAC
This sequence comes from Bacteroidia bacterium, assembly GCA_044368575.1. Lineage (GTDB taxonomy): Bacteria > Bacteroidota > Bacteroidia > NS11-12g > UBA955 > JABMMZ01. The sequence continues at coordinate 34,661 of JBIPPH010000004.1, forward strand.
CACTTTTCAATTCTTCCAGCTATTCTTGAATTGATCAATTGCGGCTTGTTTTGTGGATCAATTGCTGCCACTCGCCCTGTCATTTGTACAGTTTGTGTCCATGGCGCGATTGCAAAACCCATAGCCAAAAAAATACAAATTAGAATTACACGTTTAATTCTTGTCTTGTTGGGGGCTTCATAAATTGCATTGGCAACTAATGGATCAAGTTTAACCAAATCATTTTGCAAAGAGTGGTTGTAGGCATCAGTAGCCAAAACACTTTCCAATTTATTAACTGAAGTCACCAAATCGTAACATGTGCCGATGCTCAAAACTAATTTTTCTACGGCGTTGATAACCAAAAAAACAATGATTTCAGAAGCTACAAACTGACCAATATTCAATTCTCCTATCTGTACCAAAAAAGCGCCCAAAAACAATAGAAGTGCAATAAATATAATTTTAAAAAACAGAATGCCCTTATATTGTCTTTCAAATATATCATAGTAATTTTTTCGCAATGCAACAAAATGCCTAAGCTCTTGGTTAAACGTGCCTTTTTGGTCTTTAAAAAGCAAATTAAAAAGATTGTATTTTTGATTTGAAACCTCAAAGTTGGCAGTTTGCGCTTTGCTTCCCAAATACAAAATCACTGAACAAAAAACCACACTTAACAGTATTGAAAAAAACAAAAACCAAACACTGTAAATTGGCAATAATATCAAACCGAATAGAATACTAATCAAAGAAAAAGAGAAGTCCAGAAGCAATTTACTAACCCCCTTTTGAAGTGTTACAATCTCAAAAAAATAAAACAACTTTTCTTTAACGTACAACTTCGATTGCTCAATTTTACTCATATTGGTGGTTAATGAGCAAAATATCTTCTCTTGAAGTGATTCGTTATTTCTTTCTTGATATAATTGCAACAAGCCAATTAACAAGGCCACTACGACTGTGGCGGTACACAACAATACAAGTGATGCAGAAGACTTTCCTGCCATTGTATAAGTTACAACACCTTGTATGAGCAAGGGAATTGTCAGATACAACAAACCTTGAATAGTTGCCAACCCGTAGATGCCGGAAATAATTTTCCTTTCACGGTGCAGCCAAGACAACAAAACTTTAACTTTATGAATTATCATTATTTGAGCTTTATATATGCAAATATAATACCCTTTTTAAAATAATAGTATTACTATTTTTTTTAAGTGTATAACAATTTTTTATATATTTGTACTTTTATTGGGAATATGGAACTCGATATTAGAATCAAAATGAATGAAAAGCTCTACTTAAAAAATCCAGAGCAAAGCGTCATTGGCAAAAAAATAGTTATTGAGGGTTTAAAATTGATCAATCAACTTGGCTTTGAAAATTTCACCTTTAAAAAATTAGCCATAGAGATAGAAACCACCGAGGCAAGCATTTACAGATATTTTGAAAACAAGCACCGCTTATTGGTTTACCTAATAACCTGGTATTGGAGCTTTCTAGAATATAAAATAATCATCAATACTCAGCATATTAACGACCCTAAAAGTAAATTAAAGGCCATTATAAAATTATTGGTCACTGAACCAGAAAATCACAAAGGCGAATTAGAATACTTATCCGAAAAAGAAGCTTCACAATTACTAAAATGGGAAGGCTCTAAAGCCTATTTAACACGCAACGTCAATAACGACAACAAAGACCAACTCTTTAAGCCCTTTAAAGATATCTGCAAACGCATTAGTTCGCATATACTAGAATTGAACCCAAATTATAAATTTCCAAATTCTTTGGCCAGCACCTTGTTAGAGATGTCGCATGCTCAAAAATTTTTCATGGAAAACTTACCAGCTTTATCTGAATCTAAAAAATCTAAAGAGAAACATTTAATTGATTACTTAGAAGACCTTGTGTTCAAATCTATTGAACAGGTTAAATAAATTGATAAATCTTCATAGCAATGGAGGACACTTAGATTAACTTATCAAACTTTTTTGAGAGAAAAGCAATCAATTAAAAGTTTAAGGCAAACAAACACAGAATTTTAAGAAAGGTAAAGTGAGAAGTTAGATGAACGCACTTGCTCTCACTCTTGCTCTGATTATGTACCCAGGGCGGGACTTGAACCCGCACAGTATTGCTACCACAGGATTTTAAGTCCTGCGTGTCTACCGATTCCACCACCTGGGCATCAGCTCATATGCTATGCATATGGACAAAAAAAAAGCCCATTGTTTTGGGCTTTTGAGCGAGAAACGAGGTTCGAACTCGCGACCTCAACCTTGGCAAGGTTGCGCTCTACCAACTGAGCTATTCTCGCATATTCTTTTAAAGAACTTTCCCGTTGTTTGGGGGTGCAAATATATAAAAAAAAATCAATCGCCATAAAATTTTTTCGAAAATTTATTCGTCTATAATTTTTGGCTTTAAAAGAAATGCCTAAGACATGGTTTTTATTTGATTATCTTCGCAGAATATATACCATGGATGCATTGATAATGGCTAGCCAAATTATAGTAGCGCTAGCAATTTTAGTTACCCTTCACGAACTCGGACACTTCTTAGCGGCAAGAGCTTTTGGCATAAAGGTCGAAAAATTCTACCTGTTCTTTGACGCATGGGGATTCAAATTATTCAGCTTTAAAAAAGGAGATACTGAATATGGTATAGGGTGGTTACCTATGGGTGGTTATGTGAAAATTGCCGGCATGATAGATGAAAGTCTAGACACGACACAATTAAGCAAAGCCCCTGAACCATGGGAATTCAGAAGCAAACCAGCTTGGCAACGTTTAATTGTTATGCTTGGTGGCGTAATAGTCAACTTTGTTCTTGGCTTTATCATTTTTATATTGGCCACATGGTATTATGGCGAACAACGCTTACCGATTGCTGCCGTTAAATATGGTATACATGCTCAAGAAGTGGGCAAAAACATTGGCTTAAAGGATGGCGACATGATTGTTGGCATCAATAACAACAAAGTCAAGTTTATTGATGAGATCAAAAAACCATCTGTGTTTTTAAACAATGGCAATTGTTACAATATTGTTCGCAATGGCCAAGACACTATTTTAACTTTACCAGACAACATCATTGACCAAATATCAGACAAAAAAAATGCATTGTTTGACTTAAGAATGCCTTGTTTGATTGATAGTGTTGCTGCAGATGGACCAGCCTTCAAAGCAGGTCTTAAAAAAGGCGATCAAATCATTGGCTTGAACGACAGCAGTGTTGAATGGTACCATGAGTTTAAAGAACGCATTCCAAATTACGCCAATAAAAATTGTAGTATAGTTGTAAAGCATTCAGACAATAGTATAGACACCCTAAACATTAAAGTAAGCCCTGAAGGCACTTTGGGCTTTTTCCAAAACATTTACTACATGAATCAAATTGAAAGCTTTAAATATGGCTTTGTTGAATCTATTGGTATCGGCAGTTCTAAAGCCAGTGAAGCGCTAAGCGATAACTTAACAGGGCTTAAAAAATTAGTCAGTGGCAAACTTGATCCAAGAAAATCTGTTCAAGGCCCTATAGGCATAGCCACTATGTTTGGTGCTGAATGGATATGGGAAAGATTCTGGGCCTTGACTGGTATATTGTCATTGATTCTCGCCTTTATGAATTTACTGCCTATTCCTGCTTTAGATGGTGGTCATGTGGTCTTCCTTTTGGTTGAAATGATCATTAGAAAACCAATCAATGAGAAAGTCATGACTGTATTACAAGTCATAGGGATGGTGCTGTTATTATCATTAATGGCCTTCGCCTTTGGCAATGATATTTACAAACTCATTGTAAAGTAATGCAACTTGAAAAACCCAATACAAGCAATTATTTTGCTTTCTATGAATTACCAGTAGCTTTTGCTATCGATGAGCCAGCACTCAAACAGCTGTACTTGAACAAAAGCAAAGTCTATCACCCAGACTTTTATTCAGACAACATTGAAGACCAAGCCATTGCCATAGCTACATCTTCCTTTAATAACAATGCTTTTAAAACGCTCAGCAATCCTATTTCTAGGGCTCAATACATTGTTGATTTGCAAGCTAACTTGAATGAGCAAACCGTTCAGTTGCCCAATGATTTCTTAATGGAAATGATGGACTTAAACGAAGCATTGGAAGCTGAAGCAGCCAGCATACCGGAAGCCTTGCAAATACAAATAGGTAACTACAAACAAGAGGTATATGATCAAATTCAAGCCTATGCATTAGCTCAAGATTGGGTCAATACACAAATGGCCTTATTGAAATGGCGCTACCTTGAAAGATTGGAACAAAGACTGCGTTAATGCGCTGTTTTCTGAACGGATCTTAACCTCAAAAAATTGATCGGATTTGCTGTCAAACCTTTGACCCAATTTTGATGCATTCTTATGCTTTCATCATAAAACAAAACAATGTATGGCATTTGATCCATGAGTAAATTATCCGCTTGAGCCAACAATTGATTGCGTCTTTGTGGCGATAATTCTCTCCTACTGTCTTGTAACAATGCATCAAAACGATCTTGTTTAAAATGGGCATAATTGGGCCCCAACGGACTAAAGTTCTTAGACTCAAAGCAAACCAAATAATTCTCAGGATCAGAATAGTCTGCTATCCAACTGCCTCTCCAACAATGTATCTTTTGATCGTTTCTAAGTTGCCTTAAAAAACTTGAAGGATGTACTTCAATTTTTACTGGCACACCTAATTGGTTCCATTCCTTTTGTATATATACCATCAAATCTAAATAATCTTGAGTGGTATTGATGACGATTGCTTGCATTTTAGTCACATCAACACGCGAGCGCTTTAGGTAATACTTTGCGCTGTCCAATTGGTGTTGGTGCTCATTGACTTCCGTATAAGGGTATTGAGCAAACCCATAGGGCACAAAGCCCTTGTCTGCAGGTATCCCTACCCCATTTCTTAAGTATTGAATTAACTTCTGTTTATCAATTGCAAAGCCAAGGGCTTTTCTGAAATCAGCATTTAAAACCGCTAAATTGGGTGAAGTTTGAGCCGGATCAATATTGAACCCAATGTATTCTGTATTCAAAAATGCTTGCTTCAAGAGTGTGAAAGCACCGTTGTATTTTGGTTTGAGCAAGCCCTTTCTGGTCAATAACTCATCTTTAATACTGGCATCTATACCATTAAAGAAATCGTATTCCCCTTGAACAAACTTCATAAAGGCGGTTTGTTTGTTCTTTACATTCTCTATGCAAACCCCTTGTAAATAAGGCAATCTATTGCCATTTTCAAAGCGATAGTACCGCTGATTTTTATGCAACAACAAACTCACTTCCTCTTCCCATTGTTTCATTAAAAATGGGCCAGTGCCTATTGGGTGTTTTCTAAAGTCTTGGTCTATCCAATCTACCGGCACAATAAAACAATAAGGCATAGCCAACACATCTATGAAGGGCGCGTACACCTGTTTTAAAGTAATGCTTACGGTGCTATCATTGGTTGCAACCACAGGAAACCTTGAGCTAGAGCCGGAATCAAAACAGGTTAAATCCAATTTGTCATTAAAAATCCATGCACCTGGAGAAGCGGTTTTAGGGTCTGCAATGCGCTTAAAACTTTCAACCACATCTTGGGCTAAAAATGGCCTCGGTAAATGTTTTATTTTTGGATTATCATGAAAAAAAACATCGCGTCTTAAATGAAAAGTATAGACCAAACCATCGGGTGAAATTTCCCATGATTTTGCCAGACAAGGTTGAATTCTCAATGAATCATCGTATTCAACCAATCCTTCAAGCATTTGTGACACTACCCATATCTCACTCTGAGATTTGACAAAGGCTGGATCAAGAGTGGCGATGGATTGATCTTCGTTGTAGTAAAACACCTGATCAGATTTTGATTTATCCACAACTTGACAACCATTTATCCCTATGCAAATGGGGAAAAATACCAAGTAAATGACAAATAATCTAAAAGCCTGCATCTTATCTTTGAAAGTTCAAATGTAGGTATAAATGGAAGTAAACTATCTTGGTCATTCTTGTTTCAGTATTCACATCGGTGGAAAAACACTGTTGTTTGACCCTTTTATTACCCCCAACCCATTGGCTAAAGCGATTGATATCAAATCACTCAAAGCAGATTTCATTTTAATCAGTCATGCCCATTTTGACCATATTGCAGATGCCCTTGAATTGGCTCAAACTACCCAAGCTAAAATCATTGCGATTTGGGAAATATGTGATTGGCTACAAAAACAAGGCTATAGCAACACCCATGCAATGAACATTGGTGGCAGTTTTTCATTCGATTTTGGCAAAGTTCAAATGGTTAAGGCCGAACATTCTAGCGCCTTTCCCGACGGCAGTTATGGCGGTCAAGCTGCAGGCTTTGTGATCACAAGCCCAGAGAAAACAATCTACTTCGCAGGCGACACAGCCCTTTGTTCTGACATGCAAATTATTGGCATGAAACACAAAATTGATTTAGCCTTTTTACCCTTAGGCAGCAACTTTACCATGGATGTAGAGGATGCTGTTATTGCCTCTAAATGGATCAAATGCCAATCAGTTATTGGCATGCACTTTGACACCTTTGGCTACATCGTTATTGACCACGAACAAGCCCAAGCTCAATTCAAAGCTGCAGATATACAATTAACCCTCATGAACATCGGACAAAGCATTCAGATATAATATGAAATCTTCAAATACAGGAAAAATCATTACCATTGCCAATCAAAAAGGTGGCGTAGGCAAAACCACTACAGCCATTAACTTAGCGGCTAGTTTAGCCGTTTTAGAATACAAAACTTTATTGGTTGACGCTGATCCTCAAGCTAACAGCTCCTCAGGCATTGGCTTTGATCCTCAAAACATCAAAGTTGGCTTGTATGATTGCTTGGTCAATGATACCCCGCCCAAAGAAGTGATTCTTAAAAGCGATTTAAAATACTTGCATTTGTTGCCTTCTAACATCAACTTAGTTGGTGCGGAGCTTGAAATGATTGACCTCCCTAATCGCGAAAGAGTAATGAAAAGAGTATTTGAAGCTTTGAAGAAAGAATATGATTTCATTATCGTTGACTGCTCGCCTTCTTTAGGTTTAATCACAACCAATTCATTAACGGCTGCAGACTCAGTGATCATCCCTGTTCAATGCGAGTACTTTGCATTAGAAGGTCTAGGCAAACTTTTGAATACCATTCGTATTGTTCAAAAAGAATTGAATAAAAACCTCAGCATAGAAGGCATTTTATTGACCATGTATGACTCAAGATTAAGATTGAGCAATCATGTGGTTGAAGACGTCAAAATGCATTTTCAAGATTTGGTGTTTGATACCATCATCCCAAGAAATACCAAATTAAGTGAGGCCCCAAGTTTTGGTGTGCCTGTTTTGGCACATGACATTTCAAGTAAAGGTTCAACCACCTACTTAAATTTGGCCAGAGAGATTTTACAACGCAACGGTTTAACCAGATTGGAAAAAGCCGAAAAAGTAATGGAATAATAGCGACATGAGCAAAGAAAAAGACAACCCATTTAAAGCCAAAAAGAGTGGTTTAGGCAGAGGCTTATCAGCCTTGTTAAACAGTGCAGAAACCGATATTACTGTTAGCCCAGAATACAGAGCGAGCGGTGGCGTTCAATTGATCGAAATCAAAGACATTGATGCCAACCCATTTCAACCAAGAACTGAATTTGAACAAAAAGCATTAGAAGAATTATCTGAATCCATTAAAGTTCACGGGCTTATTCAGCCAGTAACTGTTAGAAAAATGGGCTATGATAAATACCAATTGATCAGTGGTGAGCGCAGAACCAGAGCCTCTATTCTTGCAGGCTTAGAACGCATACCTGCTTACATCAGAATTGCCAATGACCAAGAAATGCTTGAAATGGCATTGATTGAGAACATTCAAAGAGAAAACTTAAATGCCATTGAAGTGGCATTGAGCTACAAACGCTTATTGGAAGAATGTCAACTCAAACAAGAAGAGCTGGGTGACAGAGTGGGCAAAGACAGATCAACCGTTAGCAATTATTTAAGATTACTTAAATTACCAGATGAAGTTCAAATTGCGCTTCAACAAAACCGCATCACTATGGGCCATGCCAAAGCCATTTTAAGTGTTGAAGACCCTGAAGAACAAGTCATATTATTCAGAAGGATTGAACAAGAAAGCTTGAGTGTAAGAGGTGCAGAAGAAATTGTTAAATTAGCCAAACAAGACAAACAACCAGTTGCTGCACAAGGCAAAAACCAATCAAACCAATTTGAACTTGATGATGCGCTTAGCCTTAAAAGAGCGTTTATTGAGGCAAAAATTCAATCCAGCTTAACCATTAAACCTAAAGGTAAAAAAGGCGAAATCATTATCGCTTTCAAAAACCAAAAAGAATTGGAACGCATTTTGAATAGTTTGGCCAATAATGAGTAAATCAAAGCATTGGATAGCCATTGTATGTTGTATGCTAAGCTTTTTAGCACACGCAGATAGCACCCAACAGACTCAAAGTATACTTAAATTACACTCCCCTAAGAAAGCCAGCATATACAGTGCAGTGCTTCCTGGCTTAGGACAAGCCTACAACAAAAAATACTGGAAAATCCCCCTGGTATATGCCACTTTAGGACTATCCAGTTACTACATGCTTAGCAACAGAGATTCGTTTAAAGTCAGGCAAGCAGCTTTAATTAATTTGTCTGACAATGACAGCACTACTAAAGCTTCTTGGTACTTCACTAATATGCCAATTTCTGCTTTAAAAGCACAAAGAACTTACTACCGAACCAACCGTGATTACGGTATAATAGCCATTGCAGCCTTTTACGTTCTCAACATAATTGATGCCGCTGTGGACGCCCATTTCTATCAATTCAATATTGACAAACCTTTGGCTATGCAAAAAAGGAAGCCATGGCATGTCTATTCAAGCGTTCAAGGCGGAAAACAACAGTTTGGAATACGCTGGGAATTTTAAGCCCAAGTGGATTATTTTCGACTTTTACGATTCAAGGGTTTCGCTTATCTTTGCAACCCTTATATGTCGGAAATTCAAATCACTTTACCTGACGGCAGTGTCAGAAATTACAGCAAGGGCATTACTGCTCATGAAATTGCTCTAAGCATTAGCGAAGGTTTGGCCAGAAACATTATTGCGGCAAAAGTTAATGGTACGGTGATTGAAACCAACAGACCTATTGAAACAGATGCGCATTTGCAACTTTTAAAATGGGACGACAAAGAAGGCAAATCAACTTTTTGGCATTCTTCTGCTCACCTCTTGGCTGAAGCTCTAGAAGCTTTGTATCCAGGGGTTAAATTTGGTATTGGACCCGCCATTGAAAATGGGTTTTACTACGACATCGATCTTGGTGACCACAAATTCAGCAGTGAAGATTTTGCCAAATTAGAAGCCAAGATGCTTGAATTGGCCAAACAAGAACAAGTATTTAAACGTCAAGCCATTTCCAAGGCTGAAGCCATTCAATACTTCAAAGAAAAAAACGACCCTTACAAATTAGAATTACTAGAAGACCTTGAAGATGGCAACATTACTTTTTACCAACAAGGGAATTTTGTTGATTTGTGTAGAGGTCCGCATTTACCTCATACAGGGCACATTAAAGCCGTTAAGTTGTTAAACTTGGCTGGGGCTTATTGGAGAGGCGATGAAAAAAACAAACAATTAACCCGTATTTACGGCATTACCTTTCCTAAGAAATCAGAATTGGACGCGCATTTAACCATGCTTGAAGAAGCTAAAAAACGCGACCACAGACTATTGGGCAAAGAATTAGAAATATTTGCTTTTGATGATGATATCGGACCAGGCTTGCCATTGTGGCTACCTAAAGGTGCCGCCATTATTGAATTGCTTGAAAACTTTGCCAAATCAACAGAAAAGGCAGCTGGCTATGAGCGCGTTAAATCACCTCACATTGCCAAAGAAAGTTTGTACTTAAAAAGCGGGCATTTACCCTATTACAAAGACAGCATGTTCCCTCCTATGGAATTAGATGGTATTCAATACTATCTAAAAGCCATGAACTGTCCGCATCACCATAAAATATTTGCAGCGACTCCTAAATCATACAAAGACCTCCCTGTTAGATATGCTGAGTATGGTACTTGCTATCGCTATGAAAAAACAGGTGAATTATTTGGCTTAATGCGTGTGCGATCATTGCAAATGAATGACGCGCATATTTATTGCACCAAGGCGCAATTCGAAGCTGAATTCAAAGCCGTTAATGCTTTATACCTTAAGTATTTCAAGGTGTTTGGTATAGACAAATACGTGATGCGCTTCAGCAAACATGACCCTAAAAAGTTAGGTCAGAAATACATTAATGCTCCAGAGCTTTGGAAAGAAACTGAAGACATGGTGCGCAATGTATTAGTGAATGCCAATATTCCTTTTGTTGAAGTAGAAGATGAAGCCGCATTCTACGGACCTAAGATTGATATTCAAATATGGAGCGCTATAGGCAGAGAGTTTACCTTGGCAACCAACCAAGTTGACTTTGCTCAAGCTGAACGCTTTGACTTGTACTTCATCAATGAAAAAAGCGAAAAAGAACGCCCTTTGATCATTCACAGAGCGCCTTTGAGCACCCACGAAAGGTTCATTGGTTTCCTTTTGGAACACTATGCTGGCAAATTCCCATTGTGGTTAAATCCTCAGCAAGTGAGTTTATTGCCAATAAGCGATAAATATCAAGAATATTCAGAAAAAGTTTTAAATATCCTAAAAAAGCACGATATTCGCGCCCTCATTGACGATAGGTCGGAAAAAACTGGCAAGAAAATCAGAGATGCAGAAATGAAGAAAGTGCCTTTAATGCTAATACTTGGCGAGAAAGAGCAAACTGACAATACTGTAACTGTGAGAAAGCAAGGTGGAGAAGATTTAGGATCAATGTCGATTGAAGCTTTTGTCCAATTGGTAGAAGCTGAAATCAAACAACAATTAAACTAATAAAAAGGCATATTGCAAAAGAAACCGTTTAAACCAACAGTAGTGCACAAAAAGCCAAGCGGCCCTCGTCCAAACAGAGGTCGTAGAGAGGCTTTGCACCGCATCAATGGATTCATTACAGCTCAAGAAGTAAGGGTTGTAGGAGAAGATGTTGAAAGCGCCATCATGAAACTAAGTGCTGCAATGGCATTGGCTCAACGCATGGAATTGGATTTAATTGAAATCTCACCAAATGCTGAGCCGCCAGTTTGCCGTATTGCTGATTACAACAAGTTCTTATACGAACAAAAGAAAAAGCAAAAGGAACTTAAAGCCAACGCTGCTGTTAACGAAGTGAAAGAAATTCGTTTCGGACCAAACACTGATGAACACGACGTTGATTTTAAATTAAAACACGCGACTAAATTTTTAGGCGAAGGTGCTAAAGTAAGAGCCTATGTGTTCTTTAAGGGTAGAACCATCGTATACAAAGAAAGAGGCGAAGAGTTATTAATGCGTTTTGCCAACAAATTAATTGAAGAAGGCGTTGCTAAACTTGAAGCCCCACCAAAACAAGAAGGTAAAAAGATGATCATTTTACTTTCACCAACAGCTAAGAAAAAATAATTAAACCAAGAATACCACGATTATGCCAAAGATGAAAACCAACAGTAGTGCAAAAAAGAGAGTTAGCATTACAGGCACAGGAAAAATAAAACGCAAAAAAGCGTTCAAAAACCACATTTTGACCAAAAAAGCTACCAAACGTAAACGCGGATTGGCCCAGAGCGGTTTGGTAAGTGAAGTAGACATGTCTAACATGAAATACATGTTAGGTATTGGTAAATAATTCCATTTGAAAACCTTGTCAGGCCTAAGTTCTTACCCGTGTAAGACGCCTGCCATAAATTAAATAACTATATAAGAAACAATGCCACGTTCAGTTAATCATGTTGCGAGTAAGCAACGTAGAAAAAAGGTCCTCAAATTAGCCAAAGGCTATTTTGGTAGAAGAAAAAATGTTTGGACCGTCGCTAAAAATGCAGTTGAAAAAGGTTTAGCTTATGCTTACCGCGACCGCAAACAAAAGAAAAGAAATGTTCGTTCAGTATGGATCGTTCGTATCAATGCCGCTGTAAGAGAGTTTGGTTTATCTTACTCTGAGTTCATTGGTAAATTGAATGCTAAGAACATTACCCTAAGCAGAAAAGCCCTTGCTGATTTAGCTTTAAATCATCCAGAAGCTTTCAAAGCCATTGTAAATGAAGTAAAAGATGCTACTCCAGTATCTCGTCCTGACAATGCGCCAAGAGCAAAAAAGACTGCAGCAGTAGTTGAAGCACCTAAAGCTAAAGCACCACGTAAAGCGGCTGCTCCAAAAGCTGAAGTTGTAGCAGAAACAGAAGTTGCAACGGAAGAAGCACCAGCTAAAAAGCCAAGAGCTGCAAAAGCTAAAAAAGAAGACGAAACAAGCGCTGAATAATCAGCCGCCATCATACATCAAAAGGGAAGTTAACGCTTCCCTTTTTTTATGCCTTAATAAAATGCTTGAATTTCCGCCAAGCCAATGCCATTAAGCCAAGTATGCCAATGGCAATTCCAATAACCCAAGGCCCAAATTGAGCGTCTTGTTTTTGGCGAATTCTCCCGCCACTTTTTACTGTGCGTTTGATAGAATCAGGTTTTACAATTGAATCTGATAAAACGGTGTAACCCATAGAAATGGTGAGAGAATCAATAGGATTGTTTATATAAACATTGGGCAATACGGGTGGCCCCCAAATATAGGGCGAAGGAATGCCCATAGTATGAATTATTGGGGGCTCAGGTAAATGCCATAAATTACTCATAGGAAGAGTATAAGTCCAACTTTCATTGGCCAATGGTGTAAAAACAATATCCCCCTCACCGATATTAACCGCTTCTAAATGAAAAGTATCTCCTTTAAAATCAATTAGTAGTATATCTACCCTTTCGCCACTCAAAGTCTGAGGTATAGTAACAACGGCCTTTCGGCTGCTGTCTATGTCTACTTCTATAGAAAAACTATCGATTGTCAAACGCATTTTTGAAATACAAGCATCTCGAGTACTGGCTTCATAAAAAGAGGTATAGAGCACCCGAGTGAGTTGAATTGATTTTTGAGTAATCGACTCCAGACTACTATCCTGCCCCACTTGTAAATGGGTTTGGGCGTTTATTGACCCTGATGACAATAACAACACACCACAGGCTGCAATAGCCCATTTAGAAGAGTGCGGCCTTGTTTGAGTCAAATCTCGCCCCAATTGAGATGCGTTGAAACGACCACAAACATTAGGACCATCTTTGAAGAAATCAACAATTTCAGCATCAGCGTATTTTGAAAAATCATATACAGTCTTTTCGCATTTAGAACAATGTTTACCCTTTGGATTTGGTCCCATACCATCCCAATTTTCATGACAAGGCGCGTTAATGTCAATTTTCATTGTGCATTTAACGCAAAATCAAAAAAACTATTGCATAAAAAAACCTTATGCCATTGAAATAACATAAGGTTTTAAAGATGATAAGATAAAGCCTAATTAGGCTTCAAGTTCTTTAACCACACCCATATCGCTGAATTTAGCAATACGTTCATCAATCAATTTGTCTGATGACAGTGTTTTTAAGCGCTTGTAATTGGTTTGAATGGCTTTTTTGACATTGGCAATTGCCATTTCTATATCGTTGTGAGCGCCGCCAAGCGGTTCATCAATAATACCATCTATTAATTTGTTTTTAAGCATGTCTGAAGCCGTTAATTTTAAAGCCTCAGCAGCTCTCTCTTTGTATTCCCATGTGCGCCATAAAATTGAAGAACAACTTTCTGGAGATATAACAGAATACCATGTGTTTTCCATCATTAATACGACATCACCAATACCTATACCTAAAGCACCTCCACTAGCACCTTCACCAATGATGATACAAATTACTGGTACTTTTAGAACAGACATTTCGAGTAAATTCTTGGCGATTGCCTCACCTTGACCGCGCTCTTCTGCTTCCAAACCAGGAGACGCACCAGGGGTATCTATAAAGGTAATAATAGGTTTATTGAACTTCTCTGCCAACTTCATTAATCGCAGGGCTTTTCTGTACCCTTCTGGATTAGGCATTCCAAAATTTCTAAATTGACGCTCTTTGGTATTGCGGCCCTTTTGCTGACCAATCATCATAAAAGTTTGACCATCTATGCTACCAAAACCGCCTACCATGGCTTTGTCGTCTTTAACATTTCTATCGCCGTGCAATTCCATGAAATCTGGGGCCAAAGCTTGAATGTAATCCAAAGCGTATGGTCTTTCAGGGTGTCTTGAAATTTGAACTTTTTGCCAGCCGCTTAAATTGCCATATATGGTTTTTTTAGCTTCTAGAATCTTGCCTTCTAAAGACTTAATGGTATCATTCATATTGATCTTCCCCTTAGCGTGGGTTTCTTGAGCTTTTTCAAGCTGATCCATTAATTCTTGAATTGGTTTTTCAAAATCGAAATGCATAGGTTTCAATTAATTGGGTGGGCAAAAATACAGTAAAAATTACTCATTTTTATATTTTAATGCCGTGCAAACCAAACTGTGATCGCTTGACAATTGATAGGTTTGGTAATTGATGGCTTCCAATGATTTGGGATGTAAAATATAATCTATCCTGAAATTAGGCATATTGCCGATATACGTCTTGCCCATCCCCCAACCCTTTTCGATAAAGGCATCGCTCAAACCTCTGCTCAATTCATGGTAGGCATAAGACACAGGCGGGTCATTAAAATCGCCAACTACGAAGTGTGGATACGGACTGTTTTTCATGTGTTCTGAAATGGTTTCAACTTGTTCAGAACGTTTGATATAGGCATATTTCATACGCCTTAAAAGGCCTTTAGACAATGACAATTTCTCTTGATTGTCTTCTGGCAAATCTTCAATTAATTGAAAATCTTGCTTTTTGAATTTAAAGGATTGCAAGTGCACGTTGTAGACCCTAAACACCTCTGTTCCAACAGTCACATCCGCATAAAAGCACATATTACCAGTGAGTCCATCAAAATGTACCATTTCAGATGACTGAATAGGATGTTTGGACAATATTAGCATGCCGTAAACGCCCCGTTTTCTGCCATCTTTAAGTGGTTTAAAGGCTACATGAGGATATTTACCTTGAAGTTTTAAACTGTCTAAGGTTGAGCCCTTTGCATGAGTGAAATTCAAAAACTCTTGAATGCAAACAATATCAGCATCAAGGGTCTGAAGTGTTGCCATCAATTCGGGCGCGTGCCATTTATATTGAAAATACCCAAAAAGAGCCGCATTGTATGATACCACTTTCAAATCAGGTTCTGCCTGTGAGACGGTAGGCGTATGCCACTGAAAGGTTTGTCTGAAATAATTGAAACCAAAGGCAATGGTTAATACACTCAATGCAATTTGCCACTTTAATTGAAACAGCCAAAACAAAACAAAGAAGATATTGATCAAAAGCAAAAGTGGATAGGCTAATCCCAACATAGCAAACAACCACATCTCTTTTGGATTTATAACTGTAGCCAAATAAGCGCCAATTAATAAAATGGCGGCAATAATATTGAAGGCAAACACAAAACGTCTTAGAAACTGTAACATCTTTTATTCTTGGCTGGCTTTGAACAATTTGTCTTTTTCTGCTTGGCTTAAACGGTCATAACCATACTTTGAAATCTTATCTAATATAGCATCAATTTCGGCCTGATTGTGCTGAGTAGTAATCGGCTTTACAACCTTTAATTTGCTTGGCTTTTGAAACCACAAGTGCTTTTGATTATAAGCAAATAAAGCGCCTACTATAGCGCCGCCAATATGAGCAATGTGTCCACCGGCATTAGATTCTAACACCCCCATTAAATCAATGACTAAATACAATACTGCAATCCACTTAAGTTTGATGTCAATAAAGCCAAACAGTTTTAATTGAATATTAGGAGCATACACACTGGCTGCAAACAATATGGCCATTATAGATGCACTTGCCCCCACCAAAGTAGCATCATGGGGATTGAACATAGGAATGCTGTGGGTAAGCAATAAAAATGACAAAGCACCTGCCAAGCCCCCAATGAGGTAAAGGGTCCAAAATTGCTTTGGTTTGAAATAGTCCATAAAAATTGCCCCTGCAAAATGCAGAACCAATAAATTGAACAATAAATGAAACAAACCAAAATGAGCAAATTGATAAGTAATAAACGTCCAAGGGTGAGTCAATAATGCAGGCCAATGAGCGGGCAATTCAACCCAAGCATTCGCAACATATTTTACATGCATGAATAAAAACGCCAGTAAATTGGTCAGCACAAGGACCAAAAAAACAAGCACATTTAGGACTATGGCTCTTTTAACCACATCAGCATATTTCCAATATTGATTGTACAAGGATGTTGACATCATTCAAACTTAGTTAAAACATAGTGTTGATTACCAATATCATATTTCACTATGAGAGGATTTTGTTTATCATCTAAATAATAAAGCGTATTTAAACCATCACTTAAACCTATACAATCCAATAACATTTCTTTGTTGTTTTGATCAAATACTTCAATTTGCAGATGGCCTATTTGTCTGAAAACCGACATATCCGAACCATCTACCGCCATTAATACCGCCCCATGCATTGCCAATTGCTGCATTTGGTATTGACTTAAGTACAGTACTGTATTCCTATCAAAAACCACATTAGCCCCTGGGTTCAATTGAGTCATCAGGACGATTGCTGAATCTAAACCCAGTTGGCTTAAACCTACTTCACCTGATTGCAAGGCTTGAACAGCGGTAGTCGACACGGTACTTTGCTCCCATTTAAATTGAATGGCCTTAGGATAATTATTAGTGGTCAAATAAAGATTGAGTTCTTTATCGCCACAAGCATATAATAGGTGTTTGAAATTAGGCATTGGAATGCGCTTTAAAATTTGACTACAATATGGCGATAAATCAAATTGTTCTCCGCCTTCGAATAGTCTTATTTTTTTTGCCACATTACAAGCTGAATCTGAAAAATTCAATAGCTTTAAATATTGGGCATTGATTACCCAGACGTCAGGCATGTCTTCAGCTACGGTATTTAAGGTATCAAGGGCCATTTGAACATCTGTATTCCCTGATTCCAATTTGTATTTAGCCAATAAAAACAGAGCTGTGTATTTATCAACGCCTTTGATTTTAGGCACCAATGTTTCAAGCCTTTGAATAGCGGCAGACGTATCGCCAGTACCATATAAACAACGTGCATAAAACAGATTTAAATACAAGCGACTCAAAGTGTCTGACCATTGCTTATCCCAGCTGATATCAAAACAAGACAAAGCATCTTGATAAAATCCGCCAGCTAAAGCCACCATACCCAAATTGGCATATCCATCCGATTTTTTAGGGGCTAACACAATGGTTTTTCGGCATAATACACGTTTAATACTGTCTGATAGGTCAGGGTAATTTAAATGGGTAACGGCAAACTTGGCATAGATTTCTGGTTGAGTGGGATAATACTTATAAATGGTATTTAAATGCTGCCACATATCATCGTAATTAGCGGCATATATGCTTAAATTAGCCAATAACAAATAAGCTTCCTGATTTTTGGGGTCTAGAAGCAATACTTGTCTGAGCGTAGTTCCACAAGCCTTGTCATTAGAAGCCTTATACTGGGCATAGGCCGTTTCCATTAATTGCTTAACCTTAATAGCTGGTGCAACTGTAGCAGAACTGCTGCTTGGTTTTTTAACGGGTGGCTTTGCGGTTTGACCCATTAAAGGTGCACAAACAAAAAGAATGAATAGGTTCAATAGCAACAGTGGTCTCATGTAGTTCAAATATACAATTTTATTCAGAAAGATAATTAGCGCCTATGATGTGTCTGATGGCAACACTTGCACATGTGATGCCAAAAACAGCCGGCATATAACTTAAAGTACCAATAATGGATTTTTTTGGGAAGGCTTTTTCAGTGGTAATGATTTTTGATTTATCCGCACGTTCAGAACTAAACACACAAGTCAACCCTTTGCGAATCCCTAATCGATACAAATACTTTCTTACATACTTAGCCAAATTGCAATTATAGGTCTCAGACACATCTAATACTTGTATACGAGTGGGATCAATTTTACCTCCTGCTCCCATACTGCTTACAATAGGTAGTTTTCTTTCTAGGCAGGCTTTAATAAAAAATACTTTGGGCGAGAGGGTATCAATGCAATCGCAAATAAAATCATATTGTTGAGCCATTAAAATTTCTTGGGTTCTTGGACCTTTAATGTATTCACACAAGACGGTTAAATCTAAGTCTGGGTTAATGTCTAATAACCTTTGTGCCATGACCTCCGCTTTTAATTGGTGTTCAGTGCTTTTAAGGGCAGGGATTTGCCTGTTTCTGTTAGTAGGATCAACTGTATCTGCATCTATTATGGTCATTTTCCCGACCCCTGCACGTGCAATCATTTCGGCACAAATACCTCCAACACCTCCTAAACCAACCACCAAAACATTAGCCTTCATTAGCTTATGGATTTGATCTGGCTCAAGCATCAATTGGGTTCGCCCCATCCAATTTGGAATTTCCATGTTGCGAAAATAATTAAGTATTACAAGGCTATCAAAGGCTTTTATAAACAATCAAATGACATCAATAACAAAAAATTCACACTAGACTTTAAATTATGATTCAATCTTAAACAAGGCTTAATACTCCCTTAACAAGACCATCTGAGTTTTGCATCATCAATTTAATATAAATAATATGAAAACCAATTTCTTTAAAATCAGTCTGTATGCTTTAGCCTCTGTTATGGCATTCAGTTCTTGCAAAACACCTCCAGTTGAACCTGAAGTACCAACTAGTAATCTAGTTGAATTAACTGGTGAATTAAGCACTCAAACACTTGATGCCAGCAAAAAGTATTTAATCAAAGGTATTGTAACCGTTCCAGACGGTGCTGTATTAAGCATCCCTGCTGGTACTGTGTTAGTTGGTCAAAAATCAACAAAGGGCACATTAGTTGTTAAACCAGGTGGTAAACTAGTTGCTGAAGGAACTGCTACTAAACCAATTGTATTTACTAGCAATCAAAACGCAGGTGAGAGAGAGCAAGGTGACTGGGGTGGTTTGGTGATTTTAGGTAAAGCCAATATCAACCAAAACAATCCTTCTATTGAAGGTATTTCTCCTGCTGTAAACTATGGTACATTCAACAGTTCAGCAAATGACAACGACAATTCTGGCATCTTGAAATATGTTCGAATAGAATATGCAGGTATCGCTCTAACGCCTAACAATGAAACTAACTCATTAACCCTAGGTGCTATAGGTTCAGGCACAACTGTTGACTATGTTCAAGTAACTTACGGTGGAGATGACGGTTTTGAGTGGTTCGGTGGTGTTGTAAATTGCTCACACTTGATTTCTTATGCTACTTGGGATGATGATTTCGATGCTGACTTCGGTTTCAGCGGTAAAGTTCAATACGCTTTATCAGTAAGAGATCCATTTAATGCAGACCAATCTGGTTCAAATGGTTTTGAAGTAGATAACGATGCAACAGGTTCAACTGCCACGCCAAAAACTGCAGCTGTGTTTTCAAATATTACTATTTTAGGTCCAGTTTTTGACTCTACAAAGGCTTTGAGCTCTAACTACCAACATGCTATGCATTTGAGAAGAAATTGTGAAGTTTCAATCTTCAATTCAATCATTACCGGTTTCCCAATCGGATTGAACTTAGATGGTAGCGCTACTATCGCTAACTACACTTCTGGTTTAGGTGTATTAAACAACAATATTTTAGTATCAACCGGTGCTAACAAAAAGAACCCTAACCCATTTGTGAGTGGAAGTACTGCAAGTGTACCTGTAGGAGACTACTGGAAAACTACTAAATCAAACTTAGTATTCACTAAAACAGCTCCAATGCAAGGAACTACTACTTTCTCTTCATTGGCCTTAGCAGATGCAGGTGTTAATCCAGAATTATTTATGGGTCACAACAATGTAGCTGGTGTAGCCGGAACTTACCCTAAAAATCCAAACTTTGCTACCTTCACAGGCATTTCTCAAACTGGTGCTGCTTTTACTGATGCTAAATTAGCTGGCTTCAGCAACACAACACACAGAGGTGCTTTTGGTAGCACTGATTGGTCTGATGATTGGAGTGATTTCAACCCACAACAAAACAACTACTAATCTTTAAAAAGTATAGTTTTTCATCATAATAAAGAGTCCCGCTTAGGCGGGATTTTTTATTTTATACAGATTAGGATTCCAATAAGATTTTTATTTAAGTTTGTTCAAAATCAGTTTTATGGCCAACAGAAGAGATTTTATTAAAAACAGCTTATTAGCAGCTGGCGCTATAGGTATAGCTAGTCAAGCCAATGGGTTTAATTTGGACCAATCAATTCCAATGCCTTCAGAAGACAAGCCAATCAATGAAGCCTATTGGAAACTTATTAGGGCAAAATTCCCTCTAAGCAACAGTAAAATCTATTTAAACAATGGCACAATGGGTCCTTCACCCTACCCTGTTATTCATGAGGTTCAACAAGAAATGATGGACATTGATAGCAGCGGCAGATATGGCGGACATGAAGACACAGCTATTAAAGCATTGGCAGAGTTTTTAAATACTAAAACAGAAGAAATCACATTAACTAGAAATGTTACAGAAGGCATTAACATTGCGTGTTGGGGATTCAATTTAAAAGCTGGCGACGAAGTGATCATGACAGGTCACGAACATGTTGGCCATGCAACACCTTGGTTAAACCGCGCCAAGTTAGACGGTATAGTCATTAAACTATTAAAAATTGGCAAAACAGCCGAAGAAACCTTGCAAAATTTAAACGCAGTCATCACTAAAAAAACAAAGGTGATCAGTGTCCCACATATTCCTTGTACTATTGGTGTGGTGCTGCCAGTTAAAGCCATTTGTGATATTGCTAAACAAAGAGGCATTATTAGTTTTTTAGATGGCGCTCACCCACCCGGCATGTTGGTTTTAGATATTAAAGCCATTGGTTGTGATGTGTATGCAGGTTGTTGCCACAAATGGATGCTTGGCCCAAAAGGCACCGGGTTTTTATATGTATCCGAAGCCTTTAGAGACAAACTTCAAGTGTATTATGGTGGCGGTGGATTCGATACAGGTTGGGACATGTTAAGCCAACCACCAAGTTTAAAAGGTTATATCAATAATGGTCACCGTTACTATTACGGCACTCAAAATGCTGCCTTATTTAAAGGCATTGCAAAAGCCATAGAGTTTCAAAACAAAATAGGCAGAGAGCAAATTGAAAACAGGGTTAAACAATTGGCCAACTACCTTCAAGAACAACTCATAGGCCTGGGCAAAGGCATTGAAATGCTTACCCCTACCGAATCCATATCTAAAGGCGCTCAAATTGCCTTCAAGTTGACTGAAAAAGACACCCAAAAACTTCATGGGTTTTGTCAAGAGAAGAAAATCATCACTCGTTTTGTTCCAGAAAACAACATTAATTGCTTAAGGGTATCTACGCACATCTATAATTCTTTCACGGATATTGATGCCTTTTTAAAGACTTTAGATGTATTTTTGCACAGTTCATGAGTACTGATTCCGCCAATGCTTTTTTCAATGCCTGGGACGAGGGTCAAACACAATTCACTGTGCATTCATCAGGCAGTACCGGACATCCGAAAACCATTCATTTAGAAAGACAATGGATGGAATGGAGTGCAAAACAAACAGCCCTACAACTACCTCTACAAAAAACAGATCACTTATTGTGTTGTTTACCAACTGATAAAGTGGGTGGACTCATGATGTTGTGTCGCTCTATAGTTTGGGGATTGCCCATAACGGTTATAGCCGCTAATCACAACCCTTTATTATTCCCTGTTAAGGCCAATATTGCTGCTTTTACAACTTACCAGATTTACAATATCCTTAAGGACCCCAACAGTTTAGAGCATTTAAAGTCTTTTAAAGTGGTTTTAATCGGTGGTTCTGACATTGACCCAATTCTAGAAAAAGCCATTCAAAACCTTCCTCAAACTTGTAGCGTGTTTCACACCTATGGCATGAGTGAGACCTATTCTCATATTGCCTTAAGACGCCTCAATGGCCCATCTGCAAGTGAAGTTTTTACTTTGTTTGATGGCGTTGGGATTACAAAAGACGAACAGGCTTGTGCGATTATTGCAGCCCCGTTTACCCATACCGGCATTCACAGTTCCGATATTGTCGAGTTAATCGATGATAAACACTTTAAAGTTTTAGGGAGAAATGATTTTGTAATCAATAGCGGTGGTTTGAAATTTCATCCAGAAGCCATAGAAAGATTAATCATAGAACTGTATGCAATCAGCTCGCCCATTTGCGTTAGTGCAGTGAATGATGAAGCATTGGGTCAAAAATTGGTCCTGGTATTCGCCGGCAAAGAAGAACTACCAAACATGGATTGGCAATCTATTGAAAATAGAATCCCTTACAGTAAACCTAAGCAAATAGTTCGAATTGAAGAAATGCCGTATAATTCTGCCGGCAAATTAGACCGTATAAAAGTAAAAGCTATGATTAATAGCTAAGCGATTCAAGCACTTTGCCGTTTTCATCAAAAGTTTTCCAAACACCTACTTTAATGCCTTTATTGTAATGCATTTCAGCTCTTAGCTGGCCGTTGGCATCGAACACTTTCCAAGTGCCGTGTTTCAAATCATTTTTGTAAAAGGCCACTGATTCTAGCTTACCCTTTTCAGTGTAACTGGTCCACTCTCCTGTTTTAGCACCTTGATTGAATTGTCCGCGTTCCTTAACAGCGCCATTAATATAAAAAGCGGTCATAGAACCATCTTTGTACCCATCAACCACATCGTAAACACTTTCCGTCTTTCCATTCATGAAATAGGTTTCAATGTTACCTGTGATCAATTCACCTGAATTATTTACACATTGACCAATGGCATTGGTTGTAAATCCTGATGTTTGAGCGAGCATTTCCATGGTACTTCCCAATAGGAGGCTGGCCATGATTAACATTTTTTTCATAAGGGCTTAACAATTACTTAACGAAGATAATAAAAAAATATTATCTGTTGTGCAAAATAATTTTAGAAATTTTTGCGTGGGCAGGAATTGTTAGAGGTTTGTAAGAAATACTCTGAATAGAAATCAAGTGGTTTTGAGCGGCCATCGGCAATACACACTCCCCTTTGAGATTAGTGTAGAACACTGCATGATTAAGCCCCATCACCTCAATTTTAACACCGGCTAAACTCTCTTGATGTTCGTCCAAAACTTGCAATTTAAGCGTAGTAGCTTGATTGCCTTTAACAGACACCAAACAAACAGAAAGAAGCAACAACATGAATACGCTTTTCATTTATACAAAATTGCAGGGGTAAAATGTCTTCTATTTAAACCCTATATTATCTTTGTGTTAATAGCCAATAACTCAAAACAGAAATCTGTAAGCCAAAGCAATCACAAGCCTTTTCGACATTATGTGTAAATTAAAGTTTTAACAATCAAAAGACAGCAAGTTTTCAAAATGGTCATCTTCTATTAAGATATACTTAACATACGCGAGCGTGTTTTGTAGTATGAATTTTAAAGCCATTGTTGCCTTATTTGTTTTGACTAGCAACACCTTCTTAATGCATGCGAATAATTCTGGGATTAAAGGAATTATTGTTGATCCAAGTAAAAAAGTCTTATCAGATGTTTCAGTTGAATTAATAAACCAAAAAACGATTAAAACCAATAGCAAAGGCGAATTTGAATTCGAAGGATTAAGTGTTGGGTTTTACAGCATTACCATTAAACTCAGTGGATATGACAATAAAACCATAGACAGCATTCAAGTGATTGACAATTCAGTCATGAACTTGGGTCAAATTGTTTTAAAAGAAAAAATCGAGAACAAAAGAGGCGCAAGAGTAACCTTCAAAAAACCTCAAACAACAGTTGCAGCCGGTGTACAAGAACAGAAGAAAAACGAGTCTGTTACCAATGTGATCACCAGTGCCTCTATTGCCAAATCCAATGATGGAGACGCCGCCAAAGTTGCTGCGAGAGTACCTGGTGTTACCCTAATGGAAAATAGATTCATTATGTTGAGAGGACTTAGCCAAAGGTATAACAGTGTTCAAATCAATAACATCAATGCCCCGAGCACTGAAACTGACAGACGTGCCTTCTCCTTTGATTTGATTCCTTCTAACATGCTCGATAAAATGTCAATTTACAAATCTCCTTCATCTGATTTGTCTGGAGACTTTGCCGGTGGTGTGATCAAATTATTGACCAAAAATGAAATGGAAAAAGATTTTGTTACCTATTCTTTTGGTTTAGGTTTTAGAGTCAATACTACTTTCCAAGCCCACATGAATAACTCCGTTCAATCAAGCACAGATTACCTTGGATTTGACAACGGAAACCGAGCTTTACCAAGTAATTTTCCTAAGTCTTTAGCCAATTTATCTGGAGCTCAATCTATTCAATACGGCAAACAAATTCGCAACAACTACGACCTTCAATCATATAACACGCCCTTAGACTTTGGTGCAGGCTTTGGTTTTGGCAAAAACATCCCAATTAAAAAGATGAATTTATTCACTGTAAACAATGTTGGATACTCCACCAACTACCAGTTTGCTCAAATGAAACGTTACCGTTACCAAAACGATCAAATTGATTATGTTCGTCAAATGTTCAATTACCAAGATGACAATTTTTCAATAGAATCAAAAATCAGTTTGTTAAGCAACTGGATTTTGAGAGTAAATCCTAAAAAAACCTTTACTTTCAAAAACATTTACAACCAAATCGGCGAAAACGAAACCACCATCAGAACAGGGGTTAATCCAACTGAAAGACCTAACGATGAGTGGAAAAATTATAGCTATCATTATACCTCAAGAGGCTTGTATTTTGGCCAATTCGAAGGCAATCATAAATTAAATACAACTGATAAGTTAACCTACACATTAGGCGTTAGCATGGTAAAACGTAATGAACCAGATTTTAGACGTTTTAGAACGGTTAGAGAAATTGGCAAAACTGAATACTCATTAGTCGACCCACCGAGTGCAAACTTATTTGATGCGGCCAGATTTTATTCAACATTAAATGAAAAAACATACGCAGCGAATATTCAATACGAATCCCACATTAGATCTAACTTTGATACTATTAATGGCATAACCCTCCGTTATGGCGCCTATGCTGAAAATAAAAATAGAGATTTTAGAGCAAGATGGTTCGGTTATACATACAGTGGTGACCCTACACTTAAATATGATTTTCTACAAACACCAATCGATCAAATCTTTGATGCTAAAAACATCAATTCAAGCGGTGGTTTAAAGCCTCAAGAGGGTACTAATCCTAGTGACCATTACACTGCTTCTAACCAATTATTGGCGGCCTACATCAATAGCAGCATACCGCTCAAAAAAATGAATTTGAACATTGGGGTTAGAGCTGAAAAATTCAAGCAAAACTTAACCAGTGCAAATGCATTGGGGGCAATAAAAGTAAACTTAGATAATCTTAACCTTTTACCTTCCTTAAATCTTGCCTATTTCTTCGATCAGAAAAAGAAAAATTTAATGCGTTTAGCTTACGGTAAAACTTTAAATCGTCCTGAGTTTAGAGAATTAGCTCCATTTGTTTACTATGATTTCATGTACGATGTTAACATTGTAGGTAATCCAGATTTAAAACTTTGCACCATAGACAACCTCGATTTAAGATTTGAAAATTACCCTAGCCAAAGTGAAACATTTAATTTAGGAGTGTTTTACAAACGTTTCATTAACCCAATAGAAAACTATGTTCAACCAGTGGGCTTGAGTCAGCAATACATGCTTAAAAACGCAGCTATTGCAAACAACATGGGTATTGAATTAGAATACAGAAAATCATTTGAGAACAGCACTCAAAACAAGACCCTTAAAAAATTATCAATGTTAATCAATGCCTCTTACATTATTTCAAAAGTGGATTTAGGCAAAGACAGCACATTAAGTCAAGCAAGATTCAGACCATTACAAGGTCAATCACCATACATCATTAACACGGCCTTACAATACAAATTGGATTCATTCACCACTATTAATTTCGCCTATAATATTTTTGGCAAGCGCATAGTCTATGTTGGTAACAATGTTTTCCCTACTATCTATGAAATGCCAAGGCATGCAATTGATATTACCATTACAAAAGAGATCAATAAAAAGTGGAACCTTAAGTTTGGTATTTCAGATTTGTTAAATTACCAAAACCAATTGTGGCAAGACACCAACGGCGATGGCAAAATCAATTACAACAAAGAAAGAACAGACCAACAGTTATTAACTTATAAGCGTGGTCAACACATTCAGTTCGGTGTTAGTTATAAAATAAACTAAATACAAAACTCAACTAAACCCTTGAATTATCAAGGGTTTAGCACTGGTATTGTTCAGCGTCCAAAAAAAAATACTTTTTTGCATAAATAAATCACATGATTATTTTTGTGTTTCTATTTTTGCATTGTAAAAGTTGTGCGCCGAATGGAAAAAAAACGTAAAATAGTTGACTACAATAATGTACCTGAAGAGATTTTAAATCTTCTTGCAGAAATGTACCCAAATGGTTACGAAAAAGATGTCATCAAATTCCCTAATGCCAAGGGTGAAATGATTTCTGCTGTAAGAGTTGAAACCAAAGATACCATCTATTTAATCAAGGTGTCATCACAATTGAAGCAAATGTTTGACGACATTGACATTGAAGAGATGGATTTTAGTAATGAAGAGAAAGACGATGTCAACGACGATGACGAAGACGACCAATACAGCAAAGATAAACCTGATGAAGATTACGAAGACTAAAACAAGTCTTTAAACAACTCCATCTTCATTCCTCTAGAACCCTTTATTAATACCAACTGATTATTCGGATTTTGCTCTTTGATGTATGACTGAGCATCATCAACCGTTTCGAATTTTTTCACATTGGCATTTGGTAGATGCACCTTCGCAAAAGCCTTGCCAACAAGCACTATATTGTCAAACGATAAACTATTAGCTAAGTCACATATTGCCTGATGCTCTGTTGCTTCATAATTACCCAATTCAAACATATCTCCTAATAAGACCCATTTACTGCCAGGCATAGCTGCAAAAGTTCTGAGCGCCATTTCAACACTACTTGGATTGGCATTGTATGCATCCAATAAAATAGTATTATTAGATTGTCCTTTTACCCATTGTGAACGGTTGTTTTGAGGAGAATAAGCTTCAACACCCGCTTGGATTTGCAGAGGCGTAATATCAAAAGTCTTTGCTATTTCAATACAAGCTCTTATGTTTTGAAAATTGTGCAAGCCCATGAGAGGCGATTCAATTCTAACAGATTGGTAATCAAATGCAATATTGGGCACATGATGGATCAAATTCAAAACACCATCATTCATGGCATATGGGCTTTGAGAATGAATTGATTGTGCTAACTTTTTAACCCATTCATCATCTTGATTGACAAAAGCGTGTCCGCTACTTGAAGCCAAATAATCAAACAACTCTCCTTCTGAAGCTGCCACACCCTCAATGCCACCAAATCCCTCTAAATGTTCTTTTCCGATATTGGTTATGATACCATAATTAGGCTCCGCTATCAAACACAATTCTGTCATGTCTCCTGCTTTGTTAGCCCCCATTTCCAAAACTATTAACTCGTGAGCGGCATTGGCCTGTAATATGGTTAATGGGAGACCTATGTGGTTATTAAAATTACCTGGGGTAAAATGCACTTTTTTAGCCTGAGTCAATATAGATACCAACAATTCTTTGGTCGTTGTTTTGCCATTACTACCCCCAATTGCGATTACAGGCAACCCTAGTTGTTTAAGGTGATAATGCGCTAAATCTTGAAGTGTTTTTAACACATCTTCTACGTGAATAACATGAGCATGGCCTTGAATAGGTTCATCAACAATGGCATAAGACGCCCCCAATTCTATTGCTTTTAACGCAAAGGTATTGCCATTGAAATTAGCCCCTTTTAAGGCAAAAAACATGGCATTGGTTTTTACTTGTCTAGTATCAGTAAAAACTTGCCCTTGGCTTGACACATACAATTCATATAATTCCGGGAGAGTAATCATTTCAACAAAAATAAGATATAATCAGAAACCAAGCAGCGTTTGTGAATTTTTTTGAGTCTTTTATGTATATTTGAATTATGACTAATAATTACCAAAAATTTACCTTCACTGTATTGCTATTATTGTCAATGCCTTTAATGGCTCAACCGTTTAGATTTTACAAATCTGATAGTTTAACTTTTCTAAACAGTGGCAATCAACCGCTTTCCATGGCTTTTACCGGTGGTTTTCATTGCCCTCAAATTAGCGCCTGCGACCTCAATAAAGATAGTAAAAAAGACCTTGTTATTTACGATAAACTAGATGGTAGTATTAGCACTATGATCAATAAAGGCGGTGTGGGTCAATTCAAATATGAACTCGACAACCGTTACGCTCAATACTTTCCAAAGTTCAAAGCTTTTGCTTGGATGTTGATGAGAGATTTTAACAACGATGGTTATGAAGACATCTTTACCACAGGTCCACAAGGCTATGTAGTGTTTAAAAATTTGACAGCCAGTAACAGTGTCCCTACTTTTCAAGAATTACCTACCTTGATTTACCGCAACATGAGCCCAAGTGGTTCGTTTATTGAGTACAATAATTTATCGACCCCCTCTATTCACTTGCCGGGTATTTACGACATTGATTTTGATGGAGATTTGGACATCATGAGTTACTCTAATTTGGGTGGAGCTATATATCTATTTCAGAACTACCAAAAAGAGTTAAACCTTCCGCCTGACTCCATGAGATTTTTTCATGTTGACATGTGCTGGGGTTACTTCAATGACTATGATTGCAACAGTTATATATTAAATACTTGCTCCAAAAACAGCGATTATAGGCTATACGGACCAAGACATACCAATGGCTCTAGCATTACATTATTTGATGCCAACAATGACAACGACATTGATTTATTGATTGGCAATGAAGGGTGCTCACACATGACCATGTTATACAATGCTAAACCAAATAATTACATGCAGTATGATTCCTTCTACGTATATGACACTAATTATGTAAGCCCGAGCAATCGAGCCAATGTGTCTATTTACCCAGCAGCTTATTTCTTAGATCTTGACAATGATGGCAAACGCGATTTAGCCTATGCGCCTAATTCAATAAGTACTTCTTATATTATTGAGGAAACCAATCAAATCAGATGGTTTAAAAACACTGGTATCGACAAAGCCCCTGTATTTGCTCAACAAACCCCATTGTTTACGACAGACATATTAGACTTAGGAAACAAAAGTAATTGGGCGGCGGCTGACTGGGATCGAGATGGCGACAATGATTTAATTGCTGCAACCAATGCAGATGCCTATAAAAGCAAAGACACTGCCGATAGATTATATCTGTTTGAGAATGTTGGGACTGCAAAAAATGCACAGTTTAAATTAATCAACACCGATTTTGGACAGCTCTTTAAAGATAAAGTTCAAAAACTCTATCCAACTATTTCTGACATGGACAATGATGGCAAACTTGATTTGGTATGCGGAAATGACAAAGGTGAAATCTTGTTTTACAAAAACACTTCAAGTAGCAACAATACTCTAAACCCTAGTTTTACTTATGCCAACTCTACTTATCCAGGCTTCAATATAGATATTGGTGGTTTTAGTGCGCCTGCAGTTGCAGACATCAATGGAGATGGCTTAAAAGATTTAATCATTGGCCGCAGCGATAGCATGTTATCTTATTACCGCAACACAGGTAGTTTAAGCAGCCCTAATTTTAGCATATATACCAATAAATTTGGCATGATTAAAGCCTTTGATTCTATAGGCTTTCAATATATTTATGACGATACATTTGCCATTATTGGTTACTACCCTATTTACGAAAAAAACACCTACTCAAAACCAAGTATTATTGATATCAATGGCGACGGCATATTAGAACTGCTGGTCTGCAACTCAGTAGGTTCAGTTAGATTGTATGAAATTGATGGCAATAAGCCTAATTCTGCCTTTAAACAATTAGATTCTTGCACGTACATCAATGGTTTAAATACACAAAAGTTCTACAACAATGATTTTGGCAACTTTATTTCAGGCTGTTTGGCTGATTTTAATGGAGATACTATTCCTGAAATACTAATTGCTGGCAATAGAGGTGGCTTACAATTTTTAAAGAGCAATAGCATTCGCTATAATCATAAAAACAATCTAGACGAGTTGCAAGTGAGCCAAGCCATACAAGTGTTCCCTAATCCTACTCAGAGACAGTTAGAAATCCCTGTAGCATTCAATGATGTGCTGCAATATGAAGTCATTAACCAAATAGGCCAAACTATGACTTTAAAGCTAGAAAACTTTGATGCTTATTCAAGAATAGATGTAAGTGAATTACCAAGCGGATTTTACATCATACATCTTAGGAGCTCAGGCAACAAACAAATGCATGCCAAATTCCAAGTCATCCGTTAAGCACTTACTTTTGCGTATTGTGCACCACCTAAATGATGCATCATACCAAAATGAGATTTAACTGCAGACCAGAAACTACTAAATTCATTGTGTTGAACACCATATTTTAGTGCAACTTCTTTCACGATTTTGCGAATAGCAGGATAATGCACATGACTTACCTTAGGGAATAAATGATGTTCCACTTGATAGTTAAGACCACCTAATGACCAGGTTAAAAAGGCATTGTCTGGGCAAAAATCGAACGTAGATTGCATTTGGTAAATGGCCCAATCTTCATCAACTTCAATTACGCCTGTAGCTTGCGCATCTGCATATGCGGCACCTTCTACTACGTGAGCTAATTGAAAGACAATTGAAATTACTACACCTAATGTCAACATGGCAATAAAATAACCAACAAAAGCTGTTTTAAACCCTAATACTAGTCCTGGCACAATAATATAAAATCCAATATGAAATAATTTTGTACCCCAAAAACTTACATGATCAACCAGCTTCTTTTTTGGCAAATCTGTGGTATGTACTTTATTGGTAAAGTATTTGGCAAAGTCCATCCAATACACCCAAAACAATACTGAAATGCTGTACAATAAAATCATATACCATGCTTGGTATTTTTGAATTTTACGGTAAGGTTGATTAGGCGACATTCTCAAAAATGGTGGCTTAAAAATATCATCATCTACCCCATCAATATTGGTAAAAGTATGGTGTAATACATTGTGCTTAACCTTCCAAAAACGGCATTCAGCTCCCAGTAAATTCATGCTGTAACCAAAAATATCATTGACCACACTATTGTTTGAAAAAGCACCGTGGCAAGAGTCATGCATAACATTAAAACCAATGAAAGCCATGAAGGTGCCAAATACCATTAACAACACAATATTGAGCCATAGAGCCAAGGGCTGCATAAAAACAAGCACCGCCCATAACGTAAACAATGATCCCAACATAAAAAAGGCCTTAAAAAACAATTTAGCATTACCTCTTTGACTTAATTGCTTGGTCTTAAAATACTCGTTTACACGTTGGTTTAACTCAATGTGAAATTGTCTTTTGTCTTTTGAAAAACTTACTTGTGGCATTGTTTTGATTTCGCTTGCGAAAATAAACAAAGTGAGGGATAAAACAAGCGGCTTAATGATTTAAAACCAAGCCATTAAAATACTAGCGATTAAATGGACTATTTTTGTAGAATGTTACAGGTAAAAAGCTTCACATTTGGCCCCTTTTCAGAAAATACCTATATTGTTTACAATGAGCAAAAAGAGTGTATGATCATTGATCCCGGCATGTATAATGAAAGTGAACAACAAGCATTCTCTGCATTCATAGAGCAGCAGCAACTAATGCCTAAATATTTAATCAATACCCATTGTCACATTGACCATATTTTTGGCAATCCCTATTGTGTCGAAACTTATGGATTAAGCCTTCATGCGCATGCCTTAGAACAAGCCGTTATGGATATGGCCCCTACCTCTGCTGTATTGTACGGATTACATTTACCAGAAATTGTCAGCATTGAACATTTCATTGAGGCTGGCTCTAACTTTCAATTGGGCAATTACACTTTTACATGTCTGTTCACTCCTGGGCATTCCCCTGGCAGTATAACTTTATTTGAAGCATCCGAAAAAATTGCAATTGTAGGAGATGTTTTGTTCAATGGGAGTATTGGCAGAACTGATTTACCTGGAGGGCATCATCAAACCTTGTTGAATAGCATTCAAACGGAATTATTTCCCTTAGATCCTTCAACCATTGTATACAGTGGCCATGGACCTAGCACAACTATTGGGCATGAGCGATTGACCAATCCATTTTTTAACTGATCATTATTTACCGTCGTCAGCCACTAAATCAAATAATAGCGAAAAACGCATTTGATTTTGAAGTGGATGTCTTTGAACAAAAGGCACCAAATAGGCAATATCTATGGTTAAGACTTTATATTTTAAGCCTATTCCAAAAGTGGCATATTTGCGATTACCTTTGGTTTTGGCTTCGTTGAAGTAGCCAGCTCTCATGAAAAACTGTTTCATGTAACTGTATTCCATACCAACAGACACATTGTATTCTTTGAGTTCTTCACCTAAACCACCTGGAGCATCAGTAAAAGATTTTAGAGCAGCTGTAATAACAGGATCAGTGCTCTTAGTGCGTTCATACACTTTTACCATGGTACCTTGATCATCCACCATTGAATCATCTGTATTGGTGTAATTTCTTAAAACATTAATCCCTGGAGTAGGCACCATTAATTTATTGATGTCTAACATCCCTGTTATTGAGTTGTATTCATCAATATCGTAGCCCCAAGACGTTCCAATTTTAAAATTGGCTGGAATAAATTCTTTATTATTTTTGTCTGAATAGGTGATTTTGGCACCTAAATTCTGGAGATTGACACCAAAAGCATATCTCAGTTCTTTGGTTTCTCCTCCAATCTTGGCTTTTTTACTGCCTTTGTATAACGCAGAAATATCACCAGCACCACTTCTACCAACTTTAGGTGTTATACCATTGATTGGTCTTGTACCTGCTAAATTATCGTTGATGTATTTTAAATCAGCGCCTATCGCCCAATGCTTACTTAACTGTGTGCCATAGCAGATGTCTAAGGCATATGAACTCGGTTTGAAAGTACCAAGCGGATTACCGGCATCATCGGTAAAGTTGATGTCGCCAAAGGTAAAAAACCTCATGGATCCACCAATTACTGAACGTTTATTGATTTTGCTGTAACCAGATACACTATTGAATGAAATCCCTGGCACCAATTGTCTTAACCATGGGGCATATGAATTTGAAATGGCCGCCTTCTTCTCAACAAAAGCTAAAGCAGCTGCATTCCAATACACTGAATTGGCATCTGCAGTACTTGCAACACCAGCCTCTCCCATTCCAGCTCTTCTGCTGTCTGGGGTAATGGTTAAAAATGGAACAGCTGTAGTGATCACATTCATTTGACCAGTCAGTTGAGATCGACTAATAGAACCAGATGATTGAGCTGATACAGAAGTATGAAGAGCAACCAATGACAATACTGCCACTAGTTTTTTGGTGGAATTCATTTCGATAAACATTCAGAATAAAATTTGAGTAATTTTCTATTCAATAGTGAGCAAATATATCAATCTTTTAATAATATCTAATCAACCTTTATTAATTTTTCAACTTTTTGAGTGGTTTGCCCATTATCTGCTTTTAACAAAGCCTGATAGTAATAAACACCTGATGGCAAATCCATATCATTTTTATCGCTGCCATTCCATTGTAAGTCTGAAATAACTGCAGGAGCTTGTGTATAGAATTTATGAATTGTCTTCAGCAATGCGCCAGACAACGAATAGACATTGATTACAACATCTAGGTTTTGGCCGGCGAAATTATGACTCAATTCAAAGTGTGTATTGTTTTGCATTGGATTAGGATAATTCTTTACATAAGCTAACTGCAGTTGATTGTCATCGGTTACAAGAAATTCTATTGTAGCTTCACTCGAATTGTTATAGACATCCCAAACCTTTAAAGTATAAGTGTGCTTACCCTTACTCAAACCGTTTAATTGATAAGCGATATTGCCAGAGGTAAAGGCATTGAGTTCCGCATTATAAAAGGCATTTAAGACGTAACGTTTTTCGTTGCTGGTATTTTTATCAATGGTGGCAATGATATCACGTCCTATTCCACTTCCTGAGGCATTGACGCCATTCAAATCAAATATCTTTGCCAACAACAATGGATGACTCGACGTTAAACCGCCTGACTTAAAGGAATAATCATCAACGAATAATTGTAAATCAGGACCAGTGATGTCGTTACTTGCCATTGTATTAGTGCCTCCTACTGGCACTTTAAGAGAACTTCCACTAGCGTCAGTTGTTGCACTTTGAGCATATAGACTGATTTTACCATACCCTAAATTGTAATTGATGTCTTTAGGTACGACAAAAGAGAAAGTATAATCACCATTTTTAACGGTATTACTACCCTTGTACAATATATTATCGTACAATTTAAAAGGTAATTTTAAATCAGAAACATCATTACCTAATGTATAAAACGTACTTTGTTTATCATAAACTACCGGGAAGATAGTGCCATTAAATCCAGTTTGCTTTTGCCCTTGCAAATTTTCAATATGCCCTTTAAAAACAACTTTTGACAGCGCTTTTAGGGTATCTGTATTCCCATTAAAATCAGCTTGATTTAAACTGTCAATTCGAATAAAATGTTCAGGATAATTCATTCTCAAGGCCGGATCTGCAAACAAATTGAATTTTCTATCATTGCTGTTTTGACCATACCAATTCTTAAGTTTTTTATAGACATCTCCTAACCTAGGCCATTCTCCACCAATTTTAACATAAGCACAATTTGACCAAAAAAACGATGTCAACGCAGCATTGGCACCTGAATACACAATTCGATTAGTAGTAAACATGGCAATTGCACCGCCATCAGGTTGTGTAATGACGTATTCTCCTGCACTCTTTCTGAGGGCATCATCAAAACGACTAAACTCACATGTAGCTGTAAAAAACACAGGCAATGTATTCATGTTTTTCAAACTGGTTATCAATGGAATATCAATGACTTTTTCTGTAGCTAAATATTCTTCTCCGCCATGCCCAACATAATTAAAAATTAAGGTTCCTTTTTCGAACTCTTTTTTTATAGCTTCTTGAGCCTCAGGATATCGTTGAGACCCTCCTAAATTTTGTTGCTTGAAAGCGTCTAAGTATACTTTTCTAACATTCAAATTTGAAAAGCTGGTATCTAAGTTTCTGGAGATGGCTTCAAAATCATTTACAAAGTCTTTTTCCCAATTGTTATCGGCATCGTCAGCACATAAGGTTACGCTATTTCTCCATGGACCCAATGAGGCGGCAGATTTATAATGCTTAACTTTTAAAACAAATTGATTGGCCTCTGCTAAAGTCACAACAGGCACCCTCGTAACTGCTATTTCTAATTTTTGTTCATTGATCCATGCCCCATCCAGTGAATCTAAATAACCAAAAAAGTCATCAGAACAATAGTAATCATCTGGGTAAGGAATACCCAAGTGCGGATCAGATTCATACACAGGCACAAAACTGCTTTGATAGCCTAATTTTTGCTTGTAGTCATAACTGGCATCACCCAAAAACATGGCATATTTGAGCTGATTGACAGGATTGGTATTCTTGTAATAAACGTGTTTGAAAAAGTCTCTAATGGCAACAATATCTTGTGAACCACTTGAAAACTCATTGTAAATCTGTTGAGGGGTCACTACCAAAACATCCATTAAATCATTGACCCTATGAAAATCCGCTAGCTCATTAGCTGCAGGCAAAAATTCTGGCGCAGATACGATGATAAATTGCACATTACCACATCCATGTAAATCTTGATTGCTCACAAAAGATTCGAATTGTGGGGTTTTGTATTGATTATCTTGAAGGATATATTGCCTTAATTTACCTGCATTTTGCACTCTAAATTCAGCTGTGTTGCCTATCGTTTGAAACGATTGAATAGCTGGTGACAACGGATTGGTAATATCCCAAATAACAGAGGCATTAGCCATGTTTTTAATTTGGTAAGCCGTTGTATTTATTCCAGCGCTATTCACATTGGCAAAGGGCATGAATGACTCTTCATAATCCAAACCTCTAATGGCATGTATTTCATAATAATCAAGCCAAGCTTTGCAACTTGAATTGAGCTTGTTGTAGTGAAAAGACAATTGAAAATTTGGATTAGGCATAAATTCAAATTGTCTTTCACCATTCGTTTCATAACAATTGGTAGGAACCAACATAGGATAAAAACTATTTACATCTTTATTTACCCCATCAATTTTAACCGTTAAATTTGTAGAGATTGTTGCATTGGAAGCAACTTGATAAAATAATTTAGCCTTGGATCCGGGCAAAACATTCGGCAATAAATGGTTAAATGTATAACTGTTTACCTGATCAAATTTTTCACCAAAATGCACACGGCCCTCTCTACAGATATTCTCTTTTTCTAACTCATGAAATTCGTGATAATTAAACCAATTAAATGTACTGTCAGGTGTGAGAGACATCCCATCTGAAATGACATTAATTCGCTTACCTAATGTTTGACCATAGGTTAAAAACAAATAGGTTTTTTCAGAATAAAAATGAGTTTGATGTTTAAAGCGTTTACTGATGGCATCATATTGCCAAATGTCTGGTGATTGGGCGTAAAACAGAACACAATCGTTGGCATCAAATTTACCATCTGATTCTCCAAGAACCAATATTGCATTTTCAGGTAAATCATTTGGTCTTGGGCTCGCATTTAATTCACTGAGCATTCCCCCTTGATGACTAAAAAGTTGAATGCTTCTTGGGTCAACATTAGACAAATCAATACCTTGAGATTGAAACCATTGGGCATCTAATTTATAAATTCCATCTTGATTGACACTGATTT
Source organism: Bacteroidia bacterium (assembly GCA_044368575.1). Lineage (GTDB taxonomy): Bacteria > Bacteroidota > Bacteroidia > NS11-12g > UBA955 > JABMMZ01. The sequence continues at coordinate 71,647 of JBIPPH010000004.1, forward strand.
TAACCCATTGTCCATTGGCCAAAACTGTATGTGGTGCAGCTCGTTTAGAGGCTATTATTTGATCAAGTTCAAAATTTGTATTTTGACGCAATACAGCTTGAGCTACAATACTCAATAGCATAAATACACTTAACCCAATAAATTGTATAATTCGACTCATTTATAGCACAAAAATAATTGATTTCGACCTTCATAACGGCCTAATTTTAAAAAAATTGCAGAAATAGTATACATTTTACAAAAATTGACAATATATTTGCTAAAATTCCGTTTTGACCAAATAACTTATGAAAAAAATATACGGTTTAGTTTTAGGTTTTACCTGCATGTTAAGTGCCTACGCTCAAGACCCTGAGTTTACGCAATTCTATGCAGCGCCTGTTTACACCAACCCTGCCATGGCAGGTACGGCCTTCTGCGGCAGACAATCTGCTGGTAGAATGTCTATCAACTACAGAAACCAATGGCCTAGTTTGCCTGGTACTTTCAGATCATTCAATGCAAGTTATGACCAACACTACGATAAAATCGGTGGTGGTGTAGGTTTAATGGCTACTTATGATAGAGCTGGCGCTGGCTTATTGACCACAACCTCATTCAGCGGTGTATACTCTTACGTATTACCAGTTAATAAAACCTTCTTCATCAGAGGTGGTTTACAGGCTTCATTAGTCAACAAAACAATTGACCACAGCAAATTGAGATTTGGTGACCAAATCCACCCAACTCAAGGTTTTGTATTACCAACTCAAGAACCTCAAGCAAACGCTTCTGTATCATTCCCTAATTTTGCTGCTGGCATCTTAGCTTATTCTGAAAGATTTTATGCAGGATTTGCCATGCACAACATTACACAACCAGTGCAATCTTTCTACAGCAATAACGACGGTATCGTTCCAAGACGTTACACTGCTCACGCAGGTGTTGTGGTACCTTTAGACAGAAAACGTTTTTCACAAGCTACTTTCTCTCCTAACGCCTTGTTCATGTTGCAACAGAACTTCACACAAATCAACTTTGGTTTTTATGTGAACAAAGGACCAATAGTGACTGGTTTATGGTACAGACAAACCCTAGGCACCTATGGCAACTCAGATGCTTTAATGGTATTGTTAGGCTTTAGAAAAGACCGTTTCAAATTTGGTTATAGCTATGATATTACAGTATCATCAGCCAGATCAGCTGCCCCAGGTAGCCACGAAGTTAGTGCCACTGTTGACTGGTGCTTAAGAGATAGACCATTGAGATTTAAACCTTTAAGATGTCCTGACTTCTGATAAAATTTGCTTATCAGACAATAATTGAACATATTTGCAGTTAATATAGATACACACACATAAGAACAACAATGAAAAGAAAACAGAGTTTATTGGCCCTTTCTACTGTTTTAGCCGCCACACTAATCCTTGCTCCTGCATGTGGCAGCAAAAGAGACCAGTCACAAACAACTGGTATCAAATACAACAGTACTAAATGGGGTGGGTTTGAAAACCATCATTACAAAGGACAAGAAACTGGCCCAGGCTTAGTTTTGGTTCCTGCTGGTGCCTTTGTTATGGGATCTGCCGAACAAGACGTCCTTTTTGATTACAACAACGTTGAACGCAAAGTAACCGTTAACTCATTCTACATGGATGAAGCTGAAATCAGCAACATTCAATACGGTGAGTATGTGTATTGGTTACAAAGGGTTTTCGTTACCTATCCTGAAGTATACAAACAAGCTTTACCAGACACCAATTGCTGGAGAAGCCGTTTGGCCTTTAATGAGCCATACGTAGAAGGTTATTTCCGTCACCCATCGTACAAAGACTACCCAGTAGTTGGCGTTAGTTGGTTGCAAGCTACAGCTTTTGCTGAGTGGAGAACTGACCGTGTAAACGAATACATCTTAGACAGAGAAAAAATTCACCCTTACGTTGACAAACGTGTTGTGGATCAAGACAATTTCAACACTAAGTCTTATTTAGCCAATCAATACGATCCTGCTACCCGTAAAAAAGGCAAAGGCATGATGAGAGATTTCAGAACTAGAAAAGGCAGAAGAGATGTTGCAATTAAAGATGGTATCTTATTACCAGATTACAGACTTCCAACAGAAGCTGAATGGGAATATGCTGCTCAAGGTGCTATCGGTAACTCTCAATTTGAGAATACAGATGAAAAGCGTGTATATGCTTGGAATGATTTGACTGTTCGTATGACCCACGGTAAAGAAAAAGACAGAGGTAAAATCATGGCCAACTTTAAAAGAGACAAGGGTGACCAAGGTGGTATCGCTAGCCAATTGAACGATGCAGGTTTTATCACTACGCCTGTTTTCTCATACTGGCCTAACGACTACGGTTTATACAACATGGTTGGCAACGTGTCTGAGTGGGTTAAAGACGTATACCGTCCTTTATCTCTTGAAGATATGGATGACTTCAACAGTTTCCGTGGTAACGTTTACACCCAAGTTAAATTAGACGAATACGGTGAAATCGAGGAAAAAGATTCATTAGGTCGTTTGAAATTTGAACCTGTTAAAGAAGCTCAAAACATCAACAGAAGAAACTATAAAGTATCTGATAACATTGGTTACAAAGATGCTACCTTATACAACAATGACGAGCAAATGTACGAATATGGTGTTACTACCTTAATCAATGACAAAGCTCGTGTATACAAAGGTGGTTCATGGAATGATCGCGCTTATTGGATGAGTCCTGGTACTCGTAGATGGTTAGATGAGAATTTATCAACTTCTACCATTGGTTTCCGTTGTGCTATGATCCGTTATGCATCTCCTATTGGCAATAGCTCAAAACGCAACAAATCATTACCTTCAAGTGGTATTGGTAAGCCTAACAAAAAAATGAGATAATCTCAACCATGATATTTAACCCCGCAATTGTTGCGGGGTTTTTTTTTGCCCCTTTGGCTATAATTAGACTAACTTTGCAGCTGCATGAGATTTTCGCAATACCATTTTCACCCTACCATATTACAAAACTTGGAATCCTTGGGTTTTAAAAAGCCTACTGACATCCAATACAAAGCCATAAAGGCCATCACTAAGGGCGAAGATGTATTAGCCATTGCTCAAACAGGCACCGGTAAAACAGCCGCTTTTGCCATCCCCCTGATTGACAATATGCTGCATCAAAAATTGCATAGTAAATCAAAGGGGATTAAATGCTTAGTAATGGTTCCAACAAGAGAATTGGCCATTCAAATTGCAGAAGCTTTTGCAGCGATTGGCAAAAACACCAAGGTGCATGCTTATGCGCTTATTGGTGGTATTGAGCAGGATCCTCAAATCCAAAAAATGCAACTTGGGATAGATATTTTGATTGCTACTCCAGGTAGATTATTTGATTTGATTCACCAAGGTTTCATTGATTTAAACCATTTACAAACCCTAGTTGTAGATGAAGCCGACCACATGCTTAATCTAGGCTTTTTTAAAGACATTAAAGACATCTTAAGGCATATACCTAAACGTAGACAAACCTTATTCTTTTCTGCAACCATTGATGATCAAATTAAGAAATTGGCTTACCAGATTGTCCGCAATGCGATTCGCATTCAAATTTCCCCAGATAATCCGGTGAATAAAAACATTGAACATCAAGTATTGAAAATGAGCATGGATGATAAACGCTTCTTTTTAGAACGTTTAATCAATGAATGCCCAGATAGTCAAATATTGGTATTTGTTAGGACCAAAGTAAGAGCAGAGCGCGTATTAAAAGCCCTTGAAAGAGCTGGCATTTATGCCGAAACGCTTCATGGAGATAAAGAACAAGCTGACCGATTAAAGACCCTTGATCAATTCAAATTAAAGGCCTTTAAAATCCTAATTGCTACAGATGTAAGTGCCAGAGGTATTGATATCCCGAATGTAGATTTTGTGGTCAATTACGACTTACCGGATATGCCTGAGAATTATGTGCACAGAGTTGGTCGAACTGGCCGTGGCAGAAACAAGGGCCAAGCCTATGCCTTTTGTAGCCCAGAGGAGCAAACCCTTTTGACAGACATCGAAGCTTATATTGGCAGTAAAATAGAAGTTTTAGACGTACCAAAATCATTATACATTGACACCGTAAGCAGCACCGCTGATGCCAGTCAAAATGATTGGAAAACCCTGCTTAAAGAAGATGAGCAACAAACAGATAAACGCTCTAAAAAAAGGACTAAGCGCTAAACAACTTAGCCATTCTCTCTCCTTTTAACAAACATTCTTGATATTCTAATTCAGCTTTTGAATCTAAAACGATGGCGCCTCCAACGTGATAAGATAAACGGCTGTTTTCAGGCTTGTAAATCAAACTGCGAATTAATACATTAGCGTCAAATGCACCCTCTGGTGTTCTATAACCCATGCTGCCACTGTAATACCCTCTGGGAGCGGCTTCGTATGTTTTAATATGTTTCATCACTTCCAACTTAGGCGCTCCTGTCATACTGCCCATTGGAAAACAGGCTTGCATAAGGTCTGAAAAGGTCACCCCTTCACGTTTAAGGGCAATAATAGAAGACACTAAGTGATTAACCGTTGTATAAGCATAGGCCCCACACAATTCCTTAACTTGAATGCTTCCATATTCCGAAACTTTGGTTAAATCATTGCGCATGAGGTCCACAATCATAACGTTCTCTGCCCTATCCTTCTCCGAATTGAGCAAAGTTGTTATTTGGCTTTTATTATCTATTAGTTTTCTATTGGTGCCTTTAATGGGTTGGGCAAGCAGCTCTTTACCCTTTAAATTTAAAAACCTTTCAGGACTAGAGCACAGAATATCCAATATGGGTGTTTTTAACCATGCGGCAAAGGGTGATCTTGTTGTCTGATTAAACTGAGTAAAATAATCCAAACTGCGCCAGTCATGAATGGTCGTCTCAAATCCTATGCAATAATTCAATTCATAATAAGCCCCATTATTAATATCGTTTTGTATGGCTTTAACTGTATTCAAATACGTTTGTTCAGTGGTATTCGCTGTAAAACAAAGCTGAGGCAAATGGGGATTGATTGGGCTTGGCTCAAAGGCTTCCCATTGTTGAATGAATGCATCAAAATCAGCATCAGTAAGGCCATTATTAATCAACTCAAGTGCATCAGCGCCTTTTAAAATTGAGCAAACGATTTGAGGTTCAAAGATGATTGGCGCATCAGACTTTTCATACAAGGTATAGGGTAAAGTAAAAAACAACCAATTCGACGACTGTTCTATTTGCGACAATTGTTGATGGTAATCTCCCTTAAATAATTGCTTAAGACCAATACCAGCCAAAAGCTCAAAGCGCTGTATTCTGAGGGCCGCATCAGATGAGTTGCTGTCTAAGACTTGCGCCCATTCAAAGGCATTAGCAAAGCCATAAACACGATGCTTAATTGCAGACAATGAATCGAATGAATAACGCTTAAGCTTCATTAAAATAATTAAAAATGTTTTGCGCTACTGTTTGATTAACCTGTTGTTTTAGCTCTTCTAAACTGGCTTTTTTGAGCTTGCTAATGGATTTAAAATGCCTTAACAAATCCATGGCCGTCTTTTCGCCTACGCCTTCAATCGTTAATAATTCTGATTGCGTAAAATTTTTACTGCGTCGATTGCGGTGATGGGTAATACCAAATCTGTGGGCTTCGTCTCGCATTTGCTGAATAACCTTTAGGGTTTCAGAGCGCTTATCCAAATACAGGGGCAAGGGATCGTTCGGATAATAGAGTTCTTCGAGGCGTTTGGCGATGCCAATAATGGGCACTTTACCATATAATCCCATGGCTTTAAAGGCCTCTACAGCCGAGCTCAACTGTCCTTTGCCTCCATCCACTACTACCAAATCTGGCAGGGGTTGTTGCTCTTGCACCATACGGGTATAGCGGCGAGTAAGCACTTCAATCATACTCGCAAAATCATTAGGACCTTCTACCGTTTTGATGTTAAAATGCCTGTAATCCTTTTTACTGGCTTTGCCATTTTTAAACACCACACAGGCTGAAACCGGATGAGTCCCTTGAATATTAGAATTATCAAAACACTCAATATGTTTGGGTGGCGCAGACAATTTTAAATCCTTTTGCATAACCGATAATAAGCGGTCTACTTTGAGATCTGGATCTAACTTTTCTGCCGCCAATTGCTTCTCTCTTTGAATTACAAAAGCATTTTTATAGCTTAATTCTAAAAGTTTTTTCCTATCCCCTGATTGAGGAATAGTATACGGAACGGCTAGTTCAATGCTTTTTATTTCGAATGGCAGTAACCACTCTTTAGCACTCATGCCATGGGTATTCACAAACTGAGCAATGCCTTGAAGCAAGAGTTCTTCATCATTGGCTTGATCATTTTTTTTGATTTCAAACGTTTGCGATTGTACCACCATCCCATCAACTATGCGCATCCCATTTACATAGGCCGCTCTGTTATCCGTTACCATCGCAAACACATCTAGTTTACTAATAGTCGTATTCACTACCGTTGACTTAGATTGATAGAGCGATAACAATTCTAATTTATTTTTGATTTTTTGAGCCTCTTCAAAAGCCAATGTATCAACTGCAGCTTGCATTTCAGCTTTAAGGTGTTGCCTTACCTCTTGCAAATTACCTTTTAGAATGTGTCGAATTTGAGCAATCGCATCAAGGTATTGCACCTGGGTTTGTAAATCTTCACAAGGCCCTTTGCAATTGCCAATTTGATATTCTAAACACAGTTTAAACTTTCCCTTTGAAATGTTATCGGCATTTAAATTTAAAGTACAATTGCGTGTCGGATAAAGCTTTTGAGTTAATTCTAAAATGGTATGCATCATTTTAACACTGGCATAGGGCCCAATGTATTCAGAACCATCCTTAATTCTTTGTCTTACTGGAATGACTCTCGGATAAGCCTCCTTTGTGATTTTAATATAAGGGTATGACTTATCGTCTTTTAGATTGATGTTGTAGCGAGGTTGATACTCCTTAATGAGGGTGTTTTCGAGCAATAAAGCTTCGAATTCAGTGTCCACAACTGTATATTGTATGTCCCTGATTTTGGAGACTAAAACCCTGGTTTTTTGTTCGTCGTGCTGCTTAGAAAAATAAGATTGTACGCGTTTTTTTAAGTTCTTAGCCTTACCAACATATATGATCTGCCCCAAGTCATTAAAATACTTGTAAACGCCTGGTTCTTCAGGCAATTGATTCAGAATGTGTTTTAATGATTCTACCGGAGCCATAAGCACATTCAAATATACAAATGAAGTCTAAATTAGTGTTTAAAATGGCGGATACCAGTAAATACCATGGCTTGCTGGTTGGCATTTGCTGCATCAATACTGTCTTGGTCTTTTATACTACCTCCTGGTTGAGCAATGGCTACAATGCCCGCCTCATGAGCTATAGCAACGCAATCAGGGAATGGGAAAAAGGCTTCAGAAGCCATAACAGAGCCAGTTAAATCAAATCCAAAATGCTTAGATTTTTTAATAGCCGATTCAAGCGCATCTACTCTTGATGTTTGACCACAACCCATGCCAATTAATTGTTGATTTTTAACAATGGCTATACCATTTGATTTTAAGTGTTTGACGGCTTTGATAGCAAATTCTAAGTCTGAAATTTGCTCAGCATTAACTGTAGCATTAGTAACACATTTAAAGTCTTTACCTTGCTCTGCACTCCAATCCATTTGTTGCTCAAGCACCCCATTTAACAAGCTTTTAAACATGGTCTTGTTATTGATGGCTTTTTTGAGTTTTATGATGATTCTGTTTTTCTTTTGCTTGAGAATATCTAATGCTTCAGGTGTGTAATCTGGGGCTGTAACGACTTCAAAAAACAAAGCATTCATGGCATGAGCCGTTTCAGCATCAATGGTTCTGTTACAAGCTAACACCCCTCCAAAAGCTGAAGTTGGGTCGCAAGCATAGGCTGCGTTGTAGGCTTCTAACAAAGTGGCTCTTGAAGCTAAACCACATGAATTGGTATGTTTGATGATGGCAAAAGTTGGGGCTTCAAATTCAGACACCAATAATAAAGAAGCTTCCACATCGACTAAATTGTTATAAGACAATTCTCTGCCGTTCAACAAATCAAATATGGCATCTAAATCGCCGTGAAACTGAGCAGATTGGTGAGGATTTTCACCATATCTAAGCACTTTACTATTGCTGTAGCTAGTTTTAAACACCGGCAATTGAGCGGTTTGATTAAAGTAATTGAATATCGCTGTGTCATAATGCGATGAATTCATGAAAGCTTGAGCGGCGTATAGTTGTCTGTCTGCAATTTCTGTTTGACCTTGCTTGTCGTTTAACAACTGTAAAAAGGCTTGGTATTGGTTACGATTAGAAACAATAAGGGTATCATTGAAATTTTTAGCCGTAGCTCGAATCAAAGAAATACCACCTATATCAATCTTCTCAATGATATCATCTGCATTACTAGTATTGGCCACTGTATCTTCAAATGGATACAAGTCAACTATCACTAAATCAATGTTATTGATACCATGAGCGGCTAATTGCTCCATGTCTTTATCATTGGCTCTTCTGGCTAAAATGCCTCCAAAAATATTAGGGTGCAAAGTCTTTACACGGCCATCTAAAATCTCAGGAAATCCTGTATAAGCTTCAACCGCAGTAACTGGTAAGCCTAATTCTTTAATGAATTGAAGCGTTCCACCTGTAGAATACATTTTAACGCCCAAGTCGTTTAGTTTTCTAACAATTGGTTCAAGATTGTCTTTGTGGTATACTGAAATTAAGGCAGACTGTATTGATTTTGATGATGACATAACGCTGCAAAGGTAGCCATTTAGGGCTCAATCAGTGTTCACCAATTGTACACAAAAACTATTGTTTTACCACAGTGGTTTGCAATAAGTTTTGATCATGTAGGTATTGAATTGTATAAACACCTGATGGCCAATCAGACCAATCAAATGCAATGGTTGTATCAGTATTTGCAATGGTTTGAGCATACACGCATTGGCCCAAAACCGAGTACACTGTTAACTTCCCTCCTACTATTGATATTTCAGGCAATTGAATTGTACAGCTTGTTGCAAAAGGATTGGGAAATACTTTTAATCCAGTAGCCATTTGCTCAAAGGCATTGATATCAGTTAATCGCCACAAAGGTTCGGAGACGGCATTTAATATAGGACTATTGAATTGATCTTCTCCAAGATCAGTCACAAATCCAATTAAGTTGATATTGGCTGGCACATGCATGCCATCATTACCGCCCGGCCAACAATAGGTATTGCAATAAGGGGTTTGATATTGATTTTGAAATGCCACTTTTAAAACGGGAGGCAAATTATAAGTAAAGTCGTAATAATACGTTTGGCCCGGTGCTACCAATTGAGGAATGGTATTGCCTACTCCAAAAACCCCACCTGGATTAGCCTTTTGAACAGACTCATGATAATAACCATCCATGTAATTAGCCTCATTGTACAAAGGATGGCTAATGCCACCTGCTGCACCGTTGGGATTGTCTTTCGAATAAAAATTATTCTGACTCCAAACATTTGGGTTGGCATTGCCTCTAACGTGGTCTTCAGTTACTATAGCACCTATGCGTAAATTGCCATACCAATAATCTTCAAATTGAGCTTTGACTCTAAATTGAATGCTTCTTGATATAGGATCAAACCTTTTTTGTTCAATACTCAAAGCCACAGACGCTGGCTGATTTAATCTTACAGCCATGGCATTTAACCATGTAGAATTACTGCCTAGAAAAGCTTTACGGTCTATTTGAGCATCTGGATAACTGCTAATGTATTGACTCAAAAACCAGAGTGCGTCATTATTGCTCATACTATCATCGAAATGATATGATACAGGAATAACTCTAGACCCATAAGTTTTCTTTGCCTCATTTAGTATTAAATGGGCATCAGGACAGTATCCACACCAAGCCCCTGTAGCCTCTTCTAAAAGAATATTCCTATCAAAAGGTGTGTTGTTAGCATTTCTTAAAACAGTTTGATTGTAATGATTATTGGCATCCTCTTGATCAAGACTATCGTTGGGTGATGATATCCAAACATTCACCTGATTTAAACTCCCTAAGGCGCCAGTTGTCCATGACACTGGATGCGTAAAATTCATTTTACCTTCACCATTAGAGGCTAACTGTAAATTGGTCAGCGGATAAGCAATCGTGTCTGCTGCATTAATGGCATAATTGATACTACATTTTTGAATGGCTTCTGTGCCGTAATTGACAAATATTCCTGTAAAATTAACGATGGCATTCTGAGGATAGATTTTGCCCACTTGAATAGACTTAAAGGCTAAATCATATTTTGGCGCTAGTCCATATTCAAATGCATAAACAATCAAGTCCTCATTAGCATAAGAGAATTGATAAGGATAAGCCAATAATCCATTACCCACTATATAAGTTTGTGAGTTATCTTTATTTGCACCTACCCTGCCTTGAGTGTTCCTATTCCCATAAGGGGTATAAACAAGATCAAAAGTTGTGGGTTTAGCTTCATGAAATACTATCGCAAAAGCAAAAATACTGCTGTTGTTGATAGGCCCTAAAAAGGAATCTTTAGCCAAACTAACGCCATAATAGGCTACAATATGAGATCTATTAGGCGCTTGTCCTACTGTATAGGCATATACTTGGGTGGCAATACCATCATTAGGAACTGGTAATTTCTGGAGTTTTAAATCAGTAGCAAAGGCTAAAATGCTCTTAGTGGGCAATACTGAATCTGGATTGTAGGAGGTGGTTGAAATGGTGTCAAATGTCAAATAACCATTGTCAGATACTTTGTAATGATTGTAGTCTATTCCATAAAATTTAACAGCAAAAGGCAAAGCATTAGCTTTTGACAACTGTTGATTATTGGGTTGATTGAGCAATATGGTTTTGTTGGCATCGTATACCTTATCAATGTAGAAACCTTTGGGCACAGTGCCATCTTTCCTAATGTGATAATAGTTTTGAGCAATGGTAAAATTAGCTAAAAACAGCAGCAAAAAACACAATAAAGGCCTCAACATGCAACCAAACATACGACAGTTTAGGGAATAAAAAAAGCCCCTTGCGGGGCTTTAAAAATATTTGATACTAAGATTACAAAGGCTTTCTTACACCGTTTACGAATGTGTAAGTACCAGTGCTTTCTTTTTTCCAAATCAATGCAGTAACGTACATGTTAGCTGTGTTGTTTTGGTTCCAATTCAAGATATCAAAAGTAGTTGGAATCATGGTCATTTTGTTGTCAGTGTAGAAAGTCAACTCAGTGTTAACGAATTTACCTGCAGCAATGTCACCTGAAATGATAGCATTACCAAAAGTTTTGTTCAAACCGGCAATTGTACCAGTAGTTTCTTTTGCATTGGTGATAGGCCATGCTCTGATGATGTTGTTGTGA
>JBIPPH010000026.1:0-29165 GCA_044368575.1 Bacteroidia bacterium
CATTAAAACCCCTGATGGCAGAATCGTAACAAAACGCGTTAATTTTACTTTGACGGATGAGGCCGGAAAACCATTGGGTCGTTCAACAGGTGGCACGGTTAATTATGAGTTGCCCTTGATGATGAACAGAAAAATGGAATCTGCAGGTACTTATACTATTGCATTAGAACAAAATATGCGTGACTCTGTTATTTTTGGTATCGAAAGTATTGGGGTTAAAATCAAACAAGGCGAGCCGGTATTCTAATGGATAAAGCGCTTTTGCTCTATGATGGTGTTTGTGTGTTGTGTCAAAAAAGTGTGGCATGGCTCATGCATAAAGATCACAAGGGGTTAATTCAATTCAGTAGTTTACAAGGTGAAACTGCTAAAACGCATTTGTCAGCTCAAGAGCTTCAAGCCATGTCGTCTTTGGTCTTGATTTACAAACAAAAACATTACCAAAAAAGTTCCGCTTTTTTAAAGTTAATGCAATTGTTAAATTGGCCCTACAAAGGGCTCTATGTGTTAATGTTGGTGCCAAGATTTGTTCGCGATGCAGTATATGATGTGATTGCTAAAAATAGATACAAATGGTATGGCAAACACGCGTCATGTTGGCTGCCCAATGCAGCAGATAAATGGAGATTTTTGGAATGAAATTAAGGCTCTTACTGGTATTGTTTTTCTGGGTATTTGTGGCTCAAGCGCAAGTCGTTTTAAGATTAGACAGCGCACTCAAACAAGCTTACATAAAAAAATACGGGTTTCACGATGGTTTACTATGTATTCCATTTTATTGTGATCCTTTTAAAGATCAATTCTATAGCAAAACAGATACATTGGGATTATGCGGTAAAATGGTTTTTGTAGACACCGGTTTTCGTGTTCAGATTAAGCCTATTTTCAAAATGCCTGTTTGGCAATTCCCTCAATTCAGTGAAGGGTATTGCACTGTTGTGAATGGAGATTATTTGGCCCTTATGAATACCAAAGGAGAGATTATTCTCACTACAGATTTACTGGCATATTCCCCTCAAAAAAATAAACTGTTGCCGTTTAAAAATGGTTTAGCGAAAGTGTATAGAGGGGGCAATGCTTTAAGGCATTATTACGAGGTCTATTATTTAGATGACAAGGGGCATCGTGTTGCGCCAAAAATTTTGGTGAAAGTGAAGCCTAAACCAAAACCTAAAATCCGCATCTTCGATTTTATGGTGCTCAAGTATTATTATGACACTACAGCCATAGCAAGCACAAGCATTGCAAAAGATGAAATTAAAGCCAATAGGGAGCTTCAGTTGTTAGAGTCTGCTTACGATGAGGTGCCTGATGAAACAATGACTGAGCAATTTGAAGAAAGAGAGCGAGTCATAGTCAATAAACCTCACTATCAATTTGAATTACCTGCAGTGTTTAAGCGTATGGTGTATCCTATAGAAGACGCTGCTCGCAAAAGACTATTGCAAGAACAAACCATTAAAGACAACAGGCTATTGGTATTTTTTGATTGCGGGCAATACCAAATTGAAAACATGGATATTCGCGATACAATTTTTTGTAATAAATTTTTGTTTGTAGATAGCCTTATGCAAATTAAGATTACACCAACTTTTGACCTGCCTTGTGGTTTTCAACCTGAGTTTTCAGAAGGGTTTTGTGCTGTTGCTAAACATGGAAAGATTGTATTCATTGACACACTGGGTGTTGAACGCATACAGACTGGGTTGAATGCTTGTGGTAAATTCAATAATAAAGTATCCACCTTTAAAAATGGCATAGCCACACTATACATCGCCGATACTTTGACCAAAGGCTTATATCAAACACAAGCCATTAATACACTTGGAGAACGCGTCAGATTATTAGAATTTGATGATTTGGATTTGGCCGATAAATTATATCAAAAATTCAGCAACATTAGCATAGAAGAAACGGCTAATTGTTTTATTGGAAAAGGCAAAACCAATGGCTTATGGTTCTTGATTGAAAAATCTGGTAAAGTTAGGAAGAAACTGGTCTTGAAGCCGGTGCTTGAATTACCAAAGACTTTGAAGCAATAGACATTGCAAAGGCTAGCATAAAGGCAAATCCAATTACACTGCTTTGTCTTTCTAATAAACTCTCAAAACAAGAGGCAATCAATAACATATTACTTGTTGCGCGCAATATAATGTTTGGTTTTTGCATGCTCATGTACAAAAACATCCCCAGTAAGATTAAACTACTAATGATACCACTTTGAACAGCGGTTTCTAGCAACTGCAGATGAGGATTTTTGCGGTTTTGTGGCAGTATACTTGGATTGCTGGTTTTAAATTGTTCGAACAGTGCTTGGTCTGCATCACCAATGCCGACTCCTGTTAACGGGTGAGCTTTAATGAGTTGGCTAGCATTTTTCCATGCTTGTACACGCATCGCAAAGGAATAATCATTGGCGTCTTTTCCAGTCCACGCTACTTTGAAATCTTCGATGCTGTTAAGCATACGGTTTTTGAATGATACACTGGTATAATACATTAAGACTGGTAGCGTAATCAAAAGCATTAAAGTAGCCGATTTAACTTTTAGACTTAAATGTCGGAATTGGGCTATCAATAGGGTCAATGCGCCAACATAAAAAGCCAAGAGGCCAGTTCTTGCGCTCAGAATATGGAGTATAAGGGTATTGGTTACAGCTAAAAAAAGCAATAGACGTTTTTGAAATACATTGCTGCTAATATGTTCTTGGTACAACAATGCAAATGCATTTAAAATGATAGAAACAGATAGCAAAATTGAAAATTGAATGTGATAAATGCCATAGCCAAATTCAATAGGCAATGGTTTGGATTCTAATATCAATTGGTCAAACAAGACTTTATTGGACCAATAGTTATAAACGCTTACAACACCAGGTAAATAAACGGCAAAAGACAAGCCAATAATGATCCATACCCGATGGGCAGATTGAATAGTTTGAAGACTAATTAAAAGTATCGGAAAGATGAGTATCGGTAGTTTTAAGATGAGTTTTCGCTGCGCTTCATCGCTATTGCTTGAATAAAAATAACTCACTGCCATGAGCAGATAAAACAATACCATCCCAATACTGATTAGTCGCTCTGTTGATGAAAATTGTGCTTGTTTTATACTGAAAATGCCAAGACAAGCCAAGCCAATTAAGCCAATGCTCATGAGGGCCGGTGATAGCGTGAAGCCAAAGAACAATCCAATACAGACTAAAACAATTAGTCCTGAGAATTGGTCTTTTTTGATTTCCATTATTTGGCGTAACTGATTTTAACTTGAGCGCTGTTATTAAGCCCAAGTTTAGTCGCTAAGGATTTACTCATCTTAAAGATGCTGCTGTTGTCTGCTTTGTAGTTGCCTACAACTCTTGCAAAAACAGTATTGTTATTGCTTGGGTTGGTAATCATAACGATGGTGCCCACTTTAGCGGTTGGATGCAATATAAAACTTCTATCTTGACTAAGCTCGCCTTCAGTTGAAATGCTGGCATTGCCTTGTTCTGTTAATTCATCGCCATTGACAGTATTGTAACTGGTATTAACGATGGTGTTTAAAGGCGATTCTTGTGTTGGTTCTACGACTACATTTTTGTGGTCAATTACAGGTTCTTTAGCCGGTATTGCTGGTTTGTCTGGGCTAGGAACAGGTACATTCACAACAGCTGGTTTACTTGGAGTCGAAGGCGTGTTAGGCTTAGCAGTGGTCTTTACCACTATGGTTTTTTGGCCAACTTCTAGTTTTTGTCCTAATTGAATGTTATCCGATTTAAGTTTATTCCAAGTCTTAATTTCTTGAACACTGCAACGGTGTTGTTTGGCAATTAATGACAAGGTTTGTCCTTTGCTGACAGTGTGATAGATTTTTTCTGTTTTGGTGATAGTGGTTGGCGTTGCCTCAGGGACTTCAGCAGTGTTGTTGTCAATGATTGAAACGCTCTGATTGGCTTTAGGAATCATTAGGATTTCTCCGATTTTGATGCCTGCTTTTGAATTTTCGTTTGCAGCAAAAACCTCGTCGGCAGTAACGCCATATTTTTTACTTATGCCGTATACCCCTTCGCCTTTAACCACCTTGTGAAGCACGTAGTATTTGCCGTCAACCGTTTTGTTGCCGATAGAATCATTTGGAGATGCTTGTAATTGGGTTAAAGCAAAACTGCTAACCAAAAGGGCGATGAATTTTTTCATAAGCATTATCATACAAAGTAAGGTCCAAAATGTGCTTTTTGGGCCATATTTAGCCTTGTAATTTTCAACAAGTGACAAGGATTTCGGACAATCCATGTATATTTGTCTGAAGCCTCCAATTCCGATGCCTGTAGAACATGATTTTTATAAATTAATGCAATTAGAACCATACGCAGATTTGCCTATGGTTAAAAAGCGTTATAGGGAGTTGGCGAAAATTTATCATCCAGACAAACACCCCAATGCTCCACATGCGGAAGATTATTTTAAAGTGATTACTCAAGGCTATGATTTGCTATCTGACCCAGAATTAAAACCCATTTACGATGAGGCATTGAAGCAATATTATGGCTTGCCTAAGCATCAAAATAGCCCTGCCAATAAATGGCAAGTGGCTCAAGAAAAAGTGAAGAAACACTTAGCCTTAAAGCGCAGTCAATTCATTGCAGAGTATGAAAAAGACGAAGCAATTTTATCGCATAAATTGAGATTGATAGCCGTTATTTTATTGTCGATTAGTGGTTTGTTGATGTGTTATAACCATTGGTTTATCAATCTATTGAATTACAAAATTCTTTACATTGTATTAGGTGGTTTTATGTTTTGCTCTGGGGCTTATTGGGCATCTTCAATGTACTATAAAAAACAATCCTATAATTTGGCTGTAAGAGACTTACCCTATCAAAACAATGCTGCAGGCTTGCGCTTATTTTTAGTCTTATTTGCCATCACTCCTTGTTTGTTTTTGGGTTTAATGAAGTTGACCAAATACGTGCATCTTAATCACTTTTATAGTTTTGCAGAGGTAAAAAAAATAAATGCATTCGGTGATGAATTGGCATATTATTACGAAGTCAATGGGGAGTTGATTATGCGCCGTTGCGAATCATTGCCAAAAGCAGCTTTTCAAGAAAGGGTTTTACAAGTAAAGTTTTCGCTGATCAATCCTTATATCAGTGAATTGGTGTATTTTATTCCACCCAAGCCTTAAGTGTAGTTATTTTTTCGCCCTGTGCTATTTGCACAATTGCAAGGCCTTTATAGGCTTTTAGGTTAATGACATAATTACTATCAATTTCAAATGGTATGGCTTGCCCGAGGGCGTTGCTTACGCGAATAGCATCAGATTCTTGGAAGGCTTGTATGGTAAACTTACCATTGTTAGGGTTGGGGAATATAGCTAACACTTTGTCTATGTTGTTGTCTAATTGAAGACCATAGCCACCATAATTATTGGTTCTCGCAACAAGTCCTCCATCGCCAACTGCAACCCCTGTGCCATTGATCACACAGATGGCGTTATAAGATGATGCCGTGTTGCTCAATTGAAGACCTCTAAAAGCTTGGTCCATTGGGTTGTTGCATTTCAAGATGAGACCATTGCTGCCACAAAGGTAGCCGCTGTCTGGGCTGTTAAAATGCATGCCTAATAAAGCGCGCATTTCTGTAGCCGAAGCTTCGTTAAATGTTTTGCCATTATCTGTGCTTTTGATGATGCTGTTTTTGATGTTATTAGGTTGTAAGGTGTCAATAACGCTGCCTACAATCAATAGCACTGAATCACCAAAGGTTTGTATCGCTTTAAAATGGCATACACTTGGATGTCTTAGTAGTTGCCACTTTTTTTCTGTGAGGTGTTTGTGCAGCAAATAACCACTGTCTGCTGCGGCCCAGCATTGGCCATTGGGCATAATGGCAACTGAATTAATGCTTTTACCGATGGGTGCTGTGGTGTCTAGTGTCCAAGATTCACCAAAATTAGTTGAAGAGATGATCATGAAATCTTTCCCAACGGCAATGCCATACTTAGTTTGAAATTTCATGTCATAGGCATAGGCGGCAGTTCTTACATGTTTTTGTGACCAAGTAATTCCTCCATCATTGGTTTTAAGTACTCTAGCATTTTCGCCTGTTACCAAAAAAGTATCCTGGTTAATGGCCCAAACAGCTCGCAGATTGGTAGGAATACTAAGGCCAATTGTTTTCATAGTTCTACCTGTATCTGTTGAAGCAAACAATGCACTGCTGGATCCGCCAATAAGCAAGAAGCCTTTTTGAAAGTGCAAGTCAAATAGATCTTTATTGCCTGTGAGTATTTGTTTTTTCCATTGGGCTTGAAGCGCTAATGAACTCAAACAAAACAAGAGGAAAAGGCCTTTCAGTTTCATACAACAAAGATATTGAAATCGTAGGACAAAGTGTTGAGAACTGAAATAAAATCCATTGTACTTTTGTGGTCTCAGCATGCAAGCAGACGATTATTATTTAGACGATAAGGGTAGGGTGGTTTTTACGGAAGCTTACCATAAAAAGCGTGGCTATTGCTGTGGAAACAATTGTAAGCATTGCCCTTATAAAACCAATGCTTCACCTAAAACTTCTGCTAATAATGGTCGATAAATTAGATCCAATGACGCTTCAGTTAATGTCTTTATTGGTTTTTGAAGAAGCCTTTGAAAGCATTGTGCAAGAAATGCATCAGTATTCCAGTTACACGGTTGCTGATGAGTTGAAATGGCTGATAGCAAAAGATTGGATTAAGCCTTGCAAGCACCTTGAAACTGAAACTAATTCAGGGGTTTTGTATGATTCAGATCAGTTAAGTGCCTATAGTTTTGTGCTAACTGCAAGGGGGCTTACTCAGCTTGAAATGCAATTAAAGTTAAAGTAAACTATAATTTGTTTTTTCTTTAAAAATTAACTGTATAATTGCACTTCATGAAATTTGGTGCTATAGATATTGGGTCAAATGGAGTGCGTTTGTTGATATCGCGCCCTTTGCAAATGGATCAACTCAAGCCTGAGTGGAAAAAGGTTGAGTTTACCCGTTTGCCCATTCGTTTGGGAGATGATGTTTTTAGCACGAAAGAGATTGGTAAAAAGAAAACAGAACTTTTGACTAAAGCCATTAAGGCTTTTAGTTTATTGTTAGATGTATACAACGTTGATTTTGTAAGAGCCTGTGCAACCAGCGCCATGCGAGACGCTAAGAACACCGATAAAATTGTTAAGCTCATCAAGAAAGAAACTGGAATCACCATAGACGTCATTTCAGGCAATGTAGAGAGTAAGTTGATTATGAATGCCTTTTTACATTTGTTGCCAGTTAAAGAAACCTTTTTGCATATTGATGTAGGTGGAGGCAGTACTGAATTGACTTTGATTCAAGAGAATAAAGCGGTGGTGTCTAAAAGTTTTAACATTGGTACTGTAAGAGCCAGAGAAAATAAAATTAAAGCAGAGGAGTACGCTAAAATGCATGCTTGGGTTAAAGAGAATATTGCTTGGGTGCCTAAATTAAAAGGCGTTGGAACAGGTGGAAATATTCAAAAACTTGGCGATTTAGCCGGTGTTCAACAAGGTGGTTATATGACTGTAAAAAGGTTGGCAGAACTCACTGAAGACATTGAAGCCATTGATTTACATGAACGTGTCTACCATTTGAAGCTCAACCCAGATAGAGCTGAGGTAATTGATGTGGCGGGTCGTATTTATTTGGATATCTTTAAAAGAACCAATATAACCGAAATTATGACGCCTTACCACGGTCTAAAAGATGGGATTATTCAAGACCTTTGGGAAAGGTACTTTTTAAAGCAAAAGGATTAATTTGCTTTAGAGTGGTTTAATTCTTTTTTTTAGCTAAATTTGCACCCATTTTTAGCTAAAGTCCATGAGTAACAAAACATTTACAATGATCAAACCCGATGCGGTTGCCAATGGTCATACCGGAAAGATCATCGATGACATTCTTCAAGCCGGTTTCAAAATTGAGGCCATGAAATATTTGCAATTGAGCAGAGCTCAAGCAGAATCTTTTTATGGCATACACAGAGAACGCCCTTTCTTTAAAGATTTAGTTGATTTTATGATCAGCGGTCCAATCGTTGCAGCTATCCTAGAAAAAGACAATGCAGTTGAATCATTCAGAACATTGATTGGTGCAACCAATCCTGAACAAGCTGCTGAAGGTACCATCAGAAAGAAATATGCTAAGAGTATCGATGCGAATGCTATCCACGGTAGTGACAGCGATGCCAATGCTGCCATTGAAGGGTCATTCTTCTTTTCTCAATTCGAGCGTTTCTAAATAGAATTTGTTTAATCTAATATTGAAATCCCGTTGGCTTTGGCTAACGGGATTTTTTTATCGACTTTCAAAACCCACTAGAATACAGTAAATTTGCCATAACAAAGGCACATGACCAGTGTTTTTAAAGCCTATGAAAATCGGACTATACACCCAGGCAGTTGCTAACCCAAGGCAGCTTAAAGTGATGGAAGATATCATCCAATTTCTCTTACAAGAGCAAGTTGAGGTATTGTTGCATCAAGCGGTTGACCCTTCTGTTAATGCCCGTTTTGGCTTAACTTTATTTGATCAATTGTCTGCACAAGGGGATGGCTTTGATTTTATTATCAGTGTTGGTGGCGATGGCACTATTTTAAGTGCAATTGAAATCAGTGGTGTGAGTCAGGTGCCTATTATTGGGGTGAATACCGGACGATTAGGTTTCTTAGCCAATGTGTCAACAGATGGCTTTAAGAAAGCTTTTAAAGATTTGCAAATAGGCCATTATGCCCTCGATAAAAGATCTTTACTTCAATTGGATTCAAATGCTGATTTGTTCAGATTCAATTATGCGCTGAATGATTTTGTGTTGCATAAAAAAGATACCAGTAGTATGATTACCGTGCATGCCTTTCTAAATGGAGAACCTTTGAATTCTTATTGGGCTGACGGTT
Source organism: Bacteroidia bacterium (assembly GCA_044368575.1). Taxonomy (GTDB): domain Bacteria; phylum Bacteroidota; class Bacteroidia; order NS11-12g; family UBA955; genus JABMMZ01. The sequence goes on from JBIPPH010000026.1 coordinate 8,925, forward strand.
TGATTGTGTCAACGCCAACTGGTTCCTCAGGGTATTCTCTTAGTTGTGGCGGCCCTATTTTATTTCCTAAATCAGCCAGTTTTGTAGTTACGCCAATTGCGCCTCATAATTTAAATGTGAGACCAGTCATAGTGCCAGATGATCAGGTTTTGAGTTTTGAAATTGAAGGCAGAGGTTCACAGTTCTTAGCGTCATTGGATTCGCGTTCAGTGACCATCGATCAAACAGTTCAAATTGCCATTAGAAAGGCTGATTTTTCTGTTAATTTGGTGCGATTTGAAGGCGAAACATTCTTAAAAACCCTTAGACAAAAAATGCTTTGGGGGCTTGACAATAGAAATTAATACTTATGAAAATCATTTCATACAATGTAAACGGCATTCGCTCTGCATTGAGCAAATCCTTTGTAGACTTTTTAAAAGCGGAACAAGCAGATGTTGTTTGTTTACAAGAGTTGAAAGCTCAAGCGTCAGATATTCCAAGTGTTTTGTTTGAAAACTTAGGGTATCATTGTTACTATTACCCTGCACAAAAGAAAGGTTATAGTGGAGTTGGTATTTTAACCAAAATTAAGCCTGAAGCCATAAGTTATGGTATGGGGCACGAATTGTTTGATGCCGAAGGCCGAGTAATGGGGGCAATGATCAATGGTAAATTAGTGGTGAGTGCGTATTTTCCTTCAGGAACAACCGGTGATATTCGCCAACAAGTAAAGTATGAATTTTTAGACCAGTTCTATGATTGGGTGCAGAAGCATCCACACAAAGCGGCTATGGTTATTTGTGGTGATTACAATATTTGTCATAATCCTATAGACATTCATGACCCTGTTGCCAATAAAAACAGCAGTGGTTTTTTACCTGAAGAACGCGCATGGATGGACAAATGGTTTACAACCGGAATGAAGGATGCTTTTAGAGCGATCAACCAGGAAGCTGATCAATACACTTGGTGGAGCTTCAGAACCAATGCTAGAGCAAGGAACAAGGGTTGGCGCATTGATTATATTTCTGTTGCGGAGCATATGGCAGATCAAATTGCTGATGCAGGGATTTTAGCTAACTACGTGCACAGTGATCACTGCGGAATTTTTGTGAAAATGCAATAGGGGATGTTGCAGCCATTAAAATCGTTTTACCGTTTTTGCTTTAAATGGCCCGCCCGAAAATACTTGGGCATGTACACCCTTTGGATAGATATTCGCGCGGTATTTAAGCGCACATTTCAAAAGGCTTCTTCTGATAATTTAAAACCTGTAAGTGTTTGTGTTGGTTTAATGAATCGCAGTAAAGCCTTTAAAACGCAATTGTTGGCCAGTCTTATGCAGCTTGCAGACCCCTCTAAAATTGAGCTTTCTGTAGTGGATTGTAATAGTTCAGATGAGCCAGATTTATTAGGGTATTTAAAAGCGCATTGGAAAGGTCAGCTGACCTATACTAAAACAGATTTACCTTTTACGCGCTCAAAAATTTTCAATTTAGCCGTTCAACAATCCCAACATGATTTGGTTTTTATTTGTGATGCTGACATTGCTTTGCCACCCCAATTTTTAGCTCAGATGAATGCCTATTGTAGGCCATATCAGGCTTGGTTTCCTGAGGTGATGTTGTTAGATGAGGCTGGCTTGCCTAATCGATACTGCTCAGAGGGTGTAGGTATGCTGGGGTGCCACAGGCATCAGTTTGAAGCCACTAAAGGTTTTGATGAGCGCATTGTTGAATGGGGGAAAGAAGATTGGTTATTGTATTTTGAATTCTATAAAATAGGCATTGCTCCTTTTAGAACCCAAGAGCCATTAATGCAACACGCCTTTCATCAAAGTTTAAAACCAAAAGGGTTTAAGCCATTGTTTTAATTAATCTTTCCAAATAAATCGGATTAAGAAGATCCCCATCAAAACGATAAGGGTATCAATGCTTAATAATATTGTCCAATCAACTAGTAGCGCATTTGTACCGAGGTCTTGAAGGGCTTTAGACCCTGCCTTGCTGCCCACTAAAATGATAGGGAGTAATATTGGGAAGCTGAGCACAGGCATTAGTACACTTGGTTGGTCGGTTTTTGAGGCAATACTACTACTGATGGTGAAAATGCTAGAAATGCCAATGCCGGTTAATAGGCATGATAGCGTAAAAGCCATCCAAGCCTGTAATTCAATGTCGAAAAACAAATTGAATAACAATAATGCCATGAGGGTGTATACCAACATCAACAAACTTGATTGAATGATTCTTGCGGCTAAGAATTGTTCAGCGGAGTATAATTGATGCCAAAACAAATAATGTTGTTTACGCATTTGTAAAAAGGCTTTTGATATACCTTGAAGTGTAGTAAATATCACAACTATCCAAAACACAGCACTGAAATGTTGGCTGTCAAGGCTTGGTAGACTTAAATAAGCAATGAGGGCAGCAGAAAAAATAAACAATAGCGAAGCCATGATGTTGAACTTGTTTTTCCATTCTTCACGGAGAAAAAAAATGAGTAAATCCCACATGGTTAAGCTGTTAAAAATGTTTATTTTTGCACAAAAGTAATTAAAATAGTGTTATGCACAGCAAAATCGAACATTTGAATGAAACCGAAAAGTCATTGGTGTTAAACGCTCCGTTATTAGTCACTGCATTGGTGTCTGGAGCAGATGGTGAATTCACCAATGATGAAATTCAACAAGCTGTAAAGATTATCCATATCAAGAGTTTTAAGGAGTCTAAAGAGGTGAGCGGTGTATACAAAACCATTGATGCTCAAACAGAAGATTCAATTCAAATGCTGATCAGTGCTTTGCCAGAATCTACCTTAGAGCGCAATCAAATGTTGCAAAATCAGTTGAGTGGTTTGAATGCCATTTTTCCAAAATTAGAGGCTCAATTTGCTTACGATTTATACAACAGTTTAAAGCAATTGGCTTTTTATGTTAGCACTGCCAGTGACTTAGGTGTTGGTTTGCAGTCTCAACAAGAAAAAGAGATGGCTAAATTGAGCTTTATCAACGCCCCTGAGCAACCTTAATAGGCATAATCAGCCAAGTATTCATAAGCTTCTGTGAGCTTGCCATTCTTACAAATAGTGGCGTTATCAATAATGCTACTTTCTGGTTTAAACAATTCCGGTAACACATATTCCATTAACATGGCGCCAAAGCCTTCACTGGCATCTTTTGGCAATTCTGTCGGCAAGTTGGCTACAGCCATAATGTCTATGCTGTTATTGGTGTAAGGCTCGCAAATGCCCATGCTAATTGGGTCATAGCCAAATACAGGGTCATAGATTTTGGTGTCTTTTAGCGTAATGGGTATACTGCCTTGAACATCGCAGCTGATATCGGCAATGACTTTGATTTTAAATGGACTGTTTCTGGTATCAACTTCCGAAAATAATCTGTCCATTTTTTCTTCCCAATAAATGCCGTTGATCAATAAATCACAGTAGGGTAGATAATGTCTAAAAACACATCTGTATCGGCTTGGGTCGTGGTGGAAATCACTTCTGTCATAAGGTTTGCCATCAATTCTCTCATAAAGATTTTCGGTGAGCAATACTGCAAAAACAGGTTCAGAATAGATCTTAGTTAAAATATCAGCGGCTGTTACTTGTTTGATTTTAGCTAATTTTAAAAGTTCCAGTGCCCCCAATGATACGCGCCCATTGCCGGTCAGAATGATTTTTATAGGGCCAAGGTCTAACTTGTTTAATTCTGCTTTCAATTGAGCATAATCATGGCATTCATAGGCTGGCGTTAATGTAAAAGTTTTGTGTTTTCTGCCCCAAGTTAATAGGCCATTGTATGCGCCCACAACACCTGCAAATCGGCCAAATCCTAAAATTCTATCGCCATTTTTCCAACGCAAGGTTTCGTAGTCAATCATGCGAATGTTCTGTTGAATCAAGCGCTTCATCAAAGCTTGGTTATGGGCTTGTTTTTTTATTGTGTGAGAAAAAAACAAATAGGTTTTATTGGCTATTAGATTGTCTGCAGGCACCTCTTTAATGCCCATTAAGTAATCGCAGTGGCTTAGATCTTCTTGGAGTACTACACCTACTTTTTCGTAAAGTTCATCTGCAAAACAACGGTCATTACTGGGTTGGATAAATAGACTTAGTTGAGGGAATTGTTGTTTGAGTTCAGCACATTGGGCAGGGGTAAATGCAACGCGTTTGTCTGCAGGTTGTTTTTCTTCTCTTAATAGGCCAATGCTAATACTCATGCTACAAATCTAATTATTGTTTCTAATATAATAAACATCGCTTAACTATATAATAATTCATTAAATAAACCCTATTTTCGCACCCTTAAATTCCTATCGTATGAGAATATACTTTACCATTTTGGCCTTACTCACTTTGAATGCGGCCATTGCTCAAAACATTAAATCAGAGGATGTGCAATACAACTACATCAAGTTGCCATCCAATCCTTTAAACCCTAAACCAGTCAATTATTTTTCTTCAGTGGTATCTTCAGCAGAAGCAGAAAATGCCAAATTGAAGGCCAAATACGAAGCCGACAAAATTCAAGCTGAAAATGATTTCCAAAGAGATCAGGTTGATTATCAAGCAAAAGTGAAAGCGGCTGATGAACAATACGCGAAAGATATGGAAGCTTGGAATTCAAAATCTACAGCTAAGAAGATTTTGGAAAGAGAATTGTTAAATGAAAACAACAAGCCAGTTAAGGCATATGTGCCTCAACCAAGCAGACGTTATGTGTATGAGCCTAAATACGTAACTGCTCATGATGTTAGCACTTTGGCTTCTACTTATTTAAAATTAGATGGTTTTGATAGAGTACAAGGCAGTGATATCATGTACCTTGTTGAGATGGGTGTTTTTGAACATTCAGAGCCTAGAGTGGTTTCTGAGATCAGAAAAGAAACCCGTTCTGCTAATGGTACTACTTCAACTTATGATGTTGCTTATTACCATTTAGAATTTAATTACCGCCATCCAATGACTGTTAAAATCACTAAAACAGGTGGTCAAGAATTATACATGAATGCGCCATCTCAATTGAATGAGTTTAAAACATACAAATCAGCGGAATCAAAGAGTTCTCCGTCAACTGATATTTCAATTTTAGTTAAAACCATTGAAGCTCAAGTGTTGAAAGAAAACCTAGAGTTTATTAACCACATGGTGAATGACCGCATGGGTTTTGAAGTGAGTAAAAGAAAAAGCAGTTTAGATTATGTTAAAACAAAAGGTGAAGAATATGCTGATGTGAATGAAGCGTATGATGCAGCCACTATGGCCTTTACCATGATGGGTAAAACAGATGATCAAGCCAAAGCTAAATTACAAGAAGCTGTTAGCAAATGGACTAAAGCTTTAGCTGAATCTGAACCTGAAAACAAGAAAGCCAGAATTGATAAAAATGTAACAATCTCTTTAGGCTTTAATTTACTAGAAGCCTACTTTGCTTTAAGAATGGTTGACGAAGCTGAAGCCTTAATTGCTAGCCAAAAGAAATTAGACTTGTCTAAAAAAGAAACCAAATTATTAGAAACTTACACGCAAGATTTCATTGATTTAAGAATGCGTAAAACCGCTAATAATTTGTAATTTATTTATAGTTATTTAATAAAAAAACCCTGTTCGAAAGAGCAGGGTTTTTTGTTTTGGCGCATTTTGACTGCATCTCCGTCAAAGCTTGTTATCGAATTTTTTAGAGTGAGAGTAAGTGTCCTCCTTCATTGTATTGATAGATTCCACCTTCAGCTATTAACTTTCTGTGGAAACTTTCGGAGGAGACCCTGAGTGTAGTGTGAAGTACAAATGACAGGGGGAGTGTTAGCTCTCGCTTTCACACTCACTCTGTGTATGTTGGATAGTTGGCGATTTGAATACTTGACCAACTGATCAATCCTTGAAAGCTTGTTATCTAATTTTTTTAGAGTGAGAGTAAGTGTGAATGTGGGTGTGAAGTACCAATGACAGCGTATCGTGTTCGCTCTCGCTTTCACACTCACTCTGTCATTTGTGGAGCTGGAGGGAGTCGAACCCTCGTCCGAACTAGGAAATGATGACGCTTTCTACATGTTTAGTAACCATTGATTGTAGGCCTTAAAAAGCTTGGTTGCATACCTTGTTTAAGACTTAGACAACTAATAATGTTTGTAGTCGTTGTCAGTCATACAAACATATTTGGGTATGTCGAACACTGTAACTCACAACCGACCCAAACAAGGGCTATGACAGTGTATGGTATTTACTTAATCACCGATTAAGCAGCCATTGCGAAGTTATTTTCGCCTCTTAAATTGTTGAGTGTTGAGATTAAAGAGCCAGCAAACAAAGCTCTACATGCTTACATCTCACCTGCGCTACCCGTCAATTCCGGTCAGCCCCATAAAATGTACCACAAAGGTACAATAATTTTACTTGAGAATTTCTATTGAATCTCTGCAATTTAAGCCTGAATACTTAGATTGGTAGAATGCTTTTATCAGATCGCCGTTGCCTGAAATTTCGAGCGTATCATTGCCTTTGACTGCAATGTTACTGAGTTTAAAAGGTACATATAAATCTCCTCCAAAACTGAAATTATTGCCTGTCATAGAACGCCATGTGCCATGGCTGCTAATACCCTTACGGTTGTTAAATGTTTCTTGATCTAGATTGGTTTTAACTTCAAACTCAATTACGCCAGAGTCACTAGTGAAGCCGTAATAGCTAGAATGATAGCGTTCATCTACAGCAAAGCCAAAATAGGTGATTGTATTTAAGCTATCTATCATCAATTGAGACTGGTTTTTGAACTTGTCAATCATCCCTGGTTTTTCATAGGCGAAATTAATTTCAGCCATTGGACTTGGTCGAAAATCATCCTTTTCAACAATGGGCTCACAGGCTGTTAGTCCTATGATAACGATCAAAAAAAGACTGCTTAATTGAATAGCTTTCATTCCTCAAATATAGCATTTAATTGAATTCTTTTTTTAGCGCTTTGAATTCTATCTTGGTAATCGGATATTTGTGACAAATCTATGAAAATCTATTGTCTGCTTGGCATTTTATTGGGCTCGCTGCATATGGCATATGCAGGAGAATTGTCAAGAGTTGCCATAGGTCAAAAGTCTTCTCCTGAACAAGCAGAGGTGCGCATGCAATTGGTGCATCGCATGCAACATTATGAGGCCAATACCACTCATGCTCACGATGTGTATGATGCTAGTGTGTATTCTCCTAAATCTGTTAATATTCTGGATAAGAAGCTCAAATTCTATGTACAATCTTTAGAAGGTGAATCCACTTCGGTTTACAGTTTAAAAACTTATCAATTACTAAAAGTTATCAGACACAGATTTACCTCTAAAAATCAATACCTTTTTAGAGATCAGAATTACTTTGATTACCTGTTCAGAACAGCCAGCAAGCAAGTGAACGTGTTTGATGGCAAACCAGTAGAAAGTTGTTTCTCACACGAAGGTAAATATCTATGGGTAACCTATTATCGCCGCTCATATGACATCAATGCCATTGATCCATCAGCCTTGTGTATTATTGATACTGATGCAGACACTATTGTTAGGGTTATGCCAACAGCACCATTGCCCAAAATGATAACCTGTTCACCAGACAACAAAACTATAGTTGTATCACATTGGGGAGATAACACCGTTGGGTTAATTGACATCAGTTCCAACCAACCATTGAAGTTTCATTACACCGCTCAAATAGCAGTAGATAAACGCATAGAAAATCCATTAGATACCAGTGTTAAAATAGACAGAGATAACAACTGTGGCAATTGTATTAGAGGAACAGTTTTTACCCCTGATAATCGATATGTATTCGTTGGGAAAATGGGGAGTAATTCATGTTCTGTAATTGATGTTTTCAACAAGAAAAACATTGGTTCAATCAAAGGGATGCGTTCTAATATGAGGCATTTGCTGATTCATGATTCATTCATTTATTTGAGTATAAATAAATCTGGGTATGTGCAAAAAGCCAATTGGCGTGAGCTCATTCAGCACCACCTAAAACACGGCTCTAAAAAAGCGTATAAAAAATGGCAAGAGGTATTTGTAGGCCCTGGAGCCAGAACCATATGTGTAAGCCCAAATGGGCGTTATGTTTTTGCTGCCGTTAATCAAAGCAGTCAAATAGCAGTCGTCAATACCTCTAGCATGAAAGTTGTTGCAACCTGTTTGGCAGATAGCTATCCGGTTGGTATGGACATTAGTGCAGATGGTCGCTTATTGATAGTGACTGCACAAGGCAAATCCAATGGTGGCGGCAACAGTGTAATGTTGTACCAATTAAGTTATCAGTAAAAAAGTATGTCAACAATAAAATCCATAGCACTAGCTGTTTGTATTGGAATAGTGAGCACTTTAGGGGCCATTAATCAAGACAGTCTGATTAAAAAGCACTTCAAATATGTGCCAGATATACTTCATCCAAAAGCTAAATTCAATCATGCGATTATACATCACAGTGCTTATGATTTAATGTACAATGAACAGCACGAACAAGCAGATTGGGTAGCCTATGAATTAACAGCCCAACACACAATAAAAGCAGTTGAAAGAAGTAATAAATTCATAGAAGATCCTTTAGTTAAAACTGGGTCTGCAGCCAATGAAGATTATGCAGGGTCAGGATATGATAGAGGGCATTTGGCCCCAGCAGCTGACATGGGTTGGAGTCAATTGACTATGGAAGAGAGTTTTTATTTTAGCAATATGAGTCCTCAAGTGCCAAACTTAAATAGAGGCTTATGGAAACAATTGGAAGAACAAGTTAGACTTTGGGCCAAAGAAGATTCTATTGTATTAGTGGTAACTGGTCCGGTGTTAAAAGACAGTTTGCCTAGTATTGGTCCTAATAAAGTCTCAGTGCCTAAAGCCTATTATAAAGTGATATTGGATGTTGCTTATCCTCAAATAAAAGCCATTGCTTTTGTAATGCCCAATGAGCCAATTCAGGGTAAGGTTGAAGACTACATGACCACCGTTGATAGTGTTGAACGGTTAACTGGCTTAGATTTTTTCCCGCTTATTGACAATCAAGTAGAATCCATTTTGGAGTCCGGGTATTGTCGTTCATGTTGGCAATTCAAAGCCAAATCTAATCATCAAGAAAAGGCGTCAGAGCCAAGTAAACAAAAGGTAACAGAAACAGTTAAACCAAAAGCTACTACAGTTGTTCAAAGCAAGCAATGCAAAGGTAAAAACCAATCAGGTGTTCGTTGCAAACGCAAAACTAAAAGTCCAAATGGCTATTGCTTTCAGCATGGCGGTAATTAATGCCGTTTGCATTTAAATTTGGTATTCTCATTTTTTTTTAATATATTTATGCAATAGCAATGACTGCCTTTGATATTCATTATCAGTTTGCTCAGCTGTTTCAAAATGAGCCCATTAGACCCTACGCCTATGCCCTTTCAAAGGCTATGCAAGAAGGGCATATTTGTTTGCCACTTCAAGACGTTTCTGATTACTTAACAGATAGTCCTTATGCTGAAGTTCCATTGGAACGCAATTGGTCTGAAATGCAAGCGTATCTTTCTGAGGATGTTGCCTCGCATTCACCCTTATTGATCAGTGGTGAAGCCTTGTATTTTAACCGCTATTACCGATACGAAACCAGATGTATTAATGCGCTAGCTGATCGCATAGCCTATGAAGCCAATTTGCAAAGTGATAGATGTTTAGAGTTGTCAAAAATGCAAGCCCAATTATTGCAATGGTTTGCTGCTGAAAATGTTTCAGAACCTACTATAAACACAGTCAATTGGCAGTTAATGGCCTGTTTACAAAGTTATATCAATCAGTTTTCAATTATTTCTGGTGGCCCTGGAACAGGTAAAACCACCACCATATCAAAGCTCATTGCATTGTTGAGTGCACAGTCAAGTGAATTGAGGATCGCCATTGCCGCTCCAACCGGTAAGGCAGCCATGCGCATGAAGGCTTCATTAGAATCTGCTGCTCAACAGTTTGATGCTTCAGTCCAGACCATTATGCAAAATCTTCAACCCTTTACCATACACAGATTGTTGCAATATCAATTCAATTCCGTCGACTTCAAATACAATAAACAACAGCCTTTGCCATTAGATGTGCTTATTGTGGATGAAGCTTCGATGATTGATTTCGCTTTGATGACCAAATTATTAGAAGCTGTACCCTTAAATTGCCGTGTAATATTTTTAGGGGATGCCAATCAATTGGCTTCGGTAGAGGCAGGAAGTTTATTTGGTGATTTGTGTCAATGTATAGCGCAAGGCACTACCGTTTCTCAACATTTATACGACTGGTATCAAACGCATTTGAGTAAAAGTCATGGCGCTTTACCCGCCTCAATTTTACCTCAACAACCCCATTTGTTAAACGGCCATATCGTACAGTTGATTAAGAGTCACCGTTTCAAAGCTGATAGTGGAATTGCGCAAATGGCCAAGTGGGTCATAGATCAATCTCAAGCTAACTTAGAACAGTTTTCTCAAACAGCAGATCAGCAAGTTTATCTCGAATCCGATTTATCAGAAGCCATTAAAGCATATGCAAACGCTTTGAGCCAATATATTGAAGAACCCATTACCGCTTTGGCATTGCAAAAGTTTCAATCCATTAGATTATTAGCCGTTACTAGAGAGGGGCCAAAAGGGCTCAAACAATTGAACAAACAAATCGAAGTCTATTTGGCTAAACATTACGGACTTAATCCCCAAGCAGAGTTTTATTTGAATCGACCTGTTATGATCACTAAAAATCATCCTGAATTGGGTTTGTTTAATGGCGATATTGGAATAGTAAGACCAGATCAAGATGGGGTTTTGAAAATTTGGTTTGAAACCAGTGACCAAACTGTTAAAGGGTTTATGCCTGGTTTGTTTGCTCAGTGTGAAACGGTATTTGCAATGACTGTCCACAAAAGTCAAGGCTCAGAATTTGATTTTGTATGGGTGGTGTTGCCAGAGTCCGGAGCTGATCAATTAATGACCAGTGAGTTATTGTACACCGCCATAACCAGAGGGAAGCAAAGTGTATGTATTCAAGCCAATCAAGCGCAGTTGGTGTCTGCCATACAAAGACGTGTTAAAAGAAGTTCGGGTATTGTAAAACGATTGTCATGGGCATAGCATTAAACGTATCCAATCATTTAGAGCCCTTAGCCAAACAGCTAGGATTAGATTTCCAAGCGTCTGAGAAAACGGCGTTTAGCAAATGCTATATTGTGACTCAAACCGATGGCATGAATGCCTGGCTCAAATACAGATTAGCGGAACAACATGGCATTGCTGCAAACATAGAATTCCTCAAACCCAACGACCTTATAGGTCTTTTGTATACTTGGGTTAAAGGCTATCATAAACCACTGATGAGCATCGAAATGTTGCAGTGGGCTATTTACAGTATTTTAGACCATCCTAATATCAATAAGCAATTTCCAAGTATAGCTGAATACTACCTCAATCAGCCGGTCAAACAAATGGCATTGGCCACCAAACTAGCAGATTTATTTGACCAATACCAAATGTACAGACAAGATCTGTTAAGGGCTTGGGAGCAATCTGTTGTAGCCAATGAAGACGAGGCCTTTCAAGCCTATTTGTGGTTGTCAATTCATCAAAAATACGAGTCTGCATTAACAGATAAATCTGGGGCGATTAAAACCATCATAGAGGCTTTAAGTCAATCAACTCATAGTGAGTACATTCAGTCTATGCTTAAAGATGTTTACTTCTTTGGTATGGCTGTAATTACCCCTCAACATTTGCATCTATTCCATGAATTGTCAAAGCTCGTTGACTTAAAGTTTTACTTGTTGAATCCTGCGCCAGAGTATTATTGGTGGGAAGATCGTTCTGAAAAAGACATAGTGCGCATGACTCAAAAGTTCAAACGCGATACCAGCAAAATGAACTTTGGTATATTGGGGAATGATATACTCAATAATTGGGGTAAGGTCATTAAGGAAACCTTTTATACTTTGTTTCAAGACGAGACCTATATCAATGTGTACAATGATGATTTGGCCCTCATTCCTAAAGCACCCCAGACGCTCTTAGAAAAGTTGCAAAGCGATGTTTATCACAATGCAGTAAAACCCAACAGGCAAATTATTTTAGAGTCAGATTTACATGATCAATCACTAGTGGTGAATGCTTGCTATACGCCCTACAGAGAAGTGGAGTCTCTATACAATTATTTTGTCAAGCTGGTTGATGATGGTCAAATAACTGCAGCCAGAGAGGTGGTAGTTATGGTGTCAGATATTGATGCTTATGCACCCTATATTAAAGCTGTTTTTAATCATGCGCCTTACAAGTTTCCATTTACCATAGCAGATGAGAAAATGCAAAATGAACACAGTTTGTTTGCTAGTATTTCTGCTTTAATGGCGTTCGAATGGGATGATTTCAAAGCTGAATCTATGATGCAGTTGATTGAACAACCTTACATTCAGCAGCGTTTTCAATTTACTGATTTAGAACAAATAAGGGCCATGATTCAAACTGCTAATATCAGATTTGGCGTAGAGGCTAAAGCTTCAGATGGTAGTTATGTGCACAGTTGGTCTTATGGTTTAGACCGTTTGTTTTATGGCTTAATGATTTCGGGGGAACCTGAGATAAATGTCAATGGATTGCCACTGATTCCGTTAGACGCCTATGAAGGCCAAGCTCAAGAAACTGTGGTGAAATTGTATAGTTTTTACAAACAGCTTAAAAAGTCACTTGCAATGAGACATGCTCCAAGGCACGTTGATGCCTGGTGTGATTGGTTGTTATTGTTGGTTGAAGACATTCTGTTTCAAGCCAATGAAGCAGAAGATGAGGCCTATCACCATTTGTTAAAAATCGTTGAGCGTTTAAGGAAAGTCAATGAGTTTGAAAGTATTCAGGTGCCATTTGAAGTCTTTAGATTCCATTTTTTAAAGTTCTTGGAATATGAAACCAAACAAAAATCATTTGCAGGCACTGGCATTACTTTTTGTTCATTGATTCCAATGCGCAGTATTCCATTTAAAGTGGTTGCTATGTTGGGCCTTAACTTTGATCAATTCCCGCGTAAAGAACAGCATCCTAGTTTCAATTTAATGGAATTACACAAACGCAAAGGCGATCGAAATATCAAAGACAATGATAAGCACTTGTTTTTAGAAACATTGTTGTCTGCTCAAAGTCGTTTGTATTTGAGTTATGTTGGCTATTCTGTTAAAGATGGCAGCAAATTACCGCCCTCTTCTCTAATTGATGAATTATTAGAGTACATACTTCAAGGTTGCGCGTCTTATCAACCTGATTGGTTAAATGCATTGGTGATTGAACAGCCTTTGCACCATTTCAGTGAGCAATACGGGAAGCATTCAAAGTTGTACAATTATATCAATCCGTTTTCAAATTCAAAACCATTTAGTGTATTGCTTGAAGAAGCAAATGCCCCGACTAAAACCATTGATCGTGTGGTTTTTTCTGATTTTAAATTGTTTTTTACAGATTCAATTAAATGGTATTTCAATAAGGTCTTACTCATTAATTACAATGAAGATGAATTGTTGTTGCCAGATCATGAACGCTTTGAATTAGACAATTTGGAAGCTTGGCAATTAAGGCGTGATTTAATGCAATTGCAGCCAGAAGATCGCGCAGCTTATTTTCATAAAAAACAATTACAAGGAGAATTACCTCTTTTACAAACTGGTCAAATGGCCTTTAAAAAAGTGGCGGATGATTTGGATGATTTATTAGAACCTATCTCTGAAATTATCAAGGGAAAACACAAACAGTTTTTATGCCCGGAATACAGTATAAATCAATTCAGGTTAAAGGCTGATATTGAAGTCTATGATGATTACTATGTACATCTAAATAGCTCAAGTGCATGGCAATCAAAAATATTAGGGGCTTTTTTAGACTACCTTTTGTTGAGAAGTGCTGGTTATGACTTACATTTTTTATATGCCGACAAAAAGTCTAAAGTGGTGCAATTGCCAGTTACCGCTATGAGTCAAGCAAAAGCTAGAGACTTATTAAATCTTTACTGGTCTATTTTTGAGCAAAATCAAACTCAGCCTTATATGCTGCTTTGGGCTTATTTTAAACTGCTATACAAAAAACAAAGTGATGATGCCAGCAAGCTTATAAAATCTATAGAGTCCAATGTTTTGTCGCCTGATACCTTTACGGATGTATACTTCCAAAAGATATGGGATATGAACTGGTTAACAACTGATAATATACACAGCATTGTTGATCAAATGGCCTTGGTTTTTGAACCTGTTAACTTAACCTTAAATCTGCTTACTAACGATGACAACTAAAGCGATAAACATGCAAGATTTTAATGTGGCAAAAGTGCAATTGCGCGATTCGAATTTAGTAGAAGCGAGTGCAGGTACTGGTAAAACCTATTCTATTTCTGTTTTGGTTTTGCGCCTAATTTTAGAAAGCAATGTGCCTATTCAAGAAATATTAATGGTCACATTTACCAAATCAGCTGTTGCTGAATTGGAGCACAGAGTGAGGGCATTTGTAAGACAGGTATATGCAATAGTTTGTCAGGATCAAACCCAGCTTTCAAATCCATCTATTCAAGCTTTAATTGACCAAGCTATTGCAAGTGTTGGTGAAGCAGAGGTAAAGAAACGACTGAATAATGCGCTTTTGTTTTTAGACGAAACGGCCATCATGACCATTCATGGATTTTGCCAAAAAACACTGAATGAATTTGCCTTTGAAACAGACCAAATGTTTAATGCAGGCACGATTACTCCTATAGAATTTGAAAGTGTAAAAAGCGATGCGGTAAATGCCTTTTGGCGCACACATATGAATGCGATCGGGCATTTGACTTTGTCAAGACTAAATAAACTTAACTGCAATAGAGCACAGTTGTTGTCTTTGTTGTCGTCTAGATTGAATGGCCAAACCTATTTGCATACTGCTCAAGAGCCAGTATTTGACCCTCAATTGATAGACAATTTTGAAACTAAAATCCAAACTTTTGAAACAGATTTTAAGGCTAATTGTAAACTTGCGCAAGCCTATTTAAATTCGAACGCTCAAGACTTAATCACGCGCATACAAAATCACAGAAATGCAAAAAATAAAGACCTGATAAAATACATTCAACATGCAAAGGCGCTATACAAGTTATTGTATTATGAAAAGAATACACCCAATTATGTATTTGATATTTTTTCGGGGGTGTTAGAATGGTTTGAACCGCTCAGACATCAAGAGGAACAGATAGATCAATCGCTCACTGCATTTAAGTATAATGTTCAGTCAAAGGCTTTAGAGGAGGTGTTTTTGATGGTTCAAAGTCGTTTGTCACAATTGGGTGTCATAACATTTGATGATATGATTTCCAAACTCCACCATGCAGTGGTAAGCAAAGACAATAAAAGTTTACATCAATCGCTCAGGCAGAAATACAAAGCTGTTTTAATTGATGAATTCCAAGACACGGATAAACTTCAATTTGAGTTGTTCAATACCTTGTTTAACAAACACTCTATATTGTTTTACATAGGGGATCCAAAACAGTCTATTTATGCTTGGCGAAAGGCAGACATTAATACCTATTTTATGGCGCGTCATTTAGTGCGTCATGTGTATACAATGAATACCAATTACCGATCAAGTGCCTCTGTTATTGATGGGTTAAATCATTTCTTTTTGCCCGAAGAAAACTTTGATACTTTTGCCTTCGACCAATCAGCAGATGCCATTAAGTATTGGCATGTAAAGGCTAATAACACCTTAAAGTCATCAGTAAGGGCGGATTGGTATAAACAAAAACCAATCCTGTATACTGCTTGCAAAGACAAACAGACTGTAATGAATAGTTGCTTGCATCATTTGAAGCAATTGTTAGAGTCCAATACTGAATTATACATTAAAGATCAGTGGAGACCCGTAAAAACCTCTGATATCTGTATTCTTGTTCGCAGTAATAATGAAGCAGCTGAAATACAAAAACTTTTAAGGCGTTATGCTTTCCCATCAGTCACTGTTGATGATGCGAAATTATCAGACAGCCCTGAGGCGAAAGCCATTTATTATTTATTGTTTGCAGTTTTCAATATCAATCGTTCAAATGTGAATCGTGCCTTGTTGAATCCATGGATGGGGTTTGATGAAGTCAAACTGCTAAAAATCAATGAATCCTTATTGTTAGAACGTTTTAAATACTATCAAACACTATGGGATAAGGAAGGGGTGTTTGTATTGTTGATGCAGGTTTTTTCTGATTTTGAGGTAAAGGCAAGGTGTATGGATGCATCCTTCCCAGAGGGCAATAGGGTATTGTCGAATTTGCTTCAGTTTACTGAGTTGTTGCACAAACACCAATTAAATCAGCATTTTCAAGCTTTGGATTTATTGAATTGGTTGCAAAAATTATTGGAAGACAAGAAACGCTCTGGGGATGAATTTGAAATGCGTATGGAGAGTGATGACGCTGCAATCACCATTATGACCATTCATAAAAGTAAGGGCTTAGAATTTCCTGTAGTCTTTGCGCCAACATTGAATTTAACTCCGTTTAGTTCAAATATTATTAATTTCAGAGATCCTGAATCAGCTCAATATTATTTCGGAGAAGCAGCACTATTAAGCCCTAAACAATTATTGGTTTTCAATACTCAAATAGAACAAGAACACAGACGATTGATTTATGTGGCATTGACAAGAACCGCTCATTTGTGTTACCTCTATAATAATCTTCATAAAAAGACAAGTTCTTTGGCGCCTTTTATGCCTTCAATGGAACAAAATCCTTCAGTTGAATGCTTAGCACCTGAAGAGGTGTCTTTGCCTAAAGGATACGCATATAAACCAAGACATTCTACGCAAGGGTCTGTTCATCGCATACCAAACCATTTTGAATTGCAAGATTCTGCCTGGCGAAAATGGAGTTATTCATCGATTGTTTCTGAACACGAGCAAATGCCTGTGTTAGCGGCATTGCCATCTTCGGATGCCTATGAAGACTGGGTATTAAGGCAATTGCCCAAAGGCGCTACTACAGGTAATATGCTGCATTTATTGTTTGAACGCATGGTTTTTAATGCGCCCAATCAGTGGAGTAGATTAATAGAACAATCAGTAAAAGGATTGGCAGAATATAAAAGAGCCAGTTATGCTACACACCTACAATCCATGATGGAACATATTTGTAATGTCCCATTCAAACATAACGAAACCACATTTAAGCTTTCAGAATTATCATCTCAATACACTTTAAATGAGCTTGAATTTGATTTTCAAATACAAGAGGGCAGTGGCAAAGCCATTAAATCACTTTCAACAGAAGCGGTTGTATTAGATGTTAAATACAACGAACAGTTGATTGGGATGATGAATGGAAAAATGGATATGCTGTTTCAAATGCATGGAAAGTACTTTATTTTGGATTGGAAGTCAAATTATTTGGGCCCTCAAGTTGCTGATTATGCGCCTGATCAATTAAACCATGCGATGAATCACAACCATTATCATCTGCAATACCATTTATACAGTATTGCAGCAGTTAAGTACTTAAAATCAAGGTTGCAAAACTTTGATTATGATCAGGATTTTGGCGGTGTGTATTATGTGTTTGTTAGAGGCGTTAGAGCAGATCAAACTACTGGTATATTTTACGCCAAGCCTAGTTTAAACAAGCTTAAACAATTAGCAGCAGCGGTAGGTGCAACTTTTGATTTCTAAAAAAATTAAGTTTTATTCACATTGGCGAAATACGATTAAGTATTTATGAATAAGACTAATCCTTGTTTTTGACAAAGGATTATGTTAGATTTGTGTAAGTAGGTGATGCAACCCTTTTGTCATCTATAGATTCTAATTCTTAAACTATAAGCTGATGAGTGGTTTTGTAAGCATATCGAACAAGCGATTTCTACTGATTTTATTGGCGTTTGCGTTTGTTTTTTCCAAAACCCATGCTCAAACTTATAAACCGTATTTTCATCAAGCACTTAAGCTGTTTTATTTTTCTAAAGATGGTCAGCTAGATACATCCAACAAATTTTATGATTATGCAGAACCCATTAAAGAGGGAATAGCTTTAGTGAGGTATCAACACAAATGGCAATTTTTAGACAGTCAACTCAATGTGTTTTGCGATGTGTTTTTTTCAGAAGCAACTGGTTTTACCAATGGCTTTGCTACGGTTTTCTTAGACAACGGTCAGTGTCAAGTAATCAATAAGCAAAGACAGTTCTTATTTGCTGAGCCAGTAGACCAAGTTTCAAGCATGCAAAATGGCTATTTAGCATACTCTAAAGGGGGTAAATGGGGATTAGTGAATGATTCAGGGCAAATAATACTCTCTCCAACTTTTGATGGCATTAGTAATGTTCATGGCAACGTCTATTGGGCTATGCAATCAGGTCGTTGGGCTTTATGGTCTGTTAAAGGGCAGCCAATTTTGCCTGAAACGTTTGATTTAGTGAGCGCTAATTCAAATGGTAATGTTATAGCTTTTAAGCAAAATAGTGTCTTTTTAATTGAAACTTCCACAGGTCGAATTAAATCCCAATATTCTTTGCCTATAGCCTATCAATCTCAGGCCTGTAAAGCCCTGTATCTTATTGGCGATCTTATGGTAATTCAAATGGGGGGCAAAGATTTTATAGCCCTCAAAAAAGGCAAGCAGCTTTGGCAAAAACAAGCAAGCCAATTTAAAACAGATGGTTACAGTCAACTAGCGTTTCAAGAACAAGGTTTTTATAAGTTATATGATCTCAATTTGAATACGTTGTCTAATCAGGCTTATGAGGATTTGGAGTTTTATCCTGAGCATTGGTTGAAAATCTATTTAGGACCCTATTACTATTTTAAAACGCCTGAAGAAAATTTGTTGCGATGAAGGCAGCCAAAACAAATAGCTCATTCATTTATAGCATAGGTTTATGCTTGTTAATGGGGATTGTTTTGATGTCGGAATCTAGGGCTCAGCAAACTTTGGTTTGTCCTAAAAACATTGATTTTGAATTAGGTAATTTGAGTATTTGGAAGCCATTCACTGGTTCTTGCTGCCCGATTGTAGCGAATACCGCGGGTGCAGCTACGGGACGTCACACAATTGTTTCAGGAACTGGAACAGATCCCTATGGTGGGTTTCCTATTGTACCAGCTGGAGGTGGTTTGTATGCCCTTAAATTAGGCAATAATGGAACAGGTGCTCAAGCTGAAAAAGCTAGGTATCATGTGAGGATTCCATCGGGAGTTAATAATTACAGTTTGATTTACAGATACGCAGTTGTATTTCAAGACCCTGGTCATACAGCTGCTCAACAGCCTCGATTTGAAGTTAAAACCTTTGACTCTGCTACCAATCAGTCCATATCTTGTAATACACATACTTATATTGCCGCATCCAATTTGCCTGGTTTTGTTCGTTCGACAGTCAATACGTCTGTATACTATAAATCATGGGCAACAGCTACCATCAATTTATCTGGTTATGCCGGTAAAACTGTAATTTTAGATTTTGCCAGCGGAGATTGTTCTTTGGGCGGTCACTTTGGTTATGGTTACGTGGATTTGAGTTGTGGCTTATTTCAAATCAGCACTGTTGCTTGTAAAAAACAACCAACATCAACGATGTCTGCCCCTCCAGGTTTTCAAAGTTACAAGTGGTTAGACTCCACCAAAACCAATTTGTTAGGCACAAGCAGTACTTTGGTGGTAAATACACCAACTAAAAAAACCAAATACTTTGTTGTGCTCACACCCTATACCGGATTTGGTTGCCCAGATACTTTGTCAACTACCATAACTGTAACAGATGTTGTTGCCAATTATGCCATTGCGCCTGCCCCAAAGCAATGTTTCAAAGGCAATGCTTTTACATTTACTAATACTTCTACCACCAATTCAACGCCACTAACTTATGCTTGGTCATTTGGTGATGGCAGTACCTCTACTGCAACATCTCCCTCAAAATCATACGCTTTATCTGATAGTTTTAAGGTAAGATTAATTGCAACTACACCTGAGGGTTGTAAGGATACCATATCAAAGTATGTTACGGTATATCCTTCGCCACAAATGGGGTTTTTAATTAATGATTCAGATCAGTGCTTTAAAAACCATAATTTTATTTTCACTAATACTACGTCATTGGCCTCGGGCAGTAAAACCAATTACTGGACTTTTGGAGATAACACCAATTCAAGTGATACTTCACCAAGCAAAACCTACTCGAGTTATGGCAATTACACCGTCAAATTAAAAATCGTCAGCGATAAAGGTTGCTCAGATTCCATTAGCAA
>JBIPPH010000054.1:0-8974 GCA_044368575.1 Bacteroidia bacterium
ACGCCCAAGTCAACCAAGAATCGGTAATGGTGAATACAGCCTTGGCACAATCTTACCACCAAAAAATTCAGGCTTTGGCCAATACCCTTCAATTGCCAAGTGGTGAGCTGCTCAATACCATTATCCATTTTCCAGATGTATTGAAATACGAAGAACAATCTGCTACTGAAGAAGATTGGCAACTCATGAAACAATGTGTTGATCAAGCCTTCTTAAAATTCGATGCCTTTAGGATACAAGAGGGTAATACCGTTAAAGCCTACTTTATGGACTGTATTGCTAAAATCAGAAACAATGTTCAATTGGTAGAAGCGGAGGAAGGGCCAAGAAAATCAGCGGTTAAAGGCAAGTTATTACAATCTTTAAAAGAAAATCAAGAAGACAACACAGTTGACCATAACCGATTTGAACAAGAGTTGATTTACTATCTAGAGAAGTATGATATTGGAGAAGAAAAAAGCCGTTTGATCAACCACTTGGATTTCTTTGTTGAGAGTCTGAACCAAGATGCCAACGGTAAAAAACTAAACTTTATAGCTCAAGAAATGGGCAGAGAAATCAATACCATGGGCAGTAAAGCGTATTACTTTCCAATCCAACAATTGGTGGTGTTTATGAAAGAGGAACTCGAAAAAATCAAAGAGCAATTGCTCAATGTATTGTAAGCTTTGATATGACCGAACGCCTACTCAACAACTCTTCGGCTATGGCCATCAGACCTCTGGTGTATGCCATAATGTTAGCCTTGGGTTTGGTGGCTGGGATGTCGTTTCAAACGGATCAAAAAGATAAGTTCACTCAAATTTTAGACATCATTCAAAATGATTATGTAGATAGCACTCAAAGAGCTACAATTGAAACCTCTACTATTGAGTTTATGTTGTCGCAATTGGATCCGCATAGCGCTTACATTCCTCCGGATTTAAGCGAGGTGAATGAGCGTCAAATCAGGGGTAATTATTTTGGCTTAGGGGTGTCATATATAGCCTATAATGATTCATTGGTTGTGTATTCAGTCTTTCCAAATGGGCCGGCAGATAAAGCTGGCATTCAGCCGGGTGATCGTTTGATTAAGGCGGGTGCGATTAGATTAACAGACAGCTTAAGTTCAACTGAAATTCAAGAAGCCATTCAATCTGGCAAACAAGCTGCCATTGATATGCTGGTATACAGACGCAGCGATGATCAAGTTAAAACCATAAGAGTGAACAGAGGCGATGTGATCATGAACAGTTCTGAGGTGTATTATATGGTCAACAAAACGGTTGGCTATATCCGTATTGAACGTTTCTCCTCTCAAACCCATAATGAGTTTTTGACTGCTTTGAAAGCCTTAAAAGCAGAGGGCATGAGAGACTTAATTTTGGATTTGCGCAATAATGGTGGTGGCCTTTTACAAGAGGCTGCACAAATAGCCAATGAGTTTTTACAAGCGGATGAGTTGATCTCTTACACCCAAGGCTTACATAGGCTCAAACACGATTACAAAGCTGATGGCAATGGCCAATTCACCAAAGGCAAATTGATTGTATTGATCAATCACAACACGGCTTCAGCCAGTGAAATTTTAACAGGTGCTTTACAAGACAATGACCGCGCTGTTATTATTGGCAATCGTTCATACGGTAAGGGTTTGGTGCAAGAACCATTTAAGTTGGCAGATGGTTCTACCATACGTTTAACCATAGCTAGGTACTATACACCAAGTGGTCGCAGCATACAAAAACATTATACCAAAGATGTTGATGCTTACCACAATGAAATTTACAAACGCGATTTTATGAGAGATACTTTGAGTCCGATTTTGGACCCAAGTATTAAAAAAGAATTCTTTTCAAAAAATGGCCGATTGTTAACCGCAGGTGGAGGTATTCGTCCGGATATTTTCTTACGCGATACCATAGCCGACAGTACAGAAATAGAACGCTTAATGCCGGGCTTATTTTACAGCCGTTTGTTTGATATTTACTATTTAGATCATATGCGTCTGCGCCTTGTTAAACAAAGCCAGGTGTATAGCAGTGTAAATGATTTCATGTTGCATTTTAAAATTGATGACCGCGATGCCCTTGCCTTTATTCAATTGGCCCAAAAAATTTCATACTTGAGCAGCATTAAAGCCTCCACTAAAACCAAAGATATTGTTAAAAAACACTTAAAAGCTGCAGTGGCCTATAGCCTATTTGGTGAAAAAGGTAAATCACTCATCATCAATCAAGAAGATGGCGTATTTTCTACCAGTATTCAAGCTTTTAAGCAATACAACCGCTTATTACACATCCAAACCAATACAAGTCATAGACTCGATTATTAATACAACTTTATGTTCCAATCTGTTATTTCTCTTATTCCTGTTTTCTTCAGAATCCTTTTCATGATTGCCCTCGTGGTGCTGTTTGATAGCTATGCCTATCAGACCATCAAAATGCTTTGCAAAACCATGCAAAAAAACAGAGCCCGCATCATTAAATGGGCGTATTGGATTATCAGCATAATGTTTTATGTCTTGAGCATTTTTGCTATGGGTGGCCGATTGGTTCAATTTTCAAGAGGTGTACAGGTAAGTATTACTGGCTTTTTCTTTGCCATGTTTTTGGCCAAATTATTAATGACCATTCCCTTGGTGCTCGAAGACCTTTACCGCTTAGTACAATGGGTGATTAACAAGTTCAGAAAACCTCAAACAGATGACTCAGAAACAGCCAACGCAAAAGGATTAATATCGCGAAAAACTTTTATTGCGCGAACCAGTGCAGGGATTGGTGCGCTTACCTTTTCGGGCTTAATTTACGGAGTGTCTAAAGGTGCACACGATTATAAAATTCACAGAACTACTGTTGCGTTTCCGCATTTACCTCAAGCCTTTAAAGGGCTTAAAATTGCACAATTGAGTGATATTCATGCAGGCAGTTTTTGGGATGTTAAAGCCGTAGAAAAAGGCATACAATTGTTGTTAAAAGAGCAACCTGATATTATCTTCTTTACGGGTGATTTGGTGAATACTTTGGCCAATGAAATGACTCCAGAAATGATTGCCTTATTTGGGCAATTAAAAGCACCAATGGGTGTATTCAGCATTTTGGGTAATCATGACTATGGTGATTATTATCAATGGCAAGATAGAACCCATATTACTGAAGGCAACAGCGCGCAATCAGATAAGTCGCATATGTCGCCAATGCAATTGGCCAACTTGGAAGCAGTTAAGGCTATACACAAACAAATGGGTTGGGATTTATTATTAAACGAAAACAGGATTTTACAAAGAGGCGGTGATGCGATAGCCCTTATTGGGGTTGAAAATTATGGCGCCAAAGGCCGATTTGCGCGTTATGGTGTTTTGTCTAAAGCCTATGAGGGCACACAAAATTTGCCATTTAAAATATTGTTGTCTCACGATCCTAGCCATTGGGATGCGCAAGTGAGAAAATCATTTAAAGACATTGATTTAACTTTTTCTGGTCATACCCATGGGGCGCAATTAGGCATTGAAACCGCCAACTTCAAATGGAGTCCTATTCAATTGATGTACAAACAATGGGCGGGTTTGTATCAGGAAGATCAACAGTATATATATGTGAACAGAGGTTTCGGTTATTTAGGCTATCCTGGCCGTTTGGGCATCAGACCAGAAATTGGTATTATCACATTAGCTTAGTCGTTTATGAGATTGTTTGTATTGGGTTTGTGCTTGCATTTAAGTCTTGGGCTTTGGGCCAAGAATGTGTCTCTTGGGCAACTCAAACAAGACCGCGCTTGTTACGATGTAATGCATTACGATATTCAATTGCGTGTTGACCCTATGCAGAAATACATTAAGGGCAGCAATACCATGCGCATTACTATGCAATCAAACAGTAAAGTTTTACGCATAGATTTGATGTCGTATATGCAGGTTACAGGCTTGCAGTTAGATGCAGTCGATTACCCTTATGAACGCAAGCAAGATCATTTGCTCTTAAAGTTCAAACAGCCGCTTCAAAAAGACGAATTACACCAAATAAAAATAGAATTCAGTGGTTATCCTAAAACCGCTTTGCGTGCGCCTTGGGATGGTGGTTTTGTGTGGTCTGAAGACGACTACCACAGACCCTGGGTGGGCATGGCTTGCGAAGGTATTGGTCCTTCCTCTTGGTTGCCTTGTAAAGACCACTGGAGCGACGAGGCAGAACAAATGGATATGCATATAGAAGTGCCTGCGTCATTGATGGGGATTTCCAATGGCCGATTGGTATCAACTGAAACCCTTGATAGCAATTGGCAGCGTTTTAATTGGCATGTTGCTTCTCCGATCAATGGGTACAATATCAGTGTGAATGTTGGCGCCTACACCCATTTAAGCGACACCTTTTATGGCCAACAAAAAGTAGATTTGGATTATTATGTTTTAGATTACAACAACGCCATCGCAGAAAGACATTTCATGCAGGTAGATAAAATGCACCAGGCTTTTGAAAAGTATTTTGGCCCTTATCCATTTGCAAAAGACGGTTACAAATTGGTGGAGACTCCCTACTGGGGCATGGAACACCAATCCTGCGTGGCCTATGGCAATCACTATAAAAACAATAATTTCGGTTTTGATTTTATCATCGTTCATGAGAGTGGTCACGAATGGTTTGCCAATAGCCTGACGGCAGATGACCCTGCAGACATGTGGATTCACGAAAGCTTTACAACCTATTCTGAAGCCTTGTATGTTGAACATAGCATGGGTAAAAAAGCAGCTTTAGAATACTTATGGTCACAAAGAGGGCAGATCAAAAACCAAGCACCTATGCAAGGGCCACGTGGTCAATATTTCCATGGCTCAGACAATGATATTTATTATAAAGGCACTTGGATGCTCCATACTATGCGCAGCATGCTCAACAATGATTCATTGTGGTTTGCTACCCTTAAACAGTTGGCCATTACTTACCAAAAGCGTATTGTCAATACCAAAACCATCATTGCTTTTTTCAATCAAGCCACTCAGCGCAATTGGCAGTCTTTTTTTGATCTGTATTTATACCAATCTAAGCTGCCTAAATTGTCTGTTAAAACACTTGAGGGCAAAGACGGTAAGAATGTTTATACTTTATCATTAAGCCACTATGCCTCTAAAACGCCATTGCCAATAGTGGTGCAATTGCCATCAGGCGCTAGTCAAACTTGGTTGTTGAGTAAACAGCCATTGAGCATTACCTTGCCGAATACTTTCGACTGGATCAGTCAAGTAAAAGCCAATTATTTATTAGATTGGGCAGCTTACCCCAATGAGGCAGAATTATAAACTCTTAAGTTCGCTCACCAATTCAGTGAGGGTCTTTTTAGCGTCGCCAAACAACATGCTGTTTTTAGGACTGTAGAACAATTCGTTCTCAATACCTGCATAACCAGCTTTCATGCTTCGCTTCATCACAATGGTATGTGCAGCGTCTTCAACATCTAAAATTGGCATACCATAAATAGGAGAACTAGGATCGTTTTTAGCAGCTGGGTTAACAACGTCATTAGCACCCACGATCAATACCACATCAGTGGTTTTGAATTCTGGATTGATGTCGTCCATCTCTATCAATTTATCATAGCTAACATTGCTTTCTGCCAATAATACGTTCATATGACCTGGCATTCTACCAGCAACAGGATGTATAGCGTATTTCACATCAACGCCTTCTTCTTCGAGCAATTGTTCTAATTCATGGCAAATGTGTTGAGCTTGAGCTACGGCTAATCCGTAACCAGGCACTATCACTACTTTTTTGCTGTACTTCATTAACACAGCTGCATCAGATTTGCTGATTTCTTTAATGCTACCAGTTACTGTTTTACCAGAAGCAGCAGCAGAACTGCCACCAAAATTACCAATCAATACATTGGTTAAAGAACGGTTCATGGCTTTACACATCACTACCGTTAATAAGGTACCTGCGCTACCCACTAAGATACCGCCAAACAACATTACTTTGTTGTCGTATAAGAATCCGCCCATGGCCGCTGCAACACCTGTGAATGAGTTCAATAATGAAATCACTACTGGCATGTCTGCACCACCAATAGGCATTACAAACAAAATACCATACACCAATGATAAACCTAATAATAAGAACAATACATTGGCATTGCTGATCATGCCATAAGAGGCCATAAAGGCAATGGCTAAAATAACAGCCAACAAACCAATATTAATGACTTGTTGCAAAGGCAAGGTCTTATCTTTGATTTTCTCATCGAGTTTACCAAAGGCAATCATACTGCCAGCAAAAGATATAGCCCCAATGATTAAGCCCAAGAAGATGATCATGAGTTTAAGTGTAGGCGCAGTAGTAAAATCACCATGAGCACTTAAGTGGTTGAATTCAACCAGAGAAATTAAAGCGGCACAAGCACCACCCATACCGTTAAAGAACGATACCATTTGAGGCATGCCAGTCATTTGTACTTTCTTAGCCATTAAGGTACCAATTACAGTACCTAATAGTAAGCCGCCAAAAATCCAAGCATAATTGCCCAAAGGTTTAGCATCGCTTTCGTATAAAAAGATAGTGCCGAAAATGGCCAAAGCCATACCAACGGCAGCATACAAATTACCTTTTTTCGCTTTTTCAGGATTACCCAATAATTTGATACCGAAAATAAAACTTACGGCACCAATCATGTACAAAATATCTAATATGTATTGCTTCATTATTTTTTCTTCTTTTTAAACATGTCTAACATTCTATCGGTCACCACAAAACCACCAACCACGTTTAAGGTACCAAGTACTACTGCTATAAAACCTAAAATTAAGGCATAAGTGCTTTCGGCTTGGCCCATAATAATAATGGCACCAATAATCACCACACCGTGAATGGCGTTGGCACCACTCATAAGGGGCGTGTGCAATACTGATGGGACTTTCTCAATCAGTTCTATGCCCACAAAAATCATCAAGATGACCATGTAAATCATCAACTGATTGTTTGATATAAATTGCAATAAGCTTTCCATGTTGTTTATTTTAAAATTGATCCGTCTTTACAAATAAGGGTACCTTTAGTGATCTCTTCTTCCATTTCCCATTTGAAACCATCTTTAGTGGCCAAGTGGGTTAAGAAGGCTAATATGTTTTTAGAGTAGCTTTCGCTGGCGTTCTGAGCCAATTGTGAAGGCAAGTTTAATTCACCTACAATTTTAACCCCATGCTTAACTACGATTTTGCCCGCTTCAGACAATTCGCAGTTACCACCTTGCTCAACCGCCATATCAATGATCACTGAACCCAATTTCATTGATTTAACCATGTCTTCAGTAATCAATACAGGCGCTTTTTTACCTGGAATTAATGCGGTAGTAATGGCAATATCAGCAGCAGCTAAATGTTTGCTTAAGATTTCTCTTTGTTTTTTAAGGGTGTCTTCACTGGTTTCTTTAACATAACCACCTTCGATTTTGACTTCTCCCGTATCGAAATTAATGAACTTACCACCTAAAGATTCAACTTGCTCTTTGGTTTCAGGTCTGATGTCTGTGACTTCAACTACAGCACCCAAACGTTTGGCTGTTCCAATGGCTTGTAAACCAGCAACGCCTGCGCCAAAAATCAACACCTTAGAAGGGGTAATGGTACCAGCGGCAGTCATTAACATCGGGAATATTCTCGCAGAGTGATGCGCGCCTAATATTACGGCTTTGTAGCCGGCTAAGTTGGCTTGAGAACTTAAAGCGTCCATGCTTTGAGCTCTTGAAATTCTTGGAATGGCATCCATAGAGAATACCGTTAATGATTTTTGATTAAGGGCCTTAACCAGTTCTGGTTGGCTTAGATGGTAAACAAAAGAAATCAAAGTTGAACCAGATTTCATTTGAGCAATCTCAGCCTCATTAGGGGCATTCACCTTCACCAGCACATCAGCTGTTTGATAGACATTGCCTGCGTCAGTAGCAATTTTTGCACCTGCTTGGCTGTAGGCCTCATCAGAGAAATTAGAAGCAATACCAGCGCCGGTTTCAACCAAACACTCAAAGCCTTGCTTCACAAGGTTTTTAATCACATCAGGACTCAAAGCGACTCTATTTTCGGCAGCTTTGGTCTCTTTTACTGTTCCGATTATCATTTGACGGCAAATCTAGGGTATTTTTTTCTATTTCGCATAGCTTTAAAACATTGATAATATTGATATGCATCAAGTCCTTCAAATTGGCTTTTGAAACTATTTTTTTAATCATGGGATTATTGGTTATTTTTGCGGCACTTTAAAAATAATATTATGATTATTGGCGTTCCAAAAGAAATTAAAAACAACGAAAACCGCGTAGCAGTTACCCCTGCTGGTGTGAGTGAATTTGTAAAACATGGCCACACAGTTTATGTACAAGCTACAGCTGGAGAGGGCAGTGGTTTTTCAAATGAAGAGTATGTTGAAGCAGGTGCCACTTTATTGCCTAGCATTGAAGAAGTGTACGCCATTGCAGACATGATCGTTAAGGTTAAAGAACCAATTGAAAGCGAATACAAACTGATCAAGAAAGACCAATTGTTATTTACTTATTTCCACTTTGCAAGCCATCAACCATTAACCAATGCGATGATTGAAAGCGGCGCCGTATGTTTGGCATACGAAACCGTTGAAAAGGCTGATCGTTCATTGCCTTTATTGGTGCCAATGAGTGAAGTTGCCGGTAGAATGAGTGTGCAAGAAGGGGCTAAATATTTAGAAAAACCTATGGGTGGTAGAGGTGTTTTATTGGGTGGTGTACCGGGTGTTAAACCAGCTAATGTTGTGGTTTTGGGCGGTGGTATAGTGGGTACTCAAGCGGCTAAAATGGCTGCAGGTTTAGGTGCTCAAGTAACCATCATGGATATTTCTATTCCGCGTCTGCGTCAACTTGACGACATTATGCCAGCAAACGTACAAACGATGTACAGCAATACTTACAACATTAAAGAGGCCATTAAACAAGCTGATTTAGTGATTGGTGGTGTATTGATTCCTGGTGCAAAAGC
>JBIPPH010000099.1:0-2598 GCA_044368575.1 Bacteroidia bacterium
TTGGCCAATCAGAGCAAATCGTAAGCCCAGACAACAACAGTGTTTTTACTGAAACTGTTCAAAACAATGATCTGAAAGTTCAAATGGGCATTGATTATCTAAAGCAATTCAAATCAGTATTTTTAATCATAGAAGACTGATTATAGTCATTTTTTAAACTTGATTATGGGCATAATCTTGCGTTTGATATGCCTATTTACAGACAAGTTGGCTTAGTGCCACACAAAAGACACACCGTTTTTAGAAAGCCAAATGGCGAATTATACCACGAAGAACTATTCGGAACAGAAGGTTTCTCCGGTATTTCTTCGTTGGTTTACCACTTGTATCCGCCTACATTGGTTAAGGAATTTGGTGAGCCATATTCTGTTAAACCAGAAATAGCAGTAGAAGAAAACCTTAGGGCTAGAAGTTTTATGGGACTAGAAGTAGCGCCAGAAAACGATTACATAAAAAGCCGTAAAGTACTTTTTGTTAATGATGATTTGCATATTGGATTAGCGAGTCCAAAAAAAGGTACTGGAGATTACTTCTTCAAAAATGCTGACGCTGATGAACTTTTATTTGTTCATAAGGGCAATGGAAAATTAGCTACCATGTATGGCGATATTGAATTTAAATATGGCGACTACATCGTTATTCCTAGAGGAACTATTTACACTATTAACTTTGAGCAAGAAGACAATAAACTATTGTTCATTGAATCCTTTAGTCCCATTGAAACACCTAGCAGATACAGAAATCAATACGGACAATTTTTAGAGCATTCCCCATACTGTGAAAGGGATTTTAAACTTCCACAAAATTTAGTTACCAATGACTTACAAGGTGAATTTAAAATCAACATTAAAAAGCGTGGTATCATTCATCCATATGTATACTTAAATCATCCATTTGATGTTGTGGGTTATGATGGCTGTTCATATCCATATGCCATGTCCATTTTTGATTTTGAACCCATCACAGGTCGCATTCATATGCCACCTCCAATTCACCAGCACTTTCAAGCTGCTCAATTTGTAATATGCTCTTTTGTGCCAAGATTATATGATTACCACCCTGATGCAATACCGGCGCCTTATCACCACAGTAATATAGACAGCGATGAATTGCTGTACTATGTTGATGGAGATTTTATGAGCAGAAACAATATTCAAAAAGGTCAAATAACCTTACATCCAGGGGGTTTGCCTCATGGGCCTCATCCAGGGGCAATTGAAAGAAGTATTGGTAAAAAAGCAACCAATGAATTAGCGGTCATGATTGATCCATTTAGACCAGTTAAAATTACAAAAGCAGCACTTGAATTAGAGTTGCCTGACTACTATTTATCATGGATAGAACAAAAACATTAAAGCAATAACATTATGGAAACAGCAGATTTAACACAGGTCAAGAATTTTAATTATTCTGAAACAAGCAAAATATTTGAAAAGGCTCAGGATTTCTTGCCTATCAATGGTACTGATTACGTGGAATTATATGTAGGCAATGCTAAACAAGCAGCACACTTTTACAAAACCGCATTAGGGTTTCAAGACCTTGCTTATTGTGGCTTAGAAACAGGGGCAAAAGACCGGACTTCATACGTGTTACAACAAGGCAAAATTCGATTGGTTTTAACCAGTCCTTTTGAGACCAATAGTGCCATCAGTGATCATCTAAGAGTGCATGGTGACGGTTTAAAGGTTATAGCCTTATGGGTGAATGATGCTTATGACGCCTTCTTGCAAACCACGCAAAGAGGGGCAAAATCTTATTTGCAACCGGAAACCATTCAAGACCAACATGGAACGATTAAGCGATCTGGTATTCATACCTATGGCGACACGGTTCATATTTTTATAGAGAGAAAGGACTACCATGGTGTTTTTCTTCCTGGATTTGAAGCTTTAAAAACCGATTATAATCCTATTCCAACAGGCTTAAAGTATATTGACCATATGGTAGGAAATGTTGAATTAGGCGCAATGAACCAATGGGCAGATTTTTATGCCAACACAATGGGTTTTGCGAATCTAATCACCTTTGATGATAAAGATATTTCAACAGAATATACTGCATTAATGAGTAAAGTGATGAGCAACGGTAATGGGTACATAAAATTCCCTATCAATGAACCGGCAATTGGAAAGAAAAAATCACAGGTGCAGGAATACTTAGACTTCTATAATGGACCGGGTTGTCAGCACATTGCAGTAGCTACTGATGACATAGTATTTACCATTTCTGAAATGAAAAAGCGCGGCATAGAATTTTTGTATGTACCGGGTTCATATTATGATACTGTTCAAGCGCGTGTAGGAATTATTGAAGAAGACATAAACGAACTTAAAAAATGGGGCATCATGGTAGATAGAGATGAAGAAGGTTATTTGCTACAAATCTTCACTAAACCTGTCGAAGACAGACCTACTATGTTCTTTGAAATTATTCAAAGAAAGGGTGCTAAATCATTTGGAAAAGGCAATTTCCAAGCGCTCTTTGAAAGCATTGAAGCTGAGCAAGCCAGAAGAGGTACTTTATAGCATTGTTTTGACCAAGTATTCAAATTATATTTGAAGCCAGAGAAATTGCTATGTCTGAACAAAGAGAAGA
>JBIPPH010000027.1:0-28303 GCA_044368575.1 Bacteroidia bacterium
TATAACCAACTGATTCAATCGAATTTAAGAGTTCATTTCTAAATTGCGATTTGATGGACTCATAATTCTGTTTCTGTTCCTCAGACATTTCACAATAAACAATTTTTTCTGTTTTGTTTGGCAAGTCAGAGGCCACTTGTTCTTTTGTTCGTCTTAATATGAATGGTTTTACAATGGCTCTTAAATATTGGGTTTCTTCTGCGTTTTTATCTTTTTCTATGCTGCTTACAAACTTTCTGCTAAAGAAATTGAAATTACCTAAAATGCCAGGATTTAGAAAGTGAATTTGACTCCATAAATCTGTTATTGAATTTTCTACTGGAGTGCCTGTCATCACAATTTTATGTTGTGCTTGCAATTGATTGATGCAAATAGCCGTTTGAGAAGCAGGGTTCTTGATGGCTTGAGATTCATCTAACACAATCGTATCAAATTGCATTTGACTGAATTGGTCAATATCGTTTCTTATAGTGCCATAGCTGCTGACAATTACATCGTATTGTTGGTATACATCTATTAAGTGTTTGTTGCGATTAAAGCCAGAATGAACATATACATTTAGGTCCGCAAATTTTTTAGCTTCACTTACCCAATTGTATATGAGAGAAGTCGGTACAACTACTAAATGTCCTTTGTGTTGATAGTTTTTGATTGGCAACTCTGATTGGTTCTCAAACAAAGCTAACTGATGCGCAGATTCAAAGTGGTTCTCGTTATTTGAGGTGTCTTCAATGTTGAATTGGTTTTCAATTCTAGATTGTAAATAAGCAATGACTTGCAAGGTTTTGCCAAGTCCCATATCATCAGCCAAACAAGCCCCAAAACCTTGTTCTTGCATAAATCGAAGCCAATGGTAGCCAGTTAATTGATAAGGTCTAAGTTGAGCTTTTAAGCCTTTGGGTAAAGGGTAATGAGTGGCATCGGAAAATACAGGAATGTCCTTTTGGCCAATGGATTGTTGTTCAGCCAATAAATTTTGTAAAAGTCCAAAATGGTGTTTTTTAAATCTAAGTCCATCAGATCTATGGTCTGAAAAATCAAATAGACCTCCATACTTTGTGAACCATTCTTCAGGAATGATGGCAATACTTTTATCAGGCAATTCAAATTCTCTTCGACCATTTAAAATATGTTGCTT
The DNA here is from genome assembly GCA_044368575.1 of Bacteroidia bacterium. Taxonomy (GTDB): domain Bacteria; phylum Bacteroidota; class Bacteroidia; order NS11-12g; family UBA955; genus JABMMZ01. The sequence goes on from JBIPPH010000027.1 coordinate 1,139, forward strand.
GAGCTGAATAAATGGAATAGCAAAGGGCCCAAATTGCACAATAGCTTCTAGATCAAACCAGTCTTTATTTTTCGACATCTTGAACTGAATAGAGTGGTTGCCAATATGGTAGGGTTTTTCAAGAAGAGACTGATCAATAACAACTCCTTGGACTTTTAATTGTGGAAGTTGTTCATGTAAAATTTGCAATATAGTAGATTGGGACAAAGCAGAAATAAACAAGTTGCCTTGTTCAGCTTTTAATCCCATTGTAAGCAAATTTTCAACGATGCTTTCTTCCCATTTTTTAGATCGTTTTACCCTGTGAAATATGTATTTGTCTTGTTGTTTTTCGAGCGAAACTGATACCATTTTTTTGGAATGGTAAGGGAATAAATAAGGCCCATAATTAAAATGAAGACTGAGACCAATGCCATTGGTAATGGGTGTCAGTTTAAGTGTAGGGTGGGCTCTGTATCGCTCTGATACAATTTCAAAACCTTCTGCGTACACATCGTAATGTTCAATCAAAGGCCTAACGAATTTTTCAAAATACACCGCCTCACTTTGTCTTGGAATGGCAATGAATTTTTTGTTTAAGAAGGGTTTGATTTTATTGCCTTCAGTTTCTTTTTTAAAGGTGATGATTTGATTGCCTGTTAATAACCATGCAGGTTCTTGGATAATTAATTCACTGTTGTTTTGACTGAATCGAATGCTGTTTTCTCCAAGTTTTATTGTAGCAAAATAATGTGTGGCTTGTTCGTTTCTTCTAAAATGAAAAAGAATAGAGGCTTTGTCTTTAGCTATGAAAAGTCTTGTGTGGGTTAGGTTTTTGTCTTTTGCAAGATACAAGGGTTGTTCGCCAATGTCTTCTAAAACATTGAGCAGTCGTTGTTCTATGTATGGCCTTATCTTTTGATGAAGTTCAGGTGAATAATATTTGTTGAAGAAGTCACTGCTTCTTACAGCTTTCTTTTGAGGGAAGAATTTTTTAATTAAGGTTTCTGGTTCCGTTTCATCCAAGTGTTTGAGCGCTTGAATATGTTGCGGACTGGCATTAAAATCTTTAGCGGTTGTTTGATGCAATGTCTGACAAACCAAACTGTATTGTCCGTTGCCCATGAGTTGAACTGCCACAAGGTCGAGCATATACCCCAATTGTGGGTGGAGATAAATGCTGTAAACAATATCAAATGGAAGTTTTGTATTAACCCTAATGTTGGCCATTGTTATTCGGACACAATAACTTTCAAAGGTAGGTCATAATCTAGGTACCATACAAATCAAATTTCAAGTATTTTATACTTGGTCTATACTGCGTTTAATCCGATATTTGTAGGGTAATACTATGCAAACCATTTTAAATTATATCGATGGCGATTTGATGGCTCCAATAGGGTTAAAGTATTTGGATAATTTCAATCCAGCCACAGGCTCTGTGTATGCTCAAATTCCAGACAGCGATGATCAAGACGTTCAAAAAGCTTATGAAAGTGCAGCGCAAGCTTTTCCTAAGTGGCGCTTAAGTTCATTAGAAGAACGCTTTAAGTTGTTAAATGCGATTGCAGAACAAATTGATCTTCATAATGAAGCTTTAGCCAAAGCGGAAAGTATAGACCAAGGTAAGCCTTTTTGGTTGGCTAAAAACGAGATGACTCGAGCTGCTCAGAATTTTAGATTCTTTGCCACTGCTGCTATGCAATTTGCATCAGAAAGTCACTCAATGGAAGGGCTTGCTATCAACTATACCCTCAGGCAACCCATTGGCGTTGTTGGATGCATAAGCCCTTGGAATTTGCCATTGTATTTGTTTACATGGAAGATTGCCCCTGCATTAGCGGCTGGTAATTGCGTAGTCGCTAAGCCTAGTGAAATTACGCCAATGACAGCCTTCCTATTGGCAGAAATCTGTCAAAAAGTTGGCTTGCCAAAAGGGGTTTTAAATATTGTTCATGGACTAGGACCAAAAGTGGGGAATGCATTGGTTGCTCATCCCAATATCAAAGCCATATCATTCACTGGTGGAACCGCTACAGGTAAGCACATTGCTTCAGTGGCAGCCCCAATGTTTAAGAAACTCAGTTTGGAATTAGGCGGTAAAAATCCCAATATCATTTTTGCTGATTGTGATTTTGATAAAGCGCTTGCAACCACTGTTCAAACCTCTTTTTTAAACCAAGGTGAAATTTGTTTATGTGGTTCTAGAATTTTAGTTGAAAGACCAATTTATGAAAAGTTTAAAACGGCTTTGTTAGCAGAAGTGTCAAAATTAAAAGTGGGCGATCCATTGCAAGCTGACACTAAAGTTGGCGCTATTGCCAGTAAAGCACATTTTGATAAAGTCTTGTCTTATATTGCATTGGCTCAATCAGAAGGTGGTAAGATCATACAAGGTGGTGGACCAGTCCAGCTTGAAGGCGATCAGGCTAATGGTTGGTATATTGCCCCAACAATCATTGAAGGATTGGCTTACAATTGCCGTTGCAATACAGAAGAAATTTTTGGACCTGTTGTGAGTATCATGCCATTTGATACAGATCAAGAAGCACTTGATATGGCTAATTGTACCGAATATGGTTTAGCCTGCAGTATCTGGACTCAAAACTTGACCCGAGCGCACAACGTTGCTGCTGCTATTCAAAGTGGAATTGTTTGGATCAATTGCTGGTTGTTAAGAGATTTAAGAACTCCTTTTGGTGGTGTTAAAAATAGTGGAGTTGGAAGAGAAGGTGGTTGGGAAGCCATGCGCTTTTTTACTGAACCTAAAAACGTTTGCGTCAAACTTTAATGGCTGAAGAGCAATACATAGAGGCATTATCAAGGAATGATCACAAAGTCATTGCCAAGGCACTTACTTGGGTGGAAAATGATTATCCTGAAGCTAAGGCCCTTTTAGAAGCTTTGCCGTTTAACCGGTCTGTGCCGGTAATAGGCTTAACTGGTCCTCCTGGGGCTGGTAAAAGCAGCTTAGTCAATGCCCTAATCGGACATTTGTTAAGCTTGAATAAAAAAATCGCTGTGCTTGCCGTTGATCCTACTTCACCCTTCAATTTTGGCGCGCTTTTAGGCGATAGAATTCGCATGTCTGAACACTTCAATAACCCCAATGTCTTTATAAGATCAGTAGCTACAAGAGGTAGTTTAGGTGGATTGTCTGCCAAGATGATTGAAATGACAGACATCATGAAGCATGCCGGGTTTGATGTGGTCATAATTGAAACCGTTGGTGTAGGACAAAGTGAAGTGGAAATATCAGGGTTGGCAGATACCAGTGTGGTTGTTTTAGTGCCTGAAGCTGGAGATGAAGTTCAAACCCTTAAAAGTGGCTTAATGGAAATTGCCAATGTCTTTGTGGTGAATAAATCTGATAGGGCAGGTGCAGATGTGTTTGTTAAAAATTTAATGGCCCTAGTGCATCAAAAAGCAAGTGATTGGGAAATTCCCGTGGTTAAGACAGTGGCCAGTCAAAATCAAGGTATTGCTGAACTTTGGGAAGCAGTTTTAGCTCATCACGCCCGCGTTAAACAACCTGAGAAAGCGCCTTATTTGATGCTTGAAAAAGCACTGCAATTAATAGCCCAACATCATATGAATACCATTAACAAACAATTATTAATGGTTGATTTATCTGAGGCTGCAAACAAAACGGGCTTTAATCTGTATCAATATCTAAATACAAACTATTTCAAATAACATGATTGCCATCATCAGTGGTTCTTCAAGACCCAATAACAATACATACAAAGTGGCCAATGCTATGGCCAAATTGATACAACAACACCATAATGTAAAGGCCAATGTTATTGATTTTAAAGACTATGACTTGCCGTTTTTTAACCAGGGCATGATGCAATCTGCTCATTTGTCTGCCTTTCAATCACATTTGTATGAACAATGTGCTAATGCCAAATTAATCATCGTGATCAGTCCTGAATACAATTGGTTTCCAAGTGCTGAATTGTTTCAAATGGTTAATGTGTTTGGCTCAGGTCAATACATTGATATGTGGAAGGGCAAAGTGTTTGCTATGTGCGGTGTGTCATCGGGAAGAGGTGGTAGATTACCTGCCGTTTACTTAATGGAATTGTACAACAAAATTATACATGTGTTAAATGCTCAAAGTATAGTGAGCCCTAAATTGTTAGAGTGTCCGGTTGTTGATCAAGGGTTCTCAGAAGACGCTAGTCTATTGTCGCCCTCAGATCTTGAAAAAGCTATGTTGAGCTTTATTCAATACAATTGGCATTTAGCTCAAACCTTCGGGGTATAAAAATTACTTTTTTAAAATTGCATTCTTAATAGTAAACTTGCATCTGTTTTGGGGTGCATGAGCAATCATTGCTGAGATTATACCCATAAGACTCGGATAAGCGTAATAGCTGCGACGAGAAAAACTTATACCAATGCCTTTGGCTTGTAGCATCCAAAACAATTTTATTGTCTATGAAACAAGTCATTTTAACCTCCTTTATGAGTGTATTGGCATTTGTAAATGCGCAAGAAACACCTCAATCTTTTCCAGACAGCTCCAATGTTACCAATAAGCAAAGCTTTGTGCTTAAGGGTGTCCAGGCAAGCGAAAAATCAGGCTTTACCTTCAGTCAATTGTCTGCAGCAGCGCTCAAACAAAACAATTTTGGACAAGATTTTACCTATCTGATCGGCAATACCCCTTCAGCAGTGACTACCTCTGATGCCGGTGCAGGCATAGGATATACAGGTATTAGAATAAGAGGGAGCGATGCCACCAGAATCAATGTGTTGGTGAATGGAATTCCCATTAACGACGCCGAAAGCCATGGCGTTTATTGGGTCAATATGCCTGACTTAGCCTCATCAACCAATCAAGTTCAAATTCAAAGAGGGGTTGGAACCTCTACCATAGGCAATGGCGCATTTGGGGCCAATATTAATGCTCAAAACACTTTGTTAAATCCTAAAGCCAATGCCAGTATCCAACAATCAATAGGTTCCTATGGAACTAGTAAAAGTACATTTATGTTTGGAACAGGTTTAATCAATCGTTTTAATTTTGGTGCAAGGTTGTCGAATATTGTTAGCGATGGTTACATAGATAGAGCCAGCAGTAAATTACAATCCTATCAACTCAATGCCAATTATAAAAGTAAGACGTTTGATGTACAAGCTGTCGCTTTTGGAGGCAAAGAAACCACATACCAATCATGGTATGGTACGCCAGAAAGTCGTTACAATAATGATACAGCTGCTATGTCTGCCTATGCCTTAAGAAATGGATTGTCTGCCGCTGATAAAACTAATTTATTGAATAGTGGCCGAACATATAATTATTACACCTATCCCAATCAAATAGATAATTACAGACAAAATCATTATCAATTACATTGTTTGAAAACCTTTAATGCTAAATGGCAATTAAGATCTTCGATTTTCACAACAACTGGCAAAGGCTATTTTGAAGAGTATAAGGCGCAGGCGCCATTCGCTAGTTATGGCATAAATGATTTAGTGTTTGGGACAGATACCATACGCCAATCCAATTTAGTTCGTCAACGCTGGTTAGATAACATTTATGCTGGTCATTATACCCATTTGGATTACCACAACAAAGCCTTAAGTGTTGTTTTAGGGAGCAGTTACACCCAGTACCATGGTAAACATTTTGGGCAAGTGGTGTGGTCAGATTTAGCTCAGGCTTTTGGAAACAAAGATTTTGAATATTACAATGCTAAGAGCCAAAAGAATGATTTGAATTCATTTCTGAAGGTGAACTATGCCTGGCAGCGATTTAAGTTGGATCTTGATCTCCAATATCGCAGTATCCATTATTGGTCAAAAGGGACTGATAATGAATTGTCTGTTGTAAAATTTGACACCAATTATCGTTTCTTTAATCCTAAAGTTGGCGCTTCATACACCATAAATGCCAAACAATATGTTTATGCTAGTTATAGTATTGCCAACAGAGAGCCAATTAGAAGTGACTTTGTTGATCATAAAGGCGCGAATTTACCACAACCTGAAAACCTCAAAGACTTAGAAATAGGGTATGTGTTTAAGCACCGTCAAACCTTGATGCAGTTCAATGTGTACAATATGCAATACATTAATCAACTGGTAATAACAGGGGCTTTAAACGATGTTGGCAATGCCCTCAGAACCAATGTGGCTAAAAGTTACAGAAGAGGTATTGAATGGGTGTTTCAAAAACAATTTAAGCAGAAGTTTGCTATTGATGCTAATTTGAATTTAAGTCAAAATAAAATCCAAAACTTTGAAGATGTTTATTACAATTACGATAATTACACCACCATTGTAAACCATTACAAACAATCTGATATTGCCATGTCTCCTAATATGGTGGCCTATTTGGGTTTAACTGATAAACATTTCAAAACGTATGAATTTAATGTTCAAATCAAATACGTTGGAAAACAATTCTTAGATAATACATCAACAGACAGTCGTTCTTTAAAAGCTTATCAGACCCTTAATGTTATGTTGCAAAAAACCATATCAATGAAAAATAATTCGTTAGTACTAAAAGCAGCTGTCAATAACCTGGCCAATGCATTATACGCTAACAATGGTTACACCTATAAATACATTTATGGTGCACAAACAATAGTGGAGAATTTTTACTATCCTCAAAGCCCAAGATTTTTTAATTTGGGGGTAGAATTCAAATTCCAATAATGCATCTTTAAGCTTGTATCTTTGTGCTCTATTTTGAACGCAGAGCATAAAGCATACTGGAAACAATTGATTCAATTGGCTTTCCCAATTACAATGGGTCAATTGGGTATCGTATTAATGGGGGTAGTGGATGTTGTTATGCTCGGACAATACAATACCAATGCCATGAGTGCTGCTGGTGTTGGAAGTGCTATCTTTTTTTTAACCGCCTTACTTGGCATGGGCACTTTGCAAGCGGTGAGTGCTTTAGTCTCCATTAGTGTTGGTGAAGGCAAGCCTGCGCAAGCATTAGTGATTTTTAAACAGTCTTTTGTAGTTGTTGGGTTTTTATTAATAGCCATTCTTGGCTTAAATTATTTTCTATACTCCCATTTTGATTGGTTCAAACAGGTTAAAGAGATTCAGACCCTTGCTCAAGAGTACTTCAAAATTGCGAGCTACTCCTTGCCAGCAGTATTGCTGTTTAATAATGGTAAATATTTTTTAGATGGTCTAGGTAAAACAGCCATTGCCATGTGGGTTACCCTCTTAGGTTTACTGTTAAATGTTTGGCTCAATTATTTATTGATTTATGGTCATTGGGGATTTGAAGCTATGGGTTTAACAGGGGCGGTTTGGGCAACAGTTATAGCAAGGTATGTTATGGCTGTAATCATGTTGATTTGGGTATGGTGGCATCCGCTTATTCAAGGACTTAAACTACAAAGCACAGAACCCATTCGCTATCTAAAAACCATATTGAAAATAGGGCTTCCAATTGGGTTTACCTATTTCTTTGAAATTGCTGCTTTTTCTGCAGCCTTGATTATTGCCGGTCAATTATCTGCACTGCATGCCGGCGCTCACCAAATTGCCATTAATCTGGCCTCAATAACCTATATGTTTGTTGTCGGCGTTTCAACAGCCACTACTATTATGGTGGGGAATCATTTTGGTGCAAAAGATGCTAATGGAATCAAGCGCATAACGATTGTCTCATTACAATTAACCATACTTTTAGAAGGGCTTTTTGCCATAGTTATTTTCTTGTTTAAAGACATTATTCCATCATGGTATACCAATGATATTGCCTTGTTGCAAATGACCCCAGCTTTGTTAATTATGGCAGCTTTGTTTCAAATCAGTGATGGTGTTCAAGCCGTTGGGGCAGGCGTTTTAAGAGGGATGAAAGACACCCTTGTAAGTGGTGTTATTGCCTTTGTTTCATATTGGATGCTCATGATACCTGGTGCTTATTTCTGGTCTAAATCCCATGGCATTATAGGCATTTGGACGGCTATGGTGTCAGCCTTAACCTTAGCGGCCGTATTAATGGTTCTGCGTTTATGGCGAAAAGTCAAAACGATACATTTGAACTGGGAATAATTCTCTATTTTTGAGCATGCAATGGAATAAACCTCTAGGTCTATTATTATTTGGACTTTTATCTATAAGCGGATTTGCAGCCGAATTTAAAGGTCAAGCCTTTAGTCTATCTGTTCAACCCTCTTATTCTAATACCTTTGTTCAGTTCAAGTCAAGTGCTTACTCGGCCAGATTTAAAGATTCTATTTTAAACAATACTCAAGGTAGAACAGGCTTGAATTTGGCTTTGATGTGGTCCTTTAAAATGCGAAGTAATTCCAGATTTCAAACAGGATTGATGTTTCAAAACTTAGGGTTTAGTATTCAAAAAGATAATTTACGTTTTTTGGATACTATTCATCCTCGGATAGGAATAATGAGTGATCTTTCACAAACAGGTCCCAATTATGTTGATTTTAGGTACCGTTATTTTCAATTGGCTCTACCTATAGCTTTTGAACAAAGCCTTTATAATAAAAAGTCTACCCAAATTTCATGGGTATATGGTGGTGCTATTGCCATAATGTACAAACATTCGATTAAAGCTGTATTGCATGGCTTTTCAGCTAGAGGTAGTCAGAAAGTTTTTACATTTGATAATCCAGAAGAAGGTGCAGTTCGTATGGATGTTCAATTTCAAACTGGTTTAAAAATTGCTACTGATATCGATGCTAAAGGCTTGAAAGTGTTCGCTCAACCCAGCATAGTCTTACCTGTTTTTTCTGCCAATACAGCGAATATTAGGCATCATTTGTATCAAATAGGATTGCAAATAGGATTGCAATACACCCTTCAAGAACCCTCTAAATCATGAAAGCACTCATTCAGAGAGTCAGCAGGGCTTCAGTCAGTAGTAATGGCTCTGTATTAGGCCATATTCAACATGGCTTATTGGTTTTGATTGGTATTCAAGCAGACGACACCGTAGACGATATCAATTATTTAGCTCAGAAGATTATTCAGATGAGATTGTTTTCTGATGAAGCGGGTAAAATGAACTTGTCATTAAATGAGGTGAATGGTCAATGTTTATTGGTAAGTCAATTTACTCTAATGGCCTCTACGGCCAAGGGTAATAGGCCATCTTTTATTCAGGCCGCAGCGCCTGCAATTGCTATTCCTATTTACGAACAATTTGTAGAGCGCATTAAAACATTGTGCCTCAATACAGTTGAAACTGGGCGTTTTGGAGCAGATATGCAAGTGGAGCTAATCAATGATGGCCCTGTAACCATTATCATAGATTCTAAGGCCAAGGCTTGATTCGCTAAAAAAATCAATTAAAGCGTTATATTTGCTGCCGTTTTATGATGATTCAGGTTTTAAAATCAAAAATCCACAACGTTAAAATCACGTTTACCGAGTTAAACTACATTGGCAGTATTACGGTTGATGAGGCATTAATGGACGCCGCTAACATGATTGAAAACGAGAAGGTACTTGTTGTCAATAATAACAATGGAGAAAGGTTTGAGACCTATTTGATCAAAGGGGAAAGAGGATCTGGAAAGATAGGCCTTAATGGGGCTGCTTCTAGAAGAGGCATGATAGGTGACGAACTTATTATTATCAGTTTTGCTTTAATGGATTTTGAAGCAGCCAAACAACATCAACCAAGTTTGGTCTTCCCAAACAACCGCAATCAAATTTAATTTGAACACCAAAAGCCTCCTCAAATACCTCATTTTCGCTGCACTTGGAGGCCTTATTCTGTATTTTATTCAGAAGAATTTTTCTTTTGATGAATTTTATACGACTGTACAAAAAAGTCATTTGTGGCTAGTCTTATTGTCAACCTTAATGGGGGTGTTTGCCGTGTGGTTAAGAGGTATGCGTTGGCAGTTAATTTTAAAGTCCATGGGTTATCCCGCCAAAGCCGCTAATACTTACCATGCTACCATGAGTGGCTATTTGGTTAATTTAGGTATACCAAGATCAGGTGAATTGTCGCGATGTGCTATGTTGTCTAAATCAGATCAAATACCTTTAAATGTATTGGTAGGGACGGTCTTGAGCGAACGCATCATTGACTTACTCATGTTGGGACTTGTCGTTTTAACTGCTTTAGCCATTCAATTTGATTTGTTGTTTTCCTTCATCAATCAAACCGTTTTAGTGCATATAAGCTGGCCTAAGTTGATACTCGTTGGAGTAGTTGCTTTAATTGGTCTAATTGTAGTATTTAAATTGCGCATAGGTTCAGAGTCCAAAATCATGAAAATGATTAATGGTTTGCTCGATGGTGCTAAAAGCGTCTTTCAAGTTAAACAACCTTTCTTATTTTTAGGCTTAACTTTTGGCATATGGATGTGTTATTTGTTAATGACCTTTTGCATACTAATGGCTTTTGATTTCACCCAGTTTTTAGGCCTAAGTGGAGCCTTGTCTACCTTGGTGTTTTCTACCTTGGGTGTTATTATTCCTGCACCTGCAGGTGTGGCAACCATTAATAGTGTGTATTTGGGTTTATCTGGTATATACCAATTGCCAATTGCTGAAGCTAAGGCCATAGGTATAGTCTTGTTTGCTAGTAATATTTTAATGATCATACTCGCTGGCACAATCTCTTATATAGTGATGGCTAAGCGTACTCAATTGTAAAAATGATGCACCATCAAACACTATACAGTAAAATCAAATCTCTAGAGGCATTAAAAGTATGCATTCAGAACGATCAAGCGAATGGTTTATCCGTAGTATTTACCAATGGTTGTTTTGATTTGTTACACAAAGGCCATGTTGATTATTTATCAAAAGCAGCTGATTTGGGCGATAAATTGATTGTTGCGGTTAATACTGATGATTCTGTAAGACGATTGGGTAAATCAGCGTCACGTCCTATTCAAGATCAAGAGGCGAGGGCAACTGTTATTGCGGCATTAGAATCTGTAGCCTATGTGGTCTTGTTTAATGAAGATACACCCTTTGAGTTGATTCAAACCATAGCGCCAAATGTATTGGTTAAAGGAAGTGATTATGCTGTGCATCAAATTGTAGGGGCAGATATAGTTCTTGCGAATGGTGGTAGGGTAGAAACCATTGATTTCATTCAAGGTTATTCCACTTCTGCGATTGAACAAAAAATTCTTAAAGGCTAAAAATGCCAATTGTATCCAACTTGTAAAAGCGATTTGGCAAATCCAAGTTCAGCGTAAATGGCTGATTTTTTATTGAAATGGTATCTGTAGCCCAGGGTGCTTTCTATGGCTAATCTACTAATGCTTGGGAGTTTAAGAGAAGGTAAGAAAGCGTTGTAACGCGCAGTGAATTTTAAGTGACCAAACTTATAACCCATGCCTAATCCCCAATACAGTTCATGAGGCTGATTGTCTTTGGCCTGAATGAAATGCAAATTCACTCTCGCATTTACCGCTAAGTTGCTGTTCACCAAACTGATTTGGTTCATGATGATTGCGCCAGTATTCGTGTCTTGCATTTGCCTGTCATAAGTGATATCGTATTGGGCATAGTTTAAACTAATACCAGCACCAAGCCAAGGTTTAATGTTTTTTTCAACTTTTAAATGAAAGGGGCCAATGCCTTTGGCCTTGAAATTGCTCTCACGGCTTAAATAATTAAAAAAGGTTTTAGGTAGATTGGGAAAACCAACTCCTATGCTATAATTTACCTTGTTTTGAGCATTTAAATTAAACGTCAATACAATGCAAAGCAGCCCAAACAAACGCTTATTCATATTTGTGAAACTGCACTCTTTGGCCGTTGCCAAATTCATGTATTTGATTGTTTTGCCAAGCTATTTGGCCATTGATCAGCGTCGTGTATATGCTGTAATTAAATGACTGACCTTCGAATGGACTCCATTGGCAATGGTATAGCAAATTGTTTTTGTGAACATTGTAGCTTTGTTGCTTAACCAATACCAAATCCGCAAAATAACCTTCTCTAATAAAGCCTCTGTCTTTAATTCTAAATAATTTAGCAGGGTTATGGCACATTTTTTCGACCACCCATTCAAAACTGACTTTGCCCTCATGTGCTTTTTCAAACATGGCTTGAATACTGTGTTGAACCAAGGGCCCACCAGAAGGTGCTTTAATGTAGGCTTGTTCTTTCTCTTCAATGGTATGAGGGGCGTGGTCTGTTGCAATCACATCAATGCGGTTGTCTAATAAGGCTTGCCAAATTAAGTCGCGATCGGCCGCTGTTTTAATGGCGGGGTTCCATTTGATCCAATTGCCTTTCTCTGCATAGTCTTTATCGCTGAACCATAAGTGGTGAATACAAGCTTCCGCAGTAATTCTCTTTTTTTCAATAGGCGCGGCATCAAATAATAGCGTTTCTGCTCCTGTAGAAATATGTAAAACGTGCAATCTGGTTTGATGTTGTTTGGCTAATTCTATGGCCATGCTCGAACTCAAATAGCAAGCTTTTTCATTGCGAATAAGCGGATGGTGCACTGCGCTTAATTGATCGCCGTATAAGTTTTTGTAATGTTCTAAATTATTAATCACTGTTTGCTCGTCTTCACAGTGGGTTGCAATAATTGTTGGTGCATTGGCAAAAATGTGTTCTAGAGTATGTCGATTGTCAACCAACATATTGCCTGTGCTACTGCCCATGAAAATCTTTATGCCACAAATGGTTTCAGAATTGGTGCGCATCACTTCTTCGTAGTTGTCATTAGTGGTGCCCATAAAGAAAGAATAATTGCCCAAAGAGGTTTTAGCTGCTATCTGGTATTTTTCTTCAAGCAAAGCCTGAGTTACGGCTTGTGGATTGGTATTTGGCATTTCGAAAAATGTAGTGACACCTCCAGCTACTGCAGCTCTGCTCTCAGAAGCAATAGTGCCTTTATGGGTCAATCCAGGTTCTCTGAAATGCACTTGGTCATCAATGGCGCCAGGGATTAACATTAAGCCTTGGGCATCAATAATTTCAGCGTTTTCGGCCGAAATGGTATCATCTATTCTTTCTATGCGTTCGCCTTTGATGAGCACATCTTGGACACGACTTTTACCTTCATTGATAAGGGTAGCTTGTTTGATCAGAATTGACTTCATAGCACAAAGTTAATTAAGTTTAGGAAATCTTCTCAATAGGCAAATCAAATAGACAATTTAATGACAATGGTCATTTTTCTTTTTCATTTAATCTGTGAGCTTTGTTGAAACCAAAACTAAATTTTATGAAAACATTAACAACCTTTGGGCTATTATTAGCCGTCATTGTAATGCCAAAAGGCATTTATGCGCAATTATTGAATCCTGATTTTGAGCAATGGGATTCTTCAAGTCTTTCAAAGCCCAATGCCTATAGAGTATATGGGCAAACCAATCAAGTGCTGGGGTATAATAGTCCTTTTGCAGTCAGAGTGCAACGCAATTCTCAATTGAGTGATGGACCTGGAGCGGTCTTGTATGGTAACCCTGAGAATGGATTTACAGGGGGCATTCCTTTTCAAGCCAGGCCAGACTCTGCGGTAGCTTTTTTTAAATACCATATTGTGCCAGGTGACACAGCTTGGTTTTTAGTGTTTTTAAAACAAAACGGGCAATTCATTAGCCAAGATGTGTTTAAATTGGCTGGTTCAGATTCAACGGCCTTTCACAGATTATCTTATAAAATTAATTACCAAGGTTTGGGCTCAGCTGATTCCATGATTGTTGGGGTGGCCTCTACTAATCCTGATTTAAATTTTCAAGGCAGTTTTGTTATTGTAGATAGTATACATTTTGTAAGTGGGGCATTAGCTTTTCAGATTCCCAATGGCAATTTTGAACAATGGCAAACCATAGTGTATCCGCGTTTAACAGGTTGGATGTCTACCAATCCTCAGGCCATTGATCAAGCCAATATGCCAGTAACCCGAAGCAATGATCACATTACTGGTCAATACGCTTGTAAAATTCAAAATGTATTGGTGGGGAATAATCAATATTTAAATGGGTATATCATGCTTGGAAAACAGGGTAATAACGGACCACTTCCTGGGTTTAAAGTCAATGGCAAAGATTCTTTATTGTATGTAAGCTATAAGTGCTTTCCTCAAGGCGATACCATCAATATTGCTATTCTGATGTTTAAAAATGGCAACTTAATTGGCATGGGTAATTTTAGACAGATGTATACCATTTCTTCTTGGTCACAAGCAGTAGTCCCTATAAGCTATTGGCAAAACAATATCATACCAGACAGTGCGGCTATTTTTTGCTCAGCTTTTCAGGGGGGTGGGCAAGTCCATGGTGCCACTGTATTATATGTTGATGCAATGAGTTTAAATGCGCCGCCATCTTCAATTTCAAGTCAATGGGTTTTACCGGTTAAAGCTTATCCAAATCCTTGTAAGAATAGTATTCAAATCGATTGTCCGAAAAGCATTACTCAAGTCAAACAAGTTCAAGTTAACAATGTATTAGGACAAGTGTACACTTTGCCCTTTGTTTTGAGCAATGGTCAATTGCTAATTGATACCCAAGATTTACCAATGGGCAATTATTGGTACAAAGTATTGAGTATTGGGCCAACCCTCTCAGGGAGCTTTACTGTCAAAGACTAGACAATTCTATCAGATAAAAACTGCAGCGCTCCTGCAGTTTTTTGTTTTATAGGGCTTTCAATCTCTCAACAATTCATTAATTTCGCAACATTATATGAACCAAGAAGATTTATTTAAGAATATCATTTCTCATTCAAAAGAGTATGGGTTTATTTTTCAGTCAAGTGAAATATACGATGGCTTAAGTGCTGTATATGATTATGGCCAAATGGGCGCTGAACTCAAAAACAATTTGAGATCCTTTTGGTGGAAGAGCATGGTTCAAATGCACCAGAATATTGTGGGTATAGATGCCTCTATTTTTATGCATCCAACTACTTGGAAAGCTAGTGGCCACGTAGATGCCTTTAACGATCCTTTAATTGACAATAAAGACAGCAAAAAACGCTACCGCGCAGATGTGCTCATCGAAGAACACATTGCCAAAATTATGGGCAAAGCGGATAAAGAAGTTGAGAAAGCGGCCAAGAGATTCGGAGAGAGTTTTGATGAAGTATTGTACCGTCAAACCAATCCCCGTGTTCTAGAATACATAGAAAAAGCTAAAGCCATTGAAAATACGTTTAAAAATGCCTTAGAGCTGAATGATTTAGAAGGCATTAAACAATTGATATTGGATTGCGAAATTGTTTGCCCAATATCAGGCACTAAGAATTGGACAGAGGTGCGTCAATTCAATTTGATGTTCTCTACTCAAATGGGGTCTGTTTCAGAAGATGCCAATACCATTTATTTAAGACCAGAAACTGCTCAGGGCATTTTCGTTAATTTTTTAAATGTTCAAAAGACTGGCAGGATGAAAATACCTTTTGGGATTGCTCAAACTGGTAAAGCGTTTAGAAATGAGATAGTGGCTCGTCAATTCATCTTTAGAATGCGTGAATTTGAACAAATGGAAATGCAGTTTTTTGTAAGGCCAGGCACAGAAATGACTTGGTACGATTACTGGAAATCTACCCGTATGAATTGGCACCATGCATTAGGATTTGATGTGAAAAAACACCAATTTCACGACCACTTAAAATTAGCGCACTACGCCAATGCAGCCTGTGATATTGAATTCGAATTTCCTTTCGGTTTTAAAGAGTTAGAAGGCATTCACTCACGCACTGATTTTGACCTTAAAAAACATGAAGCGTATAGCGGTAAGAAATTACAATATTTTGATCCTGAACTCAACGAGAGTTATGTGCCATATGTGGTTGAAACCTCAATCGGATTAGACCGCTTGTTCTTAGCCGTATTATCTGAGGCTTATAAAGAACAAACTTTGCCGGATGGCAGTCAAAGGGTAGTATTGGCATTGCCATTTGCTTTGGCGCCTATTAAAGCGGCAGTTTTACCATTGGTTAATAAAGATGGTTTAGCTGAAAAAGCCGAAGAAATCGTGAATGCCTTGAAGTTTGATTTCGTAATCAGAACAGAGGCCAAGGATGCTATTGGTAAACGTTACAGACGTCACGATGCTATTGGTACGCCATTTTGTATAACCGTTGATTATGAAACAATGGAAAATCAAACTGTAACCATCAGACACCGTGATACGATGGAGCAGCATAGAATGCCTATTGCTGATTTGAAAGCTTATATGGATAAGCATGTGAGCTTAACTTCATTGTTGAATAAATTGGTTTAAGATGTCTGCTCTAAAACCCTTCCTTCAGGCTAAGCGAATTGAAGTTGGTTGTGATGAAGCGGGCAGGGGCTGTTTAGCTGGTCCTGTAACTGCTGCAGCGGTTATAATCCCCAAAGGGGTGACTATAAAAGGACTCAATGATTCCAAACAATTAACAGCGTCCAATCGGGAAGCCTTGAGATTTGAAATAGAGGAAAAGTGTTATTGGAGTGTTCAATTTGTTGGCCCTGAAAAGATAGATGAAATCAATATTCTAAATGCATCAATATTAGCCATGCATTTGTCTTTGGCTGAATTGAAACAAGCGTTTGATCACATTTTGGTTGATGGCAATCGCTTCAAAGCATTTCAGCATATTCCGCACACAACAGTCATAAAAGGCGATGGGATTTATCAGAGTATAGCAGCAGCTTCCATACTAGCCAAAACTCACCGCGATGATTTTATGGCTCAATTAGAACAGGATTTTCCTCAATACGCTTGGGCTAAAAATAAAGGTTATCCAACTCAAGCCCATAGACAAGCCATTGCTCAGTATGGGGCTTGTATTCATCACCGCAAAAGCTTTACGCTATTGCCCAGTCAATTACAATTGTTTTAGAATTTAACCGTTAAGCCTGCAATTACGTTTAAGCCGTATACAGGATAATTGTACCATCTTTGGTATCTGTTATTCAATAGATTGTTGGCTTGAATAAAGGCAGAATATCTGTTTTTGATTTTGTAATCTACACCAAGAGAAATATCGCAGAATGGTTTAATCGTTGAATATTTAGGGGTTGGATTAACTTTGCTCAAGTCTTCTGTTTTCTGCTGTTGTGTGCCAAAGGCTAAAATATCAAGATGAGGAAAACACTTATCTTTAATGTTCAGCGACAAATTACTCTTAGCATCAAATGAAGGCATTTGCCAAGCTTCTGTTTGATTGCTGACATCGTAATTGTAGAAGTTACCAGATAACCCCCATTTAATTTTATCGGTTAAAGCATAGTTAATGGCAGTGCTAAATTTCAATACACTCACTTGAGTCATCAAAGTGGTGAAACTGTTTAGGCTGTCATTTTTTGAAACGAACAATGGCATGTTGCTCACATCAGCATAAGCGATTTCAAATAGACCATCCGCCTTAGAGCCAAATTTGCTAGAAACACCTAAATGGGTTTTGATGTTTTCATAGGTGTTTAATAAATCGTATTGGTTTAAGAATGGGTTGGTGCCAATTAATTGCTTTAAGCTTTGTTTTTTGTATCTACCATCTATGCCCGCATATAATTTTGCTACGCCTTCTAGAATAGGGTAGCTCACATGGATAACAGGGTTAATATAATTTTGACTTGGTTGGTTGGCTTGCATAAAGAACATGGCATTGAAACCAAGATTCAAATGCACCTTGTTTAAATCAAATTCGAATCTAGGATCAATTTGTAAAAAGGTTCTGTTGTATTTTGGATTAGTGTCTAGTTTGAAACTGGTATAGTCAAACCCTAATACACTGCTTAATTTGCCATTTTTGAGTTCGCCCATTTTTTTAAGCGATAGGCTTAATTTACTTGAAATCGCATAGTCTTGTTCAAGTGCGTTGTCAATCCCAAATTGATTGTAATTCAGTTTAGTGTGGTGTTTTAACTTGCCGCTGCCATTAGGTTGGTTGCTGTAATTGACTTGGGCGTCAAAGTTTTGAATGTTGCGTTTTAAACTGTCTCGGTTAAATTCATTTTTAAACTTAGCGGTATCAATGCCATAATAATAATACTGGTGCTGATTGTAATTAAGCTGAAGGCCAAGCTCACTGGTTTTAGTAAAGGCAGAGGCAAATAAACGGCCGTTATGTTGGGTAAAGTCAGCTAAGCCATTATTGAATTGACTATTGGTTTGAAGGAATTTATAATGCCCACCATAGCTAAATTTTTGATCTGCACCATTGCTTAAGTAGATTTCTGCTAATGGTGTTTTGAGGTTGCCATAGCCAAGCTTAGCAAAGCTGAAGGGCATAGTAGTGGTATTGGTATAGGGAAGGTCAACCGCAGGGATTGGGCTGATAATTTTTTCAGTACTTACTTGATGGGCTTTGATTTGGTAGTCAAAGATGGGCAGTTTTAAGCTTGGCTTTTCAACCACCGGAACAGATTCAATCTTTTGAACATCTTGAAATTTTGGTTTATAGACCTCTTCAATCACCACTTGCCTGTTAGTGCTACTGTCTTTTTCAGTTTGCGCTTGAGTCAAAAATGGCATTATTAAAGCCAATGAAACAACAAAGTGTTTGGTTTGCATATACTCACAAATAACGCTGAATTCCCTATGCTTTATTGTGTATTGTATGCACAGGATGTTTAGTAAAATGGAATTTGTAAAAACAGCCAAAACAAGACAAAATGTCATTTAACTTAAATCTCAGCGAGTTGTATAAGACAAAATGACTGCTTTTTTGAAACGGAAATCAATTTGCAGAGGCATAAGAAAAAACAATTTATGATGACTTTAAAACACCACACAAACGCCTTAATTGACAGCCCAATTTTGTCAAGTCCATTTATCAAATCGCTTTTCTCTGAAAATGCTTCAGATGGTAAATCCTATTTTACGCCTGCGGCCAATGTATTTGAGCACGAGGCTAGTTTTGAAATTGTAATGGCTCTGCCAGGATTTGATAAACAAGCCATTCAATTGGATTTTACCAATGGTATATTGACAATTAAAGGGGAACATCAAACACAAAGCCAGGCTCAAGGTTCAAAGGTCTTGCGAAAAGAGTTGCATTTTGATGCCTTTAAAAGACAATACCGCTTTGAGCATATTCAATCCAATGCAATCACAGCAAAATTTGACAATGGTTTATTGAGTGTTGTATTGCCAAAGCAAACATCTGTTGCAGCTAACAAAATAGCCGTTCAATAAGCTGGTTCAAAGAAGCGTATTTAAGCCTCTGGTCTTCCAGGGGCTTTTTTATTTTGTTAATTTATTGTGAAAAGCTTGGTTTTGAATTATTTTAGACTTAGATTTGTTGAATCAACAAGATGTTGATGTAATCAAATAGTTAATGAATATTTATGTAGGCAATCTTAGCTTCCGTGCTAGCGAGCAAGATGTACAGGCCCTTTTCGCCCAGTTTGGCGAAGTTAGCTCAGCAAGAATTATTAAAGACAAATTTACCGGCAGATCTAGAGGTTTCGCCATCGTTGAAATGTCTGATGACTCACAAGCAAATGCTGCAATCACAGCATTGCACGAATCAAGTTTCATGGAACGCAACCTAGTTGTGAATGAAGCTAGACCAATTCAAAACAATTCAAGAGAAAGATCAAGTTTTAACAACAACAATCGCAGATATTAGTTTGGATTTTTATTAATGAAAAAGCCCCTTTTGGGGCTTTTTTTATGCCCTTTTGGGGCTTCAGTGTCCTAATTCTTGACAGCCTTAAAAAAATGTTGAATAAATTGGGAATTATTCAGAATAAAAAGCCTACTTTTGCACCAAAATTTAAATCACATCATTTACATGTCAAATACCGGAAAAATCTCTCAAGTCATTGGTCCTGTGGTGGACGTCAATTTTAGCGCTGAAGGTTCTAACCTGCCTAAAATCTTAGATGCACTAACTGTAAGCAAACCAGACGGAACTATTGTAGTTCTTGAAGTGCAACAGCACTTAGGCGAAAAAACTGTTAGAACAATCGCCATGGATAGTACCGACGGATTGGTTAGAGGTACGCAAGTAACCGATACAGGCTTGCCAATTTCAATGCCAGTAGGTGACGAAATCAAAGGCCGTTTGATGAATGTAGTGGGTGAAGCCATTGACGGTATCAGTGTTTTAAAGAAAGCTCAAAGCCGTGGTATCCACGCTGAGGCGCCAACTTTTGATAATTTGTCAACTTCAACTGAACCATTATACACAGGTATTAAAGTTATTGACTTATTAGAGCCTTATGCAAAAGGTGGTAAGATTGGTTTATTCGGTGGTGCTGGTGTTGGTAAAACAGTATTGATCATGGAGTTGATCAACAACATTGCAAAAGCATATGAAGGTATGTCAGTGTTTGCTGGTGTTGGTGAGCGTACCCGTGAAGGTAACGACTTATTACGTGAGATGATCGAATCTGGCGTAATTAAATATGGTAAAGAATTCGCCCACAGCATGGAAGAAGGCGGTTGGGATTTAAGTAAAGTAGATACAGAAGAATTGAAGAAGTCGCAAGCTACCTTGGTGTTCGGACAAATGAACGAACCTCCAGGAGCACGTGCTCGTGTGGCTTTGTCTGGTTTAACAGTTGCGGAATATTTCCGTGATGGTGATGGCCAAGGACAAGGTAAAGACATTCTATTCTTTATTGATAACATCTTCAGATTCACTCAAGCAGGTTCTGAGGTGTCGGCTTTGTTAGGTCGTATGCCATCAGCGGTAGGTTACCAACCAACATTGGCAACTGAAATGGGTGTAATGCAAGAGCGTATTACTTCAACCACTAGAGGATCTATCACTTCAGTTCAAGCGGTTTATGTACCTGCGGATGACTTAACTGACCCTGCTCCAGCTACAACCTTTACCCACTTAGATGCTACTACAGTATTAAGTCGTAAGATTGCTGAATTAGGTATCTATCCTGCGGTTGACCCATTGGATTCAACTTCAAGAATTTTGTCACCAGACATTTTGGGTGCTGAACATTACAATACTGCTCAAAGAGTTAAACAAATCTTACAACGTTACAAAGAATTACAAGATATCATTGCCATCCTAGGTATGGATGAATTGAGTGAAGAAGATAAATTGGTTGTATCACGTGCAAGACGTGTTCAACGTTTCTTATCTCAACCTTTCCACGTTGCAGAACAATTTACAGGTTTGAAAGGTGTATTGGTTGACATCAAAGATACCATCAAAGGCTTTAACATGATCATTGATGGCGAAGTGGACGAGTATCCAGAAGCTGCCTTTAACTTAGTTGGTACTATTGAAGATGCCATCGAGAAAGGTAAGAAAATGTTAGCTGAAACTAAATAATCACAAGGATGCAAGTAGATATTCTTAATCCAGATACCACCTTGTTTTCAGGCGAGGCTAAAGTAGTCACTCTACCAGGTGTGAATGGCAGTTTCCAAATCATGGAACACCACGCACCAATGATTTCTGCTCTAGGCGTTGGTAAAGTGGTGGTTGACAATGGTAGTTCAAAACAAGCCTTTGATATCAAAGGTGGTATTATTGAAGTACTTAAAAATAAAGTGGTCATTTTAGCCTAAGGCTTAATCACAAATCATACTTTAAAGCCTCTGCCAATCAGGGGCTTTTTTTATTTTAACTGATCAGAAATCAGCTTGTTTTTATCGTAAACATCGTACAAAAAACGAGGTCTTTGTAAGGAGTCAAAAACAATGGTCTTGTAGTCAAAAAAGATGGGAATTGCTTGCTCAACTTTGATGTATTTAGTGGTTTTAATCACTTTGTTTAATCGGCCTGTGTCATTCATCCAAAGCCTAGCTTTAGCAGTATCTTTGGGCATTTGCCCCATCATGATTCTTAAGTCATCTTGATTGTTTTTAAGGTTTTTACTTAGTAAAAAATCTGTCAGTATAAAAGGGAATTCCAATCGCACACAACCATGGCTCACAGCGCGGTTGTTGAGTTTGAATTTGTCTTTTAATGGGGTGTCGTGCATATAGACATCAAAAGGGTTCAAAAAATCGATTTTTATAACACCAAGGGAATTGTCTTCTCCTGCAGCTTGCCTTATAGTAAATGGAATATTATCTGCTCTGTATTTGCGCCAATTGATGCTATTAGGGTCAATCATAACGCCATTTTTGAGCACTTGAAAATGATTCTTTTTTAGGTAATTGGGGTCTTTCAAAATGAGGTTAAACAATTCTCTTCCAACTATACTGCTAGGAACTGTCCAAGTGGGATTCAATACCACATAACGAGCCAATGAATACACTTGTGGGGTTTCGTGGTTCATTGGTTTTTCTAAATATTGCTTACTAACAAGGTATTGTTTTAGTTTGGCATCGTAGTATTTTTCTTTGCCTTTGCCGACACAAACTCTCATTTGCCAAGTAGTATCCGGGGAATAGAGGTAAAGCATGAATTCAGGAATGTTCACCTTGATATAAGGTTTTTGAGGCATTTGTCCTTGCCAACGAATGCGTTCTAAGTTGGCTTTGATGGTTTCAATCTTATCATTTGAAGACAAATTTAATTGTTTTAAAGTGCTGCTGCCGATTACACCATCATCACTCAAGTTAGCCTCTTTTTGAAAGGCTTTGACGCAATAGTATAGATGCCTTTTGTATTGCAAAGTTTGAGCAAAGGATTCAATAAAATCATTGGGCGCATACCCTAATTCCACCAGTCTTCTGGTCAGTAATGGAATAATAATAGAACTATCGCCTAATTTAATTTTATTGATGCCAGTAGTGTCAATCATGGTTTCAGATCCTTGAGTGCTTTTGTAAGCTTTTCTAAGCATTGCCTTTAACTTAAAATAGTCAGAATCTGAAGGGTTGTAGGCTTGTAATTGGCTAATGCCATTAGAGGGGTTAAGTACAGCAAACGCTCTATACCACGGATGGTTAGGGTAGGGTAAAGTGTATTTTTGGCCCAGTACTTTATAAGGATTGGTATGCCCAAGCACTTTGTCGTGCCATAACATATACAAGACCATACTCGTATATAAATCAGCCTTGGCCCAAATTTGATAATTCAAATTGTACAAGGTGTCATGAATTAAATTTTGATACTTATTAAAGGAATCAAGTGGATAATGAGATTTAGATAGACCCTCATAAACAGCCGAATCAAAAGCAGCTAAAACAGTAGATCTAAACTTTTGATTTTGCATTGCAGCAAACCATATTGGTTCAAATGCCTTTTGCTCATAAAACCAATAGATGGAGTCAATACAATTACTGCTATCATCCGCTTGCCAGTGATTGAGTTCAGTTTGTAAAGACTCTGCAATTTCGCTCTTGTCAAATGCAGCATGCTTTAATTCAAATTGGGTTTTGGGTTGACATGCTACAAAACCTATCAATAAAATGCTTAGGCATATATGATTTATGGAACTTTTTTTTAGCATCTATACAAATGTACTGAATAGTTTGTCGAAATTAACCTTCACTTAAAAGACATCAAACCTTTTAGCCATTAAATTGTTTTAGTTTGCAGACCCAAAATGAAAACACTGTTATCGACCCTGTTCTTTTTCGTTTGCTTGACGAATAATTTTGCCCAAACCACTGATACTAAAGTTACTTTAAGCGGATACATCAAAGATTCAGCCAATGGCGAATCAATCGTTGGCGCCATAGTGAAAATAGAAGGCACAGAATTGAATGCCAATTCAAATGTGTATGGTTTTTATTCTTTGTCTGTTGCAGCAGGGAATTATATGGTAGTGGTTAGTCAAGCAGGTTTTACTAGCTCAAGAATCAATCTCAATATTACTCAGGATTTGACGCGTAACTTTGAGTTGTCTAAAGTGGAAGAGGATTTTAGAGGGGTTTCCATAAAAGCCAAAAAACGTGAGAACTTTGTTGAGAAGGTTGACATGAGTACCAATAATTTGAACATTACTCAAATTAAAAAAGTACCAGCCTTGTTAGGGGAAGTAGATATTGTTAAAAGTGTTCAGTTGTTGCCGGGGGTTTCAACAGTAGGTGAAGGCGCCTCAGGTTTTAATGTTAGGGGTGGTAGCATAGATCAAAATTTAATCTTGTTGGATGAAGCGCCTGTTTTTAATGCTTCCCATTTGTTTGGCTTCTTTTCAGTTTTCAATCCTGATGCTGTAAAAGATGTAAAACTAATTAAGGGTGGTATGCCTGCTCAATATGGAGGTAGAGTGTCTTCAACCCTCGATGTTCGAATGAAAGATGGCAATACCAAAAAGACAGAAGTCAATGGTGGTGTTGGTGTCATTTTCAGTCGCTTATCTATTGAAGGGCCAATTGCGCACAAAAACGAAAAGTTTAAAAACAAATCGTCTTACATTATTGCAGGTAGAAGAAGTTATGTGGATGTGCTCTCAAAGCCATTTTTAGCTAAAAATGAGAACTTGAAAGATGCCATATTTTATTTTTACGACTTAACCGCTAAAGTGAATTATGTATTAAACGCCAACAATAAGTTTTACTTATCTGCTTATTCTGGGAAAGATGCATTCGGTGTTCCCGGAGCTTTGTTCAATTGGGGCAATCAAACCGCCACTTTGCGTTGGAACCATTTATTCTCCAAAAAACTCTTTTCAAACTTCACAACGTATTATAGCCAATACAATTACCAATTGGGATTTGGAGAGGGCGATAACACATTCAGATGGAAGTCAAATATTACCAATTACAGCATCAAACCAGATTTTACTTACTATATAACACCTAATAATACCCTTCAATTTGGGTTGGTGACCACCTATTATATTTTCAAACCTGGCGATGCTGTTTCAAGAGATCAAGGCCAAGTAGTGCAATTCGGATTGCCAAATAAATATGCCTTAGAAAATGCCTTTTATCTTGAAAATGAACAGAAAGTGAACACTAAAATGACCTTGAGATATGGACTAAGATGGTCTAATTTCAATTATTTAGGGAGTGGTTCTGCTTTGATGCTGAATCGTCCAATAGCAGGGCAAAGAGCTGAAATCCTTGATAGAGTCGAGTATAAAAAACACCAATTGATTCAAGCCTATAACGTTCCTGAACCGAGATTTTCAGCGAATTACAAAGTCAATAAATTCAATGCTTTCAAATTGAGTTACAATAGAATGTCACAGTATCTGCATTTGATTTCAAATACCGCAGCCTCTGTGCCACTCGATGTTTGGACCCCATCTACCAATAACATTAAACCTCAAATTTCTGATCAGTTGGCCATTGGCTATTTCAAAAATATAGGCAAAGCCATAGATTACGAATTCTCTGCTGAAGCTTTCTACAAATCATTGCAAAATCAAATTGATTACATTGATGGTGCTAATCTATTGCTCAACAATGGACTTGAGGCCGAGTTACTTAGTGGAAAGGGCAGGGCCTATGGTTTAGAGTTGTATGCTAAAAAGAATTCAGGTCAATTGACAGGCTGGATAGCTTACACCCTCTCTAAGTCGGAAAGACAAGTCAATGGTATCAGCAATGACCAATGGTACAATAACCGCTTTGATCGCAGGCACAATGCCAATATTACCCTGAGTTATGAATGGACCAAAAAATGGTCAACGGCTGTCGCTTGGGTATTTGCCTCAGGTACCCCAACCAATCTACCTAATACCAAATACAGTTTCCAAGGCTATCAGGGTATACCACAAAACGCTGATAATTTGCGCAACAACGTAACCATTAAGCCATATAACCGTTTAGATATTTCCGCTACTTGGGTTAGAAAAAAGACCAAAACATGGGAAAGCAATTGGGTGTTTGGTATTTATAATGCCTATGCAAGACGCAATCCTTTCTCTTATTACACGCAAGTGAACCCAGATAATAACAATCAAACCCAATTGATTAGGTATTCTATCATTGGTTCAGTCATTCCTTCAGTTTCTTGGAACTTTAAATTTTAATCACATGTCAAACAAACAGAATATATTTTTAGCATTGACCATTTTTATTGCGATTGGTTTTAGTGCTTGTGAAGATGCCATAGACCTTGACTTAGGCGCACCAACAGAACAATTAGTAATTGATGCAGTCATTAATCAAACTGCAGATACTCAATACATATACGTGAGCAAGTCAATGGCCTACTTGAATAATGGTAACTATCAGTCGTATCAGTTGGATTCAATTGGCATATTTGATACGGCAACAAAAGCCTATTTCCCATTTCAATACAAAGGCAATGGGGTATATTACTTTGTGCCACCAGCGGCCAATACCTTCCAAATAGGTCATACCTATCAATTGCTTGCTGCAGACAATGGTCAAGTGTATTTTTCGCAATCTGAATTAAATCAACCTGTAAACATTGATTCTTTTACCTACAAATACCAAGAACAAGGTCCTTTTGGTGGGACTAAAGGCTATTACGTTACATTATGGGCTAAAGATAATGTTGGTGTAGGGGATCATTATTGGTTCAGAGTATATAGAAATGATAGTCTTCAATCCAAACCAACTGATTTTGTTATAGCAGAAGACAACTCTATCAATCCTGATGGTAGAGGCGACGGTGATTTATTTATTGTACCCATCAGAGAAAATCTCAGTCCAAGTCCATACAAAATTGGTGATAAAGTGAGAGTAGATGTGCATTCCATTACCCCAGAATTATACTATTACTTGAACCTCATCAATACCCAACTCAACAATACTGGTTTGTTTGCGGTTCCTCCAAGTAATATCCCTGGAAACATCTTTTGCTTGACCAATTCTAAAACCAAAATACTAGGGTTTTTTGGTATGACTGGGAAGGTTAGTACTCCGGAAATTGTAATTCAATAACATAAATTTGATATTGAATTAACGCGGCTTTAATTCAACTAACTAATATTTAGCCCATTTGGCTGATTTAGACCCTTTTTTAGAATTTAAGTGACTGTAAATCAGTCTGTTTAAATTTATTTTCTAATCATTTGCAGCGATTTTATTGTTTGATTTTGTCTAACAAAATGAGGATTGAATTTTAATGATAAAATATTAGAAATGTCAATTTTCTCCACTATAATTGCAGTGAACAACAAATTCTACATAAAATGACTCAAGCGCAAGTAAAAAAATCAACCAATTGGGTAAGTATCTTAACTATCCCTACAGCCTTCATCGTGTCTGTTTTGTTATACATTTTTGTATTCGGCGATCCAGACAACTTCAATGCAGACCATTCACCAAAAGAAGGTAACTTCTTTGCCATCATTCACGAAGGTGGTGTAATCGTTCCTATTTTGATCACTTTGTTTTTAACTGTATTTACAGTAGTAATTGAAAGATTATTTACCATTTTCAAAGCAAAAGGCAATGGTACATTAGAAGTATTTTTACAAAACATAAAATCTAACCTTAAAGGTGGTAACGTTTCTGC
>JBIPPH010000005.1:0-81450 GCA_044368575.1 Bacteroidia bacterium
AAGACGAACAAAAGAACAAGTGGCCTCTGACTTGCCAAACAAAACAGAAAAAATTGTTTATTGTGAAATGTCTGAGGAACAGAAACAGAATTATGAGTCCATCAAATCGCAATTTAGAAATGAACTTTTAAATTCAATTGAATCAGTTGGTTATAAGAAATCAAACTTATTGATTTTGAATGGTTTGATTAAATTGAGACAAATCGCTAATCATCCTGTTTTGGCAGAATCAGAATACATTGGCAGCTCTGGCAAATTCGATCAAATTACGCAATCTTTACTCAATGTGATAGAGTCAGGGCACAAGGTCTTGGTGTTTTCACAATTTGTCCAACACCTCAATTTGTTGAATGATTTCTTAAGTGAAAGACATATCCCCTTTTATTGTATAACCGGGCAGGTCAATGCCAAAGATCGAAAACATTTGGTGGATGAATTTCAAAAAAACAAAAAAACCTCAGTCTTTCTAATCTCACTTAAGGCAGGAGGCACTGGTTTAAACTTAACTGCCGCTGATTATGTATTTTTACTTGACCCTTGGTGGAACCCTGCCGTTGAAAGACAAGCCATGGACCGCACCCATAGAATTGGTCAAGACAAACCGGTAATCGTTTATAAATTCATTACAAAAGACAGTATTGAAGAAAAAATAGTACACTTGCAAAGCAAAAAACAACAGGTTTCGGACGATATTTTAGACACTGAAAAGCAGTTTGTCAATAATTTAGAGGAAAACACACTCAATACGCTGTTGCAATAACAAATTATCAGA
The DNA here is from genome assembly GCA_044368575.1 of Bacteroidia bacterium. Classification (GTDB taxonomy): domain Bacteria; phylum Bacteroidota; class Bacteroidia; order NS11-12g; family UBA955; genus JABMMZ01. The sequence continues at coordinate 773 of JBIPPH010000005.1, forward strand.
CTACTTTTGTAAGACATTAATCATTCTTACTACATGAAAAAATTATTACTCTCTATTGGTTGCGCCCTTATTGCCAACTTTGGATTTGCTCAAAGAACCATTGACTGGTCAGTAGAACAAATCGTAGCGCCTACTCAATTAAACAGCACTGCTGGTGGCACTAGTATCACTTATGACGTTGTATTAAAAAACAATGGAACTGGAACCGTTAACTTAGGCGACACAGTTGGTTTCCAATTATCAATCTCACAAGGTGCAACTGTAATTGTTGCTGTACCAAATGGAGCAGTATACGTTCGCCCAGTGAAAAAACAAATGCTTCCTGGTGACACTATGCATTTGACTGGTACAATCAACTTAACATTACGTCCGAGTTTATCAGCTAATGTGACTTTTAAATGTTTATCTGTTTTAATCAATAGATTAAGCGGCAATGCAGGCATAGGCACTGAGACGTCTTTAACCAACAATTCTAAAACTTTAGATATGGTATGGTATTGCCCACAAGGTTGGGGTGTTGGTGTAAATACTGCACAAGTAGGTCAATTCACTGTATATCCAAACCCTGCTAAAGACATGGTGACTATTCAAAATCTATTGGTTGATGTAAATGCAGCAACTGAAATCAACATCATTGACATGACAGGCAAAACAGTATACACTGAAACAAGCAATAATAGCTCAATTGAAATCAACACTAGCAACTTCAACAAAGGTCTTTATATGATTACTGTTAAAAATGGTGTATTGAGCTCTACTCAAACATTAAGCATCCAATAATCATACAATAACACATTAAAAAGCCACTTTCGAGTGGCTTTTTTTTTGCCCTTAAATCAAGGCTTTTAAAGTTGCTGATTTTTGTTTTAATTTGCAGTCGGATATGAAAAACTCAAAAGCAAACGAATTGATCGCCAAAATCATCAAAGAAGTTGAAAGCAATAGCGTAAATGTTGATGCATTGATCCCTATGTTAACAGAATTGAGAGAAATGGCTAAAATGGAACAAGACCCATTGATTACCAGATCTATCCGTTTGGTGATGGAACATTTGAATGAAAATGGCGGTTGGGAATATCAAACCTTAGAAGACAGCGAAGAAGTAGAGGAAAACCTTACCTACTTGATCTCATTGTACGCCAAAAGCGAAAACAAATACAACCGCGATGAAATCAGAGAAATCGCGAACGCCATGACAGGTTTATAAGCCACAATGAAACGGATTAAGTCCATATTTGTCTTGGCCATTGGCCTATTGACCTTATGGATCAACAGCCCTGTCAGACACTTACATAAAGACCACCATAATCATTCTACGCTTAGTTTCAATAATGGATTAAGCGAAGCTTCATGCTACATCTGTGATCAGATTCATTCTGATCTCGAAACACCTCATCAAGCAATTTTGATTAACCGTGTTGGTTGCGAGGCGAATGTATCTTCAGTATTGCTTTCAAATTTACCCAAGTCCGTTCATTTTAACAGACTGGGAAGAGCTCCCCCTATGGCCTGATAACTTTCAGCCCAAAAATTAAGCAATCACTTTTTAAACCAATCAAAACATGAAACATAGCCTATTTATAGGTCTATTTCTATTATTAGCGTCGTATATCAAGGCCCAAAATGATCCTTGTCAATCACAATTACGCATAATTTTGCTTGACAGCTCAAGTCAGCAAGCCTTGCATTTCGCTGATATTGAATTTCACCCTCAAGTGCAAAACAAAATCGACAGCCAAGGGCATACCATATATATTTTAGAATGCCTAGTCAATTATGATTTACACATTAACCATTTGGATTGCGAACATAAAGACTTGAAGATATCTATTCAATCTGATAGTACTTTAGTCGTCTATTTAAAACACAGCGAACACAGTTTGCTCCCATTCACCTTCAAACAAAGGTCTTCAAGACCTGATGCCAATCAAATCAATCAATTGCAAATTCAAAGAAACAAAGGCCAGTCTGTTGGGTATTTAATGGAACAACTCAATGGCGTTCAACTGATAAAAACCGGGCAAGGCATAGCCAAACCCATGGTGAATGGCTTGTTTGGCAATAGGTTAATTTTACTCAATTCATACAGCCGTTTGGAAGGTCAAAATTGGGGGCTTGACCACGCCCCAGAAATGGACCCAAATATCTATCAAAGCATAAGTATCATTCAAGGTGCTAAGGCACTAAGGTTTGGAGCGGATGCATTTGCCGCTGTCATTCAAATGTTACCAATTTCAGTATTTAAGCCTAAAGGCAAGGCCATTGAAGGCGAAGTCAATGTAACAGGCATTAGCAATGGCTGGGGGCAACAAGCTCATGTTCACTTAGGCAGTAAGGTCTTCGAGAAAAGATATATGTATTGGCAAATCAGTGGCAGCGCCAAACAAATTGGGAATTATACCAGCAGCCAAGACCGTTTAAGCAATACTGCCCAAAAAGAAGCTCAATTAACTGCCCAATTAGGTTATAAGCATAAGCATAGCATTTACGAATTACTGGCCTCCAATTATTTAGCCATTAATGGCCTATACACTGGCGCTCATGTAGGCAATATCTCTGACATTCAAAAAGCAATAAGCGCTGAGAGACCCTTGTATAAGGATGGTTTAAAGTACAACATAGATGCCCCGAAACAAACTGTTGAACACCACTTCTACCAATTAAAAATCAACCAAAATGGGCATAAAAACAGCTTTGAACACATATTGAGTCATCAATTCAACCATAGACAAGAATTTGACATAGTGCGTTCTAGCTCAGCATATGCGGGGCCAAGCATTGCCTATTTTTTAAAAACCATCCAATGGCAAAGTATATGGCAGAATAAGCACATTCCAAAATGGCCACTTCAATTGGGCATAAATGCAAAACACCAGATCAATTCCTACCAAGGCTATTATTTTATTCCAGGTTTTAAACAAAATCAAGCTGCAGCGCATGCCATGTTTGAACACGACGTCAATCGATGGCATCATGAGGGCAGCCTTCGATATGATTGGCAAACCTATACAATTTACACTTTTAAACATCAAACTGCCATGGTGCGTGAACCCATTAGCAAAGATTGGTCATACACTTATTTAAGCCGTTACCAAATTGGCACAAAACAGAGCCTCCAATTGAGCTTTGGTAAACAATGGCGAATGGCAGCACCAAATGAGCAATATGCCAATGGCTTACACCAAAGTTTAGCTAGTCTAGAGCTTGGGGATAGTAATATCCAAAAAGAGACTGGACACTTTATTCAAATCAAACAACAGTTTCAATCTCATGCTTTACATTTTGAGGCAGAAGCTTATTGGCAGAAAATAAAAGGATTCATTCAACTCCTTCCAACCGGCCAATTTAGCACTACTATCAGAGGGCTATATCCTGTTTTTCAATACAAACAAACAGATGCAATTGTATTTGGCCTCAATACTTTCACGCATTGGCATTTAAGCAAAAACAAAACATTGAGCCATCAGTTATATGCGCCATATGGCAGATCAACTCAGCAAGAATGGTTGAATTATTTCCCTAGTGCAAGTCATAAATTCAATTATGCCTATAAACGAAATAAGCTTCTGATAGAAGCTTGGGGCAAACATGTTAGCCAACAAAAACACTACGATAGCAATACAGAATTTGCCCCTTCTCCAAAGGCCTATACCATATATGGTGTAAATATTGAATACAGTCTGAAGAAAACAGCACATCCAATTAATTTGGGTCTTTCTGTGAACAATCTCTTTAATTTAAATTATCGAGACTACCTTAATCGGTTAAGGTATTTTATTCCTGAGCCTGGCATAAACATCGCTTTTAAAATCAATTACAATATATAAATTCATCAAGATTATGAAACAATTATTTTTCACCACTATTACAATGAGCCTTATGCTTTTAGCCTGCGAAAAAGCACCAAAACCCAATCAAGCACCAAACAATGAAGCTGAATTAATTACAACAGTAGTTCTTCATTTCAAAGACTCATTGATGTCAACACAAACATTTAGATGGTCTGATATAGATGGCCCAGGTGGTCAAGACCCTTTGATTGACACTATTAAACTCAAAGCATTGAACACCTATGATTTATCCTTGGATTTTTTAGATGAATCTAAAAACCCAACAGATACTATAACGCGTGAAATAGAAGCCGAAGGCACTAATCACCTTATTTATTTCGAATCGGTTATGAGCCAATTATTCATTCAAACAAAAGACAAAGATGCCAATGGTCTGGCTTTAGGTTTAATGAGTAACTGGCAAATTTTAGGTCCTGGCATTGGCAAAGTTCGTATAGTGCTTAAGCATCAAGTTGGCATAAAAAACGGAGACCCTAATCTAGGTGAAACAGACACTGAAGTTGAGTTTCCTGTCCGTTTTTATTGATTGTGCTTTTTGAGGGCTGCTTTAGTTTTTTGCTCAATACTGCTCTCGTACTCTTTATTATCAGGAAAATCATCTAGGGCCATTTTGTAATAGGAAACGGCTGTTTTACTCTGTTTAAGCAAATCATATATGTAGCCCAATTGCAAAGCTGAAAAAGCCGCATAGTAATAACTTGTGTTTTGCCCCTTTTGAATAACCTCTTTGTATAAGGTTATGGCCTCATTGTATGCTTTGGTTTCATGATATACCCTCGCCTTTCTATAACTGTAATCTAACTTGAACCTTGTATTATTGAGCACTTTAGCATCAATGGCTTGCAGTACTTTTAAAGATTGAGCATAGTATCTCCCATCAAATAGCAACCTCGCTTTTAGCAAGGCAGATGGCCACATTATTTGCTCCTTGGCTTCTTTATCTGCATATTTATCTTCCTCAATAATATCTATACCGTGTTTGGTAGCTAAAGAATAATATGTTTTTGCTGTAGCCAAATCATTGTTGATGATACTTACCCAAGCCAAATACCTGTAGGCTGATTTCATGTAATGTTTGCCTTTGTATTTGATGGTAAAGATTTTAAAATACACATCGGCATCAGGATCTAATCGTCTTAACTTAGCTAAACCCAACATGTAATCAAGGTAGTAAAAAGCATATTGAGCATTATAAGGTGGCTTGTGTTTCAAGATGTCAATCATCTCATCGTTCCTACCTGTGTGCCCGGCAATCGTAGCCCTCATATATGCCTCCATTGTATTTGTCTTGTATTGTCTAGTATAGGGCTCTACAATATTCCAAGACAACTCTGTTTGTTTATTTAAATGGTGTTGAATCATGGCATAAATAAATGCCGTTTCGCGTTTTAGGCCTACATGCTCTTTACCAGATTGTGGCGTATTTAAATACAATTCAACCGATTTGATCCCCTCTTTCATATTACCATCTAAACCAATCAATTTGGTTACCCATTGAAACTGAGAAGGGACAGTACTAAACACACAAGACAAGAAACCGAAATTTTTATTATCAGGCAAAAAATTAGGGTAAAGCGTATGATTGGTCTTAACATACTTGTAAGCCGATTGAACATCGAAACCACCCGAAAATTGTTCATCAAATTTAAAATGCACTAATGCTTTGTGCAAATACATATCAGACAATACAAATCTGTACCAGCCATCTCCACAATCCATATCTTTAGCCCTATTAACGACATTATCCCAATTAGACTGTTCTTGCTTATATAACAGTGGATCCTCGGTAATGAATAATTTAAAAAAGATTATAGATTCTTCCAACCATGGAATAGCGATATTATTGTTTGATAGCGTTTTTTGAGCAGCAACAATTTTTTGCGCTTCGTCAAACTTCAACTCTGAAATTAAATTTTGAGCCAAAACCAGCTGATCAGTCATTTGAAACTGATATTTGTTTTTAGCGGATAAGGAAAGTGAAGCCAAATAAAGGCATAAAAAAAGAACACGTTTGAAGGTGTTCTTTAAATGTTTGAGCGATGCCATAAGCATGCAAAAATTATTTTGTAGCTTTCAAAGTACGAACTCTGCGTTTTGGTTTTTCTTCTTCAACTGGTTTTTCTGTGTAAATCCCAGTTACTTGATTGTCAACCAAAATACGTCCGCAATGTTCACAGTCAATGATTTTGAAATGCTGTTTTATATCGCTTTGTCTTTGCGGTGGAATTTTTGCAAAACAACCACCACAGCTACCCCTCATGATTGGAGCAACAGCTATACCATTTTTAACATTCTTTCTGATACGAGCATAGGCCTTAGCTAAACGTTCGTCAACTGCTTTTTCTAAGCTCTTTCTGCTACCATTCAAAGATTTTTCTTCTTCTTCAGTATCAGCAACAATGGTTTTAAGTTCTTTTTGTTTGTATTGAAGATCTTTTTTACGGATTTCAATTTGTTCTTGCAAAGATTCTAATCCTTGGTTTTTATTCTCAATGTAGAATTGAGCTTCTTTGATGCGTTTTTGAGCGGCTAAAACTTCTAATCCAGAAATCTCAAGTTCTTTGTTAAGTGCTTCGAATTCTCTGTTGTTCTTAACTGCATCTAATTGCTTTTTGTATTTCTTTTGCAATTCTTCAGATTGTTTGATATTGGCTTTGTAACCAGTGATCTCAATCTCGTAATTTTTGATTTCTGCTTTGATGTTATCTTGTCTGGTCTCTAAACCTGCCAATTCATCTTCTAAGTCACTTACTTCCATAGGCAACTCCCCTTTTAACAAGTTAAGTTGATCGATTTTAGAGTCAATTTGTTGAAGTTCCCAAATGGCTTTAAGCTTTTTTTCTATTGATAAATCTACCATGTTTTAAAAATAATATTGGATAGGATTGGTATTTGTTTTACAAAAACGGACCGCAATATTAGCGAATTTATCTGTAATTTCCTCATAAAATAGTTCCAAACTTGAAATTTCTGACTCATAATGCCCAATATCACAAAACAATAGCCCCTCTGCATCAAAGTAGTCATGGTACTTCAAATCGGCTGTAACATAAGCATCGGCGCCCATTTGCATGGCTTTTTTTAACAAAAACGCCCCTGAACCACCACAGATGGCCACTTTTTTAATTTGGCCTTCATTTATATTGTGTTTAACTAGCTTTATCGGCAATTTAGACTTAAGCAAAGTTAAAAATTCAGAAACCCCTAAAGCCTCAGGCAATTCACCTATGGCGCCAGCTCCTACTCCAGGATGTTCTTCTTGAAGCGGAATACAATCATATGCCATGGTTTCATAAGGATGCACCTCAGACACAGCCTGCACGGCCTTTTTACATAAATAACTTGGTATTATGGCTTCTATCTTTAACTCTTCAACCTGAGTCAGCTCCCCTACTGTTCCCGAATAGGGATTGGCAGTCTCTTCTGCTTTAAAACTACCTGAACCAAGCGTTGTAAAACTGCAATGCGAATACTGGCCAATTTGACCAGCCCCGGAGGCAAATAAAGCAGATTTAACAACCTCAGCATGCGATACAGGAACATATACAACGAATTTGCTCAATACATCTGTTTTGGCTTGTAAAATTTGAAGATTACGCAAGCCTATTTTTTGAGCAAACTTTTGATTGACACCCTTGTGAAGCACATTGTCTAAATTGGTGTGAGCAACGTATAGAGCGATGTCATGTTTGATTAACAAAGCCACTGTTCTTTCTACCCAATTTTGATAGGTCAAAGATTTTAAACCCTTGAATATGAGCGGATGGTGAGCAACAATTAATTGATATTGACCTTCAATAGCTTCTTGAACTACTGCTTCCGTAACATCTAAGGATAAAAGCACAGAGGTAATGGTTTGTTGGGGATTACCTATTAGCAAACCAGCATTGTCATAGGCTTCTTGGTAACTCAATGGTGCTATGGCCTCTATAGCTTTAGCAATATCTTTTACAGTGGTCATTATTGTACAAAACTAATGCTTTTGAAGCAAAATTGGCATAAAGGCTTTGTCTGTGAGCGCATTTAAAAACGCGAGCAAATCCTTTTGTTCTTGTTGGGTCAATCGACTTGGTTTTAGCAAACTTGAATCCATATTTACTGGCGTCTTTACAAAGGCATATGGATTGGCATAATATGCAACCACCTCTTCAAGTGTTTTGAATTGACCATTGTGCATGTATGGACCTGTAACCGCTACATTGCGCAAACCCGGAACTTTAAATTTTCCTAAATCTTGTTCTATGTGGGTTTGATTGTAAAGGCCTTTATCTGTCCATTTTTGAGCATCATATAAACCAATATTTTTAAATTCATTGCCAGTAAAATCAGGGCCAAAATGACAATCAAAACACTTAGCTTTATTGCCTAAAAACAATTTTCTGCCGCGTTTTGCCGAGGCATTCAAGGCAGAATTATCCCCCGCCATATAGGCATCAAAAGGGGTTTGGGCACTTTGAAGGGTTTGCTCATAAGCGGCTACGGCTTTAGACAATAAATCTATACTAGGCGCCTGATGGTAGAGTGCTTGAAACCATGGGGCATATAGTTTGTGTCGGCTTAAACGGTCAAGCAAAACCTTGGTAGACAAGCGCATCTCATTACTGTCTTGAATTGGAAAATGGACTTGATCTCGAAGATTACGCGCTCTACCGTCATAAAACATAGGCGCGTTTGGATCAAGGTTCATGATTGAAGGGGCATTTCTAATCCCTATACGTTGACCGACTCCAAAGCTAATGGGAACCGTATCTGCAAAAGCTAAATTCGGCTTGTGGCAGGAAGCACAACTCAAGCTGCTGTCTGAAGACAAAATGGGATCAAAAAACAATTGTTTACCTAAAGCAATTTCATCTTTAGTAGCATCGTTACTATAAGAGTTATTGGGTGTAGCAAAAGCTGCTAAAACTGCAAACACCAACACCATGAACAATATTCCCCAAAATGCTTTCAATGACACAAAATTCATGAAGTATTTGTTTAAAACCAAATTCTTAGTCGATGATTAATAAAATAACTCACTGATTAGACGACCATTACACAAGTTTTCATCTTGTTATTATTTAAACTGATTTTTTAAGTATCTTCGCCATCTGAATGAAAGTATCACTGAATTGGCTGAAATCATTGATTCCATTGAGTATTTCTCCTGAAGAGATTGAACGCTTATTGACTGGATCTGGTTTAGAAATAGAACATTTTGAATATGTTGATTCTATAAAAGGTGGCCTTAGAGGGCTAATTGTTGGCGAAGTGCTCACTTGCACCCAGCACCCCAATGCAGACAAATTAAAACTCACAACAGTTAATATCGGACAAGGAGAGCCCTTATCCATTGTATGTGGAGCGCCCAACGTTAAAGCTGGCATAAAAGTTATCGTAGCACCTGTGGGCACAACTGTGCATCCATTGCAAGGTGAACCATTTACGATTAATAAAGCTAAAATTCGAGGGGAACAAAGCGAAGGCATGCTATGTGCCGAAGATGAAATAGGTTTAGGACAAAGTCATGAAGGCTTATTGATATTACCAGACACTGCCACCATTGGCACACTAATCACTGATTTATTCCCTGTGCAATCCGATGTCGTTTTCGAAATTGGCTTAACGGCCAACCGTGGAGACGCCGCCTCTCATTGGGGAGTAGCAAGAGAATTAGCTACTTTGCTCAATCAGAAAATAACATTACCTAATACTCAACCCATTGCTCAATTAAGCGATGAACCTATAACGATTACTAACCACGATGAGGAAGCCTGCAGAAGGTACTCTGGCATAGTGCTCAATAACATTAAAGTCCAAGACAGCCCTGAATGGCTTAAACAACGTATAAGTAGCATTGGCTTGAAACCAATCAACAATGTTGTGGATGTTACCAATTACGTATTACATGAATTGGGGCAACCACTCCATGCTTTTGACTTAAGAGCAGTTGAAAAAAACATTCACATCAAACGCAATCAAAATGAAAAGTTCACCACATTAGATGTTGTTGAACGCCAACTCAACGGCCAAGAACTCATGATTTACAACGCCTCAGAGGCGATGTGTATGGCTGGTGTTTATGGTGGCATTCATTCGGGTGTTCAATCAGACACCCAAAGCATTTTCTTGGAAAGCGCTTATTTTTCTGCAGATGTGATCAGAAAGGCGGCCAAGCAACATGGCATTAGCACCGATTCGAGTTTTAGATTTGAACGTGGCACTGACCCCAACATGTGTATTAAAGCCTTGGAAAGAGCCGTTGAATTATTAGCAACATGTGCTAATGCAGAAATTGGCAGTAAACTATACGACCTCTACCCTAAGCCAATCAACAACCAAGCTATTGAATTGCGTTCTGAACGCATAGAAAGTGTTTTGGGGATTGTTATCCCTGAGCAAGCTATAGAACAGATCTTAAATGGTTTGGGCATTGTTATTACCTCAAAAGCAAATGGTAAATACCAATTGGAAGTGCCGCCTTTTAAAAGCGATGTTACCCGCGAGATTGATGTGATCGAAGAATTGATTCGAATTTATGGCTTTGACAATGTTCCGCTTCAACACAACATGCAAATTGCTTTGAACTACAACAACAAGAGCAAATTGCGTCAGACCGAACAAAGCATTTCTCAAATATTAATGGCCAATGGTTTCAGAGAAATCATGAGCAATTCATTAAGTGCTAAAGCCTATTACAATGAGCCGAATTTGATTGAACTTAGTAATCCACTCAGTTCTGAAATGGACGTCATGCGAGGCAATATGTTAATGGGCGCGTTGTCGTCTATTGCTTACAATAAAAACCGCAAACAAAGCAATACCAGATTCTTTGAATTTGGAAGAGTCTATAAAAGCCATCCCAAAGGATTTATTGAGCAAGACCAATTGATCATTATTGCTTCTGGCAACCAATACAACGAAAGTTGGGAAATAGCCAACAAAGCAGTTGACCATTATTACATTTTGTCTGTTGCGAATAAGTTAAAAGCGGCATTCAAAAACCAAAATTTAAACATTGAGTCCAAACAAGTTGAAGCAGATGCCCTCAAACAGTTTGGCATAAAAGACCAAGTTTTTTACACAGTTATTGAATGGCCTAAATTGGCACAAAACAATAGCTTTAAACTTAAAGACATTCCTCAATTCCCAATGGTAAGACGCGATTTGAGTTTGGTGCTCGATCAAGCTACCAATTTCAATGCTATTGAGCGCATTATTTTGGGCTTAAAAAACCAGCATATTGCCGCTTGGAATGTTTTTGATGTATACCAAGGCAAACCATTGGAGGCCAATCAAAAAGCCATCAGTATTGCTTTTGAATTATTCGACGCGAACAAAACCATGACCGATGCAGATATTGATCCGATTATGCAAGCATTGATCACTCAATTTGAGTCTCAACTAAAAGCCATCATCAGAAAATAATGGAACAAATCGTCTACAGAATACAAGCCATAAAGGCCAAAGTTCAAGCCCTACAGCAAGAACAGGTTCAATTGCAATCTGAATTGATGCAAAGGAATAAAGATGTAGAACGACTTAAGCGATTGATTGATATTCAAAATACCACCATCAAACAACTCGAACAGAAACTAAAAACCAAACGCATTGCAGATGGTGTTCAATCAGATGAACCAAGTAATAACCGCGATTTGAAATTTAAAATCAACGAAATGATTGGTGAAATTGACAAAATCATAGCCCTGCTTCACCAATAAAAAGATGTCTCCAGACTCTAAAATATGGATTTACTTTTCAGAGCAAGCCTTTTCGGATTCTGACATAGCCAACATTGATGCAGCATGCCAAGCATTTTGCCAATCCTGGACAGCACACGAACAATCCTTGAAAGCGGACTATCAATTGCGCTACAAACATTTTATTGTTTTAATGGTAGATGAAACCCAAAACAAAGCCAGTGGTTGTAGCATAGACAAAAGCGTTGCCTTTATTCGCAATTTAGGGAACGAATTACAAGTCAATTTTTTTAACCGAATGGTTATACCCTTTTTAATCGATAATCAAGTGATCAGCCATTCGTTTCATAACATCACTAGCTTATGTGAAAATGGCATCATTCAGCCCGATAGTCAAATCTTTAATTTACAAGTCAGTAATTTAAATGAATTTGAGCAGTCATTTATTGTGCCTTTCGAACAACATTGGCTATCTAAAAAAATTCAAACAACAATTAATTAATATACAATTATGCAAGTAGAAAAAAACAAAGTGGTGTCGTTAACGTATACCCTTACTTTAAAAAATGGAGAAGTGGTTGACACTGCAGACAAAGACACACCTTTTGTGTTTATACATGGTGTTGGCATGACCTTACCTCATTTTGACGCCAACTTAGTCAACTTAAAAGCTGGTGATGCTTTCCAATTCGATATCACGGCTGAAAACGCCTATGGTTTAGGCAGCGATGAATACATCGTGAATATACCAAAAGCTGTGTTTTCGGGCCCTAATGTACCTGAAGATATTCTTCAAGTTGGTCGTATGGTGCCAATGCAAGACCAAAACGGTCAACCAATGAATGGAATGATCATCGGCATTAACGATGAAACAGTTGAAATGGATTTTAACCATCCATTAGCCGATGAAGATTTGAACTTTAAAGGTGAAATCATATCTGTAAGAGAAGCCACTGCTGAAGAGTTAGACCATGGCCATGTACATGGTGAAGGTGGCCACCACCACTAATTCCTAAGTGAATCATATTAAAAGCTTACTTAACAGTAGGCTTTTTTTATGCGCAAACTTTTCTTAAAAAGAAAGTCCCAAATGGCAGTAATGACAACAAAAAACACAGTGCGCACTGTTTAAAGCTCAATTGTTTTTGCAAAAGCAAATTGAAAAGCAACAAGCAAAACCAAACAAATAAAACACCATGTATGCTGCCACACAATTTAACCGCCATGGGCATTTGCATCCAATATTTCATTGGCAAAGCTATTCCTAATAAGGCCAAATAACTATAGCCTTCAATTTTGCCAATGGTAATGCATTTTTCAACGCCTGATCTAATTGTACTCATATTAATATACTCTGGTTTTTAATCCTTCAAATAAACTTAATAAACCTGCCTGTTGTTGAGGCTCAGGACAAGCAATATCTAAAAACTGATGCGCTGAAGTTTCATAAGCATGCTTTAATTGCAACAAATGCTGATCACTACCAGCCTGTTTCATCAGTTGCCTAACAGTTGAAATCTTGAAAGCTTCGTCTGCAGGCGCCTGATCAATTAAGTTTTGTAATTGATTTAAATCAGCCCCTTTTAAATATTGTAATGCATGTAACATTAAAATGGTGCGCTTATTCTCTATAATATCTCCACCCTCCTGTTTGCCAATATCTTGTGCACTTCCAAACGCATCTAAATAATCATCTTGTAACTGAAAGGCCATTCCCAAATGAAGCCCAAAATCATAAAAAGCATTACAAACTGCTTCGTTGGCCCCGGCCGCTAAAGCGCCCATTTGAAGGGCAACTGCAGGTAATACAGCCGTTTTGAGTTGTATCATTTGCAAATATTCAGCTTCTGTAATTTGAGCCTGTTTGGGTAAATTCATATCCATTTGTTGACCATCACAAACTTGAGCAGACATTTTTGTATAGGCTTGCAACAATTGGTCTTTACAAGCATAATTGGTATCCAAAATCAATTGATAAGCTTTGATCAACAAGTTGTCTCCGGCCAAAATAGCGGTTGATTGGTCCCATACTTCATGCACAGTTTTTTTACCTCTTCTAATAGGGGCATTGTCCATGATATCATCGTGGACCAATGAAAAGTTATGAAAGGTTTCAATGGCCAATGCCAATTTTAATGCCTCTTGATCAAGATCGCCTTTAACACTATGATATGCCAATAGCAATAATTTTGGACGCATGCGTTTGCCGCCCAATTGCATGATGTAATTCATGGCATTATAGAGATTAACAGGCTTACCGGTAAATGGATGCCCTAACAAATAAGCTTCAAATAAATCAGTATCTACGATGTCGTTTCCCATGCTGTTCGTGTTTTCGTTGTTCTAAAATTAATTCTAAATCGATGGTCCTTTTTACTTTATTGGCGCCCATCACCATTACTTTGACGGCATCACCCAATTTAAATTGTTGATGGTACCTCATGCCTTCAACCACCATTAAGTACTGATCAAATTCATAACGATCGCCTTGTATTTGATTTAAGCGCACCATACCCTCACATTTAAACTCGTTGATTTCAACAAATATACCGAAATCTGTTAAGCCAGTTACCACCCCTTCAAAGACTTTCCCTACTTGAGTTTCCATCCACTCTGCTTGTTTATATTTAATGGAGGCTCTTTCAGCATCTGTGGCTAAAATTTCCATTTTGGAACTTTGTTTACAGGCTAAATCCAATTGCTCTTCTGTCATTTGAAAGGCTTGCTGAATGGTTTGTTGTTTTAAATAAGCAAACAATAACCTATGAACTAAAATATCAGGGTACCTTCTAATGGGCGATGTAAAATGGGTATAATGCTCAAATGCTAAACCAAAATGACTTGGTTTATTGGGAGTGTATACCGCTTTGGCCATACTTCTCACACACATATTTCGAATCACATCTTGCTCTGGCTTGCCCTCTACTTTAGCAGATAAATCGTTGATAGATTGTCTGATTTGTTGATCATTATCTATAGCAATATTGTAACCAAATCTGGCCACAAACCTTTTGAGTTCTTGCAGTTTAAGATCTGATGGAAAATCATGGGTACGGTATACAAATGGTTTACGAGGTTTAATTTGATAAGCCCATTCAGCAACCGTTTTATTGGCTAACAACATCAATTCTTCTATGAGTTTATTAGTATCTTGCCTTTGTTTAACTTTCAAACCTATTGGTTGATTTTGGGCATTCAACACAAACTGATATTCAACTGATTCAAAGGCCATAGCCCCGTGTTCAAACCTTAATTTATTGAGGTGTTTGGCAAATGTATTGAGATGATTAATGACCTCATAGTTTAGTCCATGGCCTTGGTCTAATATGGCCTGTGCTTCTTCATAACTGTATCGCTTATCAGAATGAATAATGGTTTTAGCAAACCTTTTGGATTGAATAACAAAATCACTGTTCACATTAAAGATAACTGAACAACATAGACGGTCCTGATTGGGAACCAATGAACAAACCACATCACTTAAGTCAAACGGCAACATGGGAACTACTCTATCCACTAAATAAATAGATGTAGCGCGCTTTAAAGCTTCTTGATCGAGCAATGAACCAGGCTGAACATAATGACTCACATCGGCAATGTGAACGCCCAATTCGAAGCCTCCATCAGCAAGTGGCTTGTAAGATATGGCGTCATCAAAATCTTTAGCAGTAACTGGGTCTATTGTAAAAGTTAAGGTAGACCTAAAATCTTCGCGTTCATTCAAGTCTACTTGACTTAATTTTTCGGACACTAATTTGGCTTCTTGTTCTACCTCTGCAGAAAAGGCGCTTGGTAAACCATACTCGGCTAAAATGGCATGCATTTCTGTTTGATGTTCACCGGCAGGCCCCAATACAGATTGCACTTTGGCTAATGGATAATGTTTGTCTTTGCGATAATCCAAAATGGTAAATACCACTTTATAACCCTCTTTGAAATGGGGGGCATAGTCCACAGAGAATGGCATTTGAAACTTTGGAGAATCAGGGAGTATTAGCCATGCCTTTGATTTGAGATGCAAAACGCCTGTAAAGGTTTTGTCAGCGTGCTGAAGGCATCTGATTACTTCGGCATGCATTTTCTTTTTACCCTGTTGAATCAATTCTGCCTCAACCACATCAAAAGGCAACAATGGCACTTTAGAATGGGTCACTATAAAATCTTCCTCGTAGCCCTCTACAGCCAAAAATATTCTGCCACTTTTATTGATATCAATTTTTCCTGTCAAAAGCGTTCTTGGCCTTGGTAAATAAAATTTATAAGGTCCTTTTTGTTCAATTCTACCGGCGCTGATCAAACTGTTCAATACCGGCAAAAGGTCATCTGCGTTTCTAGGCAAATCATCTATTTGCAAACGCACATAAATTTGTTTATGGTTTAAAATCTTCCCATAGTTTTCTTTAAAAACATTGATGATTTCTGATTCTAAACGCTGAGTACTTAATTTTTTTCTTGACATTAAATGTGTGACAACAATGACTGTGTGTAGACAGACTGACTGTTTTTAATGAGGTCCGCAGTAAGACCTTGTTCCAGTAATTGTCCGTTTTGCAGGACCAACAGATAATCACTCATCCATGCAGCAACGGCCATAGAATGCGTAATCAGCAATAAACTCAATCCTTCCTCTACTTGCAATTGTTTTAGCAAGTTTAATATCTGAGCCTGAACAGACAAATCCAAAGCCGAGGTAGACTCATCGCAAATCAATAACTGCGGCCCAACTGCTAATGCTCTGGCTATGCAGATACGCTGTCTTTGTCCTCCAGAAAACGCATTAGGATATTTTTCTAAATCATTGGCTTGCAGACCAACTTTTTGCATCAATGATTGACTGTGAGTTATTCTGCCCTGATGATCTAAATCTGGTCTGTGCTTAATAAGTACCTCATGAAACATGGTTTGAATTCTGTGCTTAGGATTCAATGCAGCAAAAGGATCTTGAAATATCATTTGCACCTGACTGCTCAATAATTGACCAGAACCAATTTGATAGCTTATTTGACCCTCCGTTGAGGCTTCTAATTGAACTAATATTTTAGACAAGGTACTTTTGCCCGAACCTGATTCACCTATCAAAGCAGTACACCAACCCTTTTTGATATCAAAACTGATGTTATTGAGGGCTTTTACTGTGCCAATCTTACTTGTATACGTTTTCGACAAGGTGTCAATATGCAGTATGCTTTGTGCATCAGATGGAGGTGCATCAGCATAGGCCGATGTATTCAATTGAGCTTGCCCGTTGTCAATACTCACCAAATAATGACCTCTTCTGTCTGGGTTAGGCTTACATTGCAACAATGCCTTAGTATAGGCTTGTTGTGGATTGTTAATCAAGGTTTGAGTAGGACCTGTTTCAATGATTTGTCCTTTGTAAAAGACCGCAATGCGATCAGCGTATTTAGCTACTGCATCTAAATCATGAGAGATTAAAATGACAGACTTCCCTTTTTGCACACACAGCGTTTTGAGAAGCTTTAGAATACCATCTTGTACATTGGCATCTAAAGCAGTTGTAGGTTCATCGGCGATAATGATATCAGGGTCACCAGCCAATGCCATTGCAATCATGACTCTTTGCCTTTGCCCTCCTGACAATTCAAAAGGATAAGAAGAGGCAACGCGCTCATAGTCGTACAATTCAACTTCTTTTAACAAAGCAATGAGTTGTTCTTCAATGGCTTGACGACCTTTCACACCAACTAATTTCAAATTTTCTCTGAGTTGTTGACCACAGGTTTGAACGGGGTTCAAGGCTGTAAGGGGCTCCTGAAAAACATATGCAAAATGTTTTAAGGCCAGCATTTTGCGCAATTCAGCAGTCATGGAGATGCAGTCATAGGATTGCCCATTGACATCTGTGTAAACAATCTGACCTGAAACCGTTAATGTTTTGGGCAACAGGCCACCAATAGCCAAACATGTCAAAGATTTTCCTGAACCAGACTCTCCCACTATACCCAAGAGTTCTTGGCTATTTAATTTAAAAGAGACTTGATTCAACAAGGAGGCTCCAGAGGCTTTGATGCTTAAATTGTCTACTGACAACATGCTTCAAAGTTAATGCCTATAAAGTGAATATCCTATTCTGGAATGGTTTGAATAAAGTCCAATAAATAGGCAGGAGATGGCAAAACTTCCATATTGTCTTGAAACTTTAAATCTTTGCGATTCACAATTTGAGCACCAGACAACAACACTTTGGTGGTTTTCCAATGTTTACCTAAATGATTAATAAAAGTTTGCAAGCTTACGTTGCTGTTCAATGAAGTGATGATACTGAATATGAAATCAGGCTTTCTAACATCAAATATCTGATAAAGGTCTTCAAAAGGTGTTTGAGACCCTAAATAAATCACTTCGTGCCCGCGAGAACGAATAACATAATTGGCAAATAAAATACTCAAATCATGCTGCTCTCCGGTTGGCACAAAGACCAAGAATTTTTTGGCATTTGGAAAAGGTCTAACCGATAAACTATCAATTGCTACAAATAACCTCTGGCGGATAAGATTGGTAATAAAATGTTCGTGAGCAGGGTGAAGAGAACCAGCTAACCACAACAATCCAATTTGTTCCAAGAAAGGGAACACAATCTGGATCATGCTGTCTTCTAAACCTAATTTTAAGATGTTAATGGATAAAACTTTGTTGAATTCTTTCTCATCAAACAACATCATGTGACTGATCAACGCTTGAATTTGCCCATCGTATTTGGATTTATGCTCAGACAATTCTTGACATAGATCTTGAATCTCTTGTTTGTCCATCAGGGCGATTTTGGAAATCTTGTACCCATTGTTGTTCAAGATTGAAATATTTAGGATGAGGCGCAATTGTTCTTCGTCATAGTAGCGGATACCAGTATCCGTTCTGTGTGGCTCAAAAATTTTGTACCTTTGTTCCCAAATTCTAATGGTATGCGCTTTGATACCAGTAATGTTCTCAAGGTCTTTGATGAACAATTTGTTCCTAAAATCTTTCTTTCCAGTTTTCATTTTTTTAAAACCAATTTCAAATAGTTTTGTTAAACAAGAACAATGTCTAAAATATTAATTGCAGGAGGAAGCGGATTAATTGGTTCAAGACTTATTCAAATGTTTAAACAAAGCAATATTGAATTTGTTTTACTCAGTACACAAAAAATTAAATGCAATCAAATAGACATAGTATACTGGCAGCCTCAAGAAGGCATATATCCCACCCTAGACTTAAGTCAGTTCAAGGCTTGCGTTAATTTTAGTGGGCAAGGCATATTTGACCAGAGGATTGGCATTAAACGCTTGAGTCAATTGTACGACAGTCGGATCCAAGCCTTGAATACGCTAAAGAAAATGTTCGAGGAACAAGGGCTGCAAATTCCTCTATTGATTTCTGCATCCGCCATAGGCATCTACCCAGACCAAACAAAAACCACATTAACTGAATTGAGCCCAAAGGCTAATAATTGGGTATCAGATTTGGTACATGCATGGGAAGACGCTGCTAATCAAGTGCCGCATCAGGCAATTAATCTTTTGCGCATTGGCATCGTATTAAGCGATAAAGGTGGCTTTTTAGACCGACTAGCGCCTTTAACTAAAATGGGATTAGGCGCCATTCCAGGGCATGGCAAACAAATCTGCAGTTGGATTCATATTGATGATGTTTGTGGCATTATTTTACATTTACTTGAACAAAAACAATCAGGTACTTACAATGTTTGTGCCCCTATACCTTGCAGTCTTGAAACGCTTCAAAAATCCCTAGCAGAAAGACTTCACAGAAAAATACTATTACCAAATATCCCTGCTTTTGTTTTGAGAATGGTATTTGGCAATAGACGTGCTCAATTAATTTTAGCTGACCAAACAGTATGTTCAAAAGCCATTGAACAAAATGGTTATGCGTTCAAATTTTCTAATATTTCAGATTGTTTAACCCAACTATACCCCTAATGGAACTATGTATTTTTTGGTTTCGAAGAGACCTTAGACTTCATGATAATGCTGGTTTGTTCAAAGCTTTGAGCGCTGAACAAAATGTACTCCCTATTTTCATTTTTGACAGTGACATTTTAAACCAATTAAACAATAAAAATGATGCCAGAGTAAGCTTTATTTATGACGCTGTATCGGCTCTTAAAACTGAACTTAAAGCTATTGGTTCTGATTTATTAGTGCTTCACGGTTCTGCCTTGGATTGTTGGACTGAGCTTTTGAATCAACACAATATTACTGCTGTATATTGCAATGAAGATTACGAGCCATATGCGCTTAACAGAGACCAAAACGTTCAGTCTTTATTAAGCAAAAACAATATTGTTTTTAAGACATTTAAAGACCATTGTATTTTCAGATACGATGAAGTACTTAAGGATGATGGCAAGCCCTACACCGTCTACACGCCTTATGCTAAAAAATGGAAACAAAGACTGCAATCGCAACCCATTGAAACCTTTCCTAGTGAAAAACACTTAACCCAATTGACTAAAGCCTATTCATTTGAAATACCAAGTATAGAATCGATGGGTTTCACGAAACATGCTCGCGTATTCCCCGGAAAAACGGTGCAAATGGGTTTAATTAAACAATATGATCAAAACAGAAACTTTCCTAGCATTGAGGGCACCAGTAAATTGTCTGTTCATTTTAGATTTGGCACCATTTCTATCAGAGAAAAAGCCCTTAAGGCAATTAGCTTAAGTGAAACTTGGTTAAATGAATTGATCTGGAGAGACTTTTACATACAAATCATGGCGCACTTTCCACATGCCATGTCATCGGCCTTCAAGCCAGAATACGACCTCATTGAATGGCTCAATGATGAGCAGGCATTTCATGCCTGGTGCAAAGGTCAAACAGGTTACCCTATTGTTGATGCCGGCATGAGGGAACTGAACACTACTGGTTTTATGCACAACAGGGTTAGAATGATTGTATCCAGCTTTTTGTGCAAACATTTGTTAATCGATTGGCGTTGGGGTGAAGCCTATTTCGCTGAACAATTAAACGACTTTGAACTGGCCTCTAACAATGGTGGTTGGCAATGGGCTGCTGGGAGTGGCGTTGATGCGGCTCCCTATTTCAGAATATTCAATCCGAGTTTACAAACTGAGCGCTTTGATCCCAAACAAATTTACATACAAAACTGGTTAGGTAAAGACTATCTTAAACAATACCCCAAACCGATAGTCGAGCACACATTTGCAAGAAATCGTTGCCTTGAAGTATACAAATCAGGGCTTGCAAAGTCAAGATTGTAAATGCGGTTTAAAAGTTTAAATTTGCAAGAAATTTCAAGATCATTATGAAACATATTTCGGTTATTGGTTGTGGCACAATGGGCAATGGTATTGCACACGTATTTGCCTTATCTGGCTATTCAGTTCAATTAATTGACATCAATGAACAAGCCTTGCAAAAAGCCATTCAAAAAATTGGCTCAAACCTAGACAGACAAGTCAGCAAACAAATCATAACTGAAGAGCAAAAAGCAAGCACGCTTGCTAATATCAACCCAACAACTGACCTTGCACAAGGGGTTTCAAAAGCAGATTTAGTGATTGAAGCGGCCACTGAAAATGTTGGCATCAAACTTCAATTGTTTAAAGACATTGATGCCCATGCCCCTGCTCATTGTATTTTATCTTCAAACACCTCTTCTATCAGCATCACCAAAATTGCAGCCGTTACTAATCGCCCTGAGCAAGTTATTGGTATGCATTTTATGAATCCAGTTCCAGTAATGAAATTGGTTGAGGTGATCAATGGATTCAAAACGTCTACTGCTACTACCAATACCATAATGGAATTGAGTAAAGCCATTGGCAAAGTGGCAACCTTGGTGAATGACTATCCTGGTTTTGTGGCCAACAGAATATTAATGCCTATGATCAATGAGGCCATCATCACCTTAAACGAAGGTGTTGCGGGTGTACATGAAATCGATACGGTGATGAAATTAGGTATGGCTCACCCAATGGGACCATTACAATTGGCTGATTTCATTGGCTTAGATGTGTGTTTAGCCATTATGAATGTGCTTCACGATGGTTTGGGCAATCCAAAATATGCCGCAAGTCCATTGTTGATCAACATGGTTACCTCTGGTGATTTAGGGGTAAAATCTGGTCGAGGATTCTACGATTACAGCCACGGCGGCAAAGAGCTAGTGGTTGCGCCAAAATTCAATTCTTAACAAAGCGGGGTTTTTATACCCTTAAGATTGGTTTTTTGCTAAAAGTTTAGCAAATTGCAACCTTATGGCGAACAAAGAATCATGGGGCTCCAGAGTAGGGCTTATTCTTGCAATGGCAGGCAATGCCGTTGGATTAGGTAACTTCTTAAGGTTTCCTGTTCAGGCAATTCAAAATGGTGGTGGAGCATTCATCATCCCCTATTTAGTTTGTTTTTTACTGATGGGCTTACCCTTGTTATATGTGGAATGGGCCATGGGTAGATTCGGTGGTAAATCAAGCAACCATTCAACGCCATTCATACTTGACAGCATGGGCAAAAAACGCCTCTGGAAATACGTTGGGGTGTTTGGTATTTTTACCAATATTGCCGTAGCTGCTTATTATTGCTACCTAGAAAGCTGGACCCTCTCTTATGTATACCATTCTGTGATTGGCACTTTCCAAGGCATGAGCCAAGATGCAGTTGGAGGTTTCTTTGGCAACTATGTAGATGTAGCTAAAAACAATGCCAGCTTCCCGTTCGAAGCCATTATTTTCTGGATTGTATGTTTATTTTTAAACACTTGGATTTTAAGTAAAGGCCTCAGTGGTGGGGTTGAAAAAACCGCTAAAATCGGCATGCCTTTATTAATCGTATTTGGTATTTTCTTGGCTATTCAAGGGGTTACGCTTAAAGCAGGTCAACACCATGCCATTCATCCAGGCACTCTGGGTTTAAATTACTTATGGACGCCGGAATTCTCCAGTATTTGGAACGCTAAAGTATGGCTGGCGGCGGCAGGACAAATCTTCTTTACTTTGTCATTGGGTATGGGCTCAATACATTGTTACGCCTCATACATTAAAGCTAATGACGACATCGCCCTCAACTCACAATCTGCTGGTTGGATGAATGAATTCGTAGAAGTGGTTTTAGGCAGTTCAATTTTAATTCCTATCGCTATCGGTTATTTAGGCATAGACCAAGTGGTTGAAATGACTAAAACAGGTGGCTTAGGCTTAGGCTTCAAAACCTTACCATACTTATTCCAACAATGGGGCCCTACCCTTGCAATGGTATCAGGTGTGATGTGGTTCGGACTATTATTTTTTGCAGGTATCACCTCCTCTTTAGCCATGGGTACACCATGGATGGGCTTCTTTGAAGATGAATTTGGATGGAGCCGTCAAAAAGGCGCTTGGACTTTTGGTCTAGTGGTTTTGATATTAGGCTTACCTACAGTACTCTTCTTTAACCAAGGGGTTTTTGATGAATTTGATTATTGGGCGGGCACTGTTTCATTGGTGGTCTTTGCCTTCATTGAAATTCTATTATTTGCATGGGTATTCGGTATAGACAAAGGCTGGAGAGAGATCACCACAGGTGCTGACATTGTTGTACCAACGATTTATAAATTCATCATTAAATACATTACGCCATTAATTCTTGGTTTTGTATTTTTTGCCAGTATCCCAGACATTTGGAATACTATTCAGCACACTTCTACCAAAACTGAAATTGCTGAAGCCAGCAATCCACAAATGCTTAAAGATGATATTTATAAAATTCGAAACAACGAATTGGCCCAATTGTCAGACTCAGTTATTTATCATGGAGAAGACATTATGAATAACCAAACGCTCGACAAAAAAACCAAGTCAAGCATATTTGCAGTAAGAGAAAAACAAAAATTATACGAGACCTACACCGCTGAATCGTTTTCACTCAACACTTTTATCAGAGAGAAAGAGAACATTATGTGGTTTAAGAACATCTCAAGACCATTCTTAATCATCGTATTCTTATTGATCGCTTACACCGTTCATTTAGCCAGCAAAAAACGTCGCCAAACCAACCCTCAATAATCAACACACATGAATACATCTGCTTTAATCATGATGATAGCTGCTTGTAGTATTGTAGCTACCATGACTATATACTATTTTGTAAAAGTCTTAACTGCTCCACCTAGAGACCCTCAAAACGATAGTTATTCTGAAACCAACTAATATGCAAGATTCTCTTCAGCAAGCGGCAAGTATTAGTCAGTTTAAAACGACTTTAATCATTTCAGAAATTGTAGTGACTGCCATCGTATTTTATGGCTTTTACTTGATCTTTAATGGCTTTAACAAGAAACAAAAAGCGTTTAAGCAACAACAGAACGGTAAGTAAGGTTATTAGTTATTTGTTATTTGTTATTTGTTATTAGGTTAGGAACCATATGGGGAATGGTTATTAGTTATTAGAGGGTACCATTAACGATTAACTATTAACCATTAACTATTAACCATTAATGATTAACTATTAACCATTAACTATTAACCATTAACTATTAACCATTAACCAACTACTCAATTTACCTTCCGTTTAGCACCTTTGCGTTTGAGGAATTTGAAGGGACGCAAGACATTAAATTCCTTAGTATATACAACCCCTACACCATTTGTAGTAATAGGCGTACTCAAGGAGGTGGTATTCACCTGGTTGAAACTAGAACGGGTATAGGCTTTGATTTTCACATTGCCCTTTTTTGTGAGTTTGTACTCTAGATTGATATTGGGGATAGAGCTGTAATTGCTAAAACTGCCATCAAAGGTCAATTTATCATTCAAAAACTTGCTACTTAACAATAAACCGTATTCTGCAGGCAATGTAATACTGCCATTTTTATAGATCACATTGACTTTCCAATTGGGATCAATTTTATTTAACCAATTACTCAATTGATTGGATAGTAAATCTGTACCAGCAGAGGATAGCGCTGTAGAACCAGCATTGGTTAATCCAGCCTCTGATTGAGCAAACATTGGAGGCAAGAATTTCTTCATCAACAACAAACTAAATACTTGTCGATTCACCTCTTCTCTGTCGGATTTTATTCTGTTAATAACTGGCGACAATGAACTCGTATAGTTGCCCGCTTCACTTTGTAATTTAGGAAAATTCAAACCAAAACTCACTTCTGGTAAAAACAAGTTACCTTTTAAATACAATTCACTTTCAACAGTTACTGCTTGTACAGATGTGTTGGTATTGAAATTAGAATTCAAAGCAACTGCAGTTAATAATGGCGATGGACTTGTAGTCTCAGAATTATAGGCTACTATATTTAATTTGGCATCTAAGGGATCTCCATACCAAGTAATGCTTCCTCCAGGACGAATATTAAACGGCTTATTATACAAATCAAAAGCGGTGAACAAATAACGGCCTTTGTCTACTGTATAATTTCCAAACATGAAAAAGTCACCACTTTGATTCATCTCAAGTTTTAAATCACCATGACCTGTACCTGTAATTTTATCCCCTAAAATTTCATCGAATATGATTTCAACATCAGCATCATTTGTAGCTTCTATGTCTAAAACCAAACTGTGCAAAGGGAAATCTGAACTACTCTCTTTAATGATTTTTTTACGGTTGGTTTTAAAATGAACATAATTAGGAAAACTACTAGCTTCTCCTTCACTAATTGGAATATATAACTTTGTGCCTGCAGTAGTTTTAGCTTGAACGGCTAAATCCAAAGCATCAAAGGGTCCATTAATTTGAGCATTACCATTGGCAAAGCCTTGGCCGTAAAACAACTCATTATCTCCCTTAGAAGTATTCAAAACTTGAAATTGTTTTAAATTCATGAGTTCTAAATCCATTTTAAAATCATTGAAGGATTGATGAGTAAAAACTGCTTTGACCATTCCCGTGCCTTTCTTTTGATCTGTGATTGCGAATGGAGAGATATTAAATGAATTGCGATCTATGTCAATATGAGCTGAAAACTGAAGTGGTGAATTCAAAAAATCTACAATACAATTTACTTGTTTTAATTCTAATCCGCCTTTAATAATTGGATCGGAAAAAGTTCCTGTAATGCTCAAACTATCAGTTGTATATAGTTTGCCAGAAAGTTTTGCGAAAATGCCATCTAAATAAGGTTGAAATAGTTTAACATCTGTTGGAGGCAAAAAGGCATGCAATTGATAATTCTGAGTAACGCTCTTATAATCTAACTCGCCTTCAATGCGCAAAGAATCCAACAAACCTCTATCTACATATACTTTTAAATGTTGAAGATGCGAATTACTTTGGTTCTTAGTGAATACACTCAAATCTCCGATTGTATCGCCATTGATTGAAAAATCAAAAACATCTATATCTGAATGAAATGCATTATATCCTTCTTGAACTGTCATAAAGACATTTCCATCTGCATGGCCATTCAACTGCGGCAAATCAGTGTGTTTGGCGAAATAATTAACAGTATTTAAACTAAACTCATTAAAAGCAATTGACAGCTTTTGAGGTGTATTGGGCCCTAAAGCGCCATCAACGGAAATAGATTCTTTTTTCAATCTAAACACAAAGTCGCTCAAAGAAAAATTCTCTCCTACAACCAATGCCGAGGCATTTGAATCAAGTCTCCAAATATCATTTGCTACACTTAAATGAACTTTCTTAAGATGAATTTCTATACTATCATTGTGAAATTGCAAATCGCCTAAAGATTGAATACCAATCTTAAATCCAGTATCAATTCCACTAAATGCATAGTCAACTGAGTTGTCGTATACTTTTGACTCAATGTGAATGGCATTGGTATGAATAAAATCCCTGTCAGTAAAATGGCCTAAATCAACTGCCATTTTCAATTGTTGCCCCTTAACTTTATTAGCCTTTAATCTGAGTTGTTTGAATTCATATTGATCGAATACAATCAGCTTATTATTGATTGCAAAATCTAAAGCTTGAGTACTGGAATTATAACTACCCTTCCCAACACATGGCTCTAATTGAAGTTTTGGTAAATACAAAGAGGTGACATCATATGGGCGCTTCAAATCTACCTCAAACACAAAATCCTCTTTAGGCAATTGCACTTTAGGCATATTAAAATAAGCAGGGATCAGCTGATGCATCAAATGCAAAATAGAAACATCCAACAATTTAAGTTTAAATTGACCTTTGATACCTGCATCAACAATATCACTTCTAAGTTTAAGCTCTTTGATGTCATTGTATTCATAGGCAGACAAATTCACATAAGGGATGTTCACTTTATTGCCATTTCTCTCTATCGCAATACTTTCTCCGACAATACTCCCTTGAGCATCATCTATACTTTTACCCACAAAATCTAAATTAAATACGCCTTTAAGCCATTGATCTGTATGATCTAATCCAAAACTCTTTAAATTGGCTTTGTGAATATCTGCGGTAAAATGAGCAGATGGCACTTTTAAATCACTTCTAAATTCTCCATCAAAATCTAAATCTAAGTTTTCATCTCTGAATTGGGCTTGACCAGCAAATCTGGCTTTACTCATTTCTCCCTTCGCTGTGATATTTTTAAAAGTATGACCATTAAAAGTTAAATGGGGCATTTTACCATCTAAATTAATGCGGTAATGATCTCTGCTCATTCCCACCCCATCAATGCGAACATCAAATCCTATATCATCGATTTGGGCTTCCTTAATAAACGAATTAATTTTAAAGAAATCAGTACTCAACGTTCCTGAGTATTTAGCTTTATCTAAACCCTCACTGTATTTAATATTGATGTCTGTTTTAAAATTACCAATTTGCGTAGCAATATTCCCGTAAGAAACAAAATCATTGTAAAAGCCAATAAAGCTGCCTTGGTATTGAACAGTCCCCAAAGCCGCAAAATTACTAGGCATATTATTCTGCGACAACACCTCTAAATCATGATAATTAGATTTAAATTGTTTGACATTAATATCTAAAATGGTATTGTCGAAATTAGGCAAACCAGTCATTGACCAATCCCCATTAAATACAGTCGTCTCAAGGGCTTTAATTTCAGTTGAGTGCCCTCTAAGTTGTGATAACGGGCCTTCACATTGACCTTTTAATTGCAAACTAAAATCATAAGGTTTGAGTTCATCTGAAAAGAAAGCCAAATCAGATGTTCTGATGGTTGAGGCTGTTATATTGGCTTTGATGGTTACATTGTCATTGAATTGATTGTAATCTTTCCAAGTATTGGTTAATAGCTTAAAATCCCCTTCAATTTCACTTTGTTGGCTGTATAAATGAAATTTTTCAAATTCAATGCCTTTTGCGTGAATATTGGTTGTAGCTTGTAATTGTTTGAGTTCAAATCCACATTTCTCTTTTGCTGATAATGCATTGGTTATAAAATGCATAGAATCATCTATCAAATAAAAATCAGATAGACTTGCATGGATATCAGAAAAACTAATTTGATTGTAGTTAAAGGCCATGAAATCAGGTGCCTCATCATTGTCTTGAAAATAGTCATACTTTACATCTTCAAGCGCGACCTCTTGACTATGGATTGTCCATATAATTTTGGGTTTATTGGGATCTCTAGGTCCTGCATCAAAATAATCTAATAAAAACTCGTAATTATCTGTTGAATCTCCTTTGTGCTCACCAAAATACACCTTACCACCATTGATGGCTATTGCATTAAAATCTATTAATCGTTTATTGGCCTTATATGTATTATAATCCAAATTCAATTCCCTGAAATAAAACATGGTATCTCCGGCCTGGTCTTCAACATACAAATCTTCAATAATAGCTGTCTTAAAAAAAGCTATGTCAACTCCAGAAACTTTTACCTTGGTTTTTAATTCTGTTGATAGATATTCAGTAATACTTTGAGCCAACCATGATTGAACAGGTTTACTTCTAAAAGCAATGTAAAGCAGACCCACCACGAAAAACATGATGAGTAGGATTAATCGAGCTATTTTAGATATCTTTGCTAACACTTTTGGCCTTAAGGGCAAATATAAGTAACCACACAAGAAGACTATACACACAATGACAGAAAAACAAGACACTATCAACATCTTGGCCATTGAATCTTCTTGCGATGATACCGCAGCTGCCGTCATTCAAAACGGCAAAATACTTGCCAATATTGTTTCGAGTCAATTAATCCACCAACAATACGGCGGTGTTATCCCTGAATTGGCCAGTAGAGCACACCAACAAAATATAGTTAAAGTCGTAAGCAAGGCACTTGAAAAAGCAGAAATGTCAACTGTTCAATTGCATGCAGTTGCCTATACACAAGGGCCGGGCTTAATGGGCTCATTATTAGTAGGTAGTCAATTTGCCAAGGGCCTGTGTTTGGCTTCAAACTTGCCGAGCATTGGGGTAAATCATTTAGAAGCCCATGTGGCTGCTCATTATATTGAGCAACAGCAGCGCTTTCCAATGATTTGTTTATTGGTATCAGGCGGACACACCCAATTGATTTTGGTGAAATCTGAATTAGACATGAGCGTTTTGGGGTCTACCCTAGATGATGCGGCTGGCGAAGCTTTTGACAAAACGGCTAAACTCCTAAATTTGCCCTACCCAGGAGGGCCTTTAATTGACCAATATGCTGAACTTGGCAACGACAAAGCCTTTGAATTTCCTGTCGCGAAATTAGAAGATTACCAATTCAGCTACAGTGGACTAAAAACAGCTTTATTGTATTTTTTGCAGAAGCAAACAGATCCTAGTGCATTTATAGAAAAACACTTAAATGACATTTGTGCCAGTATGCGCAAAGCAATCGTTAAACCCTTGATTCAACAATTAGAAAAAGCCGCCTTAGCGCACAATGTTCAAACCATAGCCATAGCGGGCGGTGTATCTGCCAATGCTTTATTGAGGCGTTCAGTTATTGCACTGGGCGAAAAGCACCAATGGAGAACACTTATTCCGGCCTTTGAATATTGCACAGACAATGCAGCTATGATTGCTATGGTGGCCCATTATAAATATTTAAATCAAGACTTTACGCCATTAAATGCGCTGCCTTTCAGTCGTATGGATTAAGCTTGGGCTTTAACACTCAAAATGGCTTCGCAAATCTGATCTACACCAATGGACTTAATTTCAGTATGACTGTACTGTAATTTTAATTGATTGGCATCTAATTTCATCCATTCAGGATACACAACCCTAACTTGGTGTTTAACATAAGGCTGATAGTTGGTAAACCTTTGCCAATTGGTGGCATTACTAATTACTACAGTATTGGTGGCCGTTAATACCCCATAGTGCAATGCTGCAGAATCTGGTGTCAGCAAAACACTGGCTTCTCCTATAAAAGTCATTAAGTCTAACAAAGAGGTTTGAGCACATAAATCGATGTATTGTAACGTTTTACAAAGTGGTTTTAAAGCCTCAGAAAAGGCAATTGAATTAGGCCCCCCTAAAACAATGATTTTGGCAAAACGCCCTTGCATACGGTGAATTACTTGGGCGTATTTATGAACTGGCCAATTGCGAGCCTTTGAACTTGCAACCGGAAAAATGATCAAATGATTGTGTTTTTTAAATTGGGCAAATGGCGATTGAACCGTATACTCAACAGGCACATGAAACAGCTTTTCAACGAACTCCAAATTTCTAAAATATTCTAATCCGATGGCTTGATCAGAATGTATCGTTGAATGCATGATGGCTTCTGCCTCAGGTAAATTTGGAATGTAACTGTGATGCGTACTCGACCAGGCTATTTTACGGTCAGATTGTGCAGCGGCAACTAGCAAATCATCTAGCTTATACTGTCTGGTAAACAAGGGCGTAAAAACGAGTTCATAAGCATGCTTACTCAAAGTTTGATACTGTTCTAATCGGTATTTTGCATTGCCCCATTGCGCTTTATTGATCCAAATGTAATGATCTGCAAAATCAAACCATGCCTCCACTAATGGCTTTACTTGAGCATTGCCAACAAAAGTGATTGGTTTAGGCGCATTGGCTTTAATGTAGGGAATGCATTGCTGCCAGAATAAAAAATCACCAATATCATCGCATTTTACAATCAATGTACCATGCTTTTTATGGTTGCTATTACTAAGTGTTTGAATGACTTTTAATTCATCCATTAGCCATTGCTTGGTCTTGAGGGCATCGCGTCTAAGCTTCCTTAATTGAAGCCATTTAGACACTGACAATTGTAGCCTCAAGAACAGATTCATTGACCTTGCAAGCGTTTGATTTTTTCTTCTGCATCAGCCTTTTTCTGACGTTCTTTTTCAATCACATCAGGCTTGGCATTGGCTACAAATTTCTCATTGCTCAATTTGGCCTCTACTGATTTTAAAAAGCCCTGTAAATAAGCAATTTCTTCTGCTATCTTTTTTTGTTCGGCAGCTTGATCAATCTGAGATTCAAATGGCACAAAACACTCATCGGTTCCATTCAACACTGTAATGCAATGCGTAGGTTTAGCCTGATTGTATTGAATTTGATTGAGGTTGGCTAATTTCCTAACGATGCCTTCCCACAACTCATAATTAGCAACATTAGGGGTATTGATAATAATATCTAATGGTTGTTTAGGCGATAAGCCTTTACTGTTGCGTATATTTCTAATTTCAGTAACGATACCCAATGGCAAATCATTTAATGCGAGTAGTTCAGTGTTTTCTTTTGGATAGCTTGAAACAATAATGGCTTGAGCTGGATGACCTTCGTGTAATGCATGGTATAACTCTTCCGTAATGAAAGGCATAAATGGGTGCAGTAATTTGAGCAAAGATTCAAAATTAAGCTTGGCTTGATTGATTGTTGAAGCAGCAATTGCATCGCCATAAGTTGGCTTAATCATTTCCAAATAGTTTGAACAAAAATCATCCCAAATCAATTTGTAAATGGACATGAGCGCGTCACTTAATCTGAAGGCTTTGAACTCATTGTGAATGGCATTAACGGCTGTCTGAAACTTCATTTCAAACCACTGATTAGCCAATGCATCTGCAGACAAGACTTTAGCGTCTATTTCAGCATCTACTTTAACCGGCAGACTGGCTAGTAGTCTGTAGGCATTCCAAATTTTGTTGCAAAAATTTCGCCCTTGTTCCAATTGGCTTTCATCGTAAAGAATGTCATTGCCAGCTGGAGCAGATAACAATAAACCCATACGTGTACCATCAGCGCCAAACTGTGCAATCAATTCTAATGGCTCAGGGCTATTGCCCAATGATTTACTCATTTTACGACGTTGTTTATCGCGAACCAAACCAGTAAAATACACATTTGAAAAAGGTTTTTGACCTGTAAATGCATAACCGGCCATAACCATTCTGGCCACCCAGAAGAATATAATATCAGGGCCCGTCACCAAATCATTGGTCGGATAATAGTACTTAAAATCTGCTGAATCTTTGAACCCATCAAACACAGAAATTGGCCACAACCAACTACTGAACCAAGTATCTAAAACATCTTCATCTTGTCTGATGTCTTTTGCTTGGATATGTGGATTCAAGGATTGAAATTGCATCAAGGCTTCAGCTTCAGTTGAGGCCACAACCATATGTCCAAAATCATCGTACCATGCTGGTATTCTATGTCCCCACCACAATTGACGACTAATGTTCCAATCTTTTATGTTGGTTAACCAATGTTTATAGGTGTTTTTAAACTTACTTGGGTGAAAAGCAATTTGATCGTCCATTACATGGTCCAATACTTCAGGATGCTTTTCCATGAACAACTGCATATTCACAAACCATTGAGTAGAGATTTTTTTCTCAATGACTGCATCCGTTCTCTCACTGTGCCCAATTGTATTTTTTATGGATTCTGTTTTTTGCAACAAGCCTTGTTCTTCAAGGTCTTTCACAATTTGTTTTCTACAGGCAAATCTGTCTAAACCAACATAGGCCCCTGCTCTTTCGTGGATTTTACCTTCATCGGTCAACACATCGATGGCTTCTAAACGGTGTTTTTCACCAATACGGTAATCATTTTCATCGTGCGCAGGCGTTACTTTTAAGCAACCTGTTCCAAAACTCTGATCAATGTAATCATCTGCTATAATTGGCACTACCCTATTAACGATTGGCACAATAACTGTTTGACCAATCAAAGCCTTGTATCTTTCATCTTCAGGATGCACGCATATAGCCACATCTCCCATTAAAGTTTCTGGTCGAGTTGTAGCAATGCACAAGCCATCTGACAGCCCCATTACAGCTTGTTTAGTTTGCTCTGTAAATGGGTAGGTGATATAATACAACTGCGCATTATTCTCCTTGTAAATAACTTCTTCGTCACTAAGTGTAGTTAGGCCTTTAGGATCCCAATTCACCATTTTAGTACCACGGTAAATCAAACCATCTCGGTACATAGATACAAATACTTGTGTAACTGCTGTACTCAAATCCTCCTCCATGGTAAAGCGCGTTCTTTTCCAATCACAGCTTGCCCCTAATTTCTTGAGTTGTTCTAATATTATACCGCCGTATTTATGTGTCCAATCCCAAGCATGTTTCAAAAAATCCTCACGGCTTAGATCTTTTTTTTGTATGCCTTGCTCGGCAAGCATTTTAACAACCTTAGCTTCAGTTGCAATACTAGCATGATCAGTACCAGGTACCCAACAAGCGTTTTTACCTTCCATTCTGGCTTTTCTGATCAAGACATCTTGAATGGTGTTATTGAGCATATGCCCCATGTGCAATACACCTGTCACATTGGGCGGAGGGATAACAATAGTATAAGGTTCTCTATGGTCAGGCTGAGAATCAAAATAGCCTTTTGATTGCCAATAGGCATACCATTTTTGTTCTACTTCAGCGTGGAGATAATGCTTGTCTAATTCCATTTACGGCAAAAATACTGAATTTTAATCAGCTCTCAAAAGAGCTCATAGCAGCTATCTTCGGCCCCTTTTGGGTTTGTGACGACCTTGGGTATTTTGCTTTTTAGCATTGGCAGGCTTACTACCTGTTGAGCGCTTAAAAGGCTTTGATGGCTTAGCTTTTGCTTCAGATGGCTTGCCAGTATGGATTTTGGAACTTGATTTAGCTGCTGGCTTTGTAGGTTTATTCGATTGTGGTTTTACCTCTGATTGAGACTTTTGAACAGCGTCAAACAGAATGCTAAGTTCTGAGGAACTCAATTCTCTCCATTCACCTAGCGGTATACCCTTAAGTTCGATGTGCATGATCCTAATCCGTTCTAATTTGATAACATCAAAACCAAAATGTTCGCACATTCTGCGGATTTGGCGGTTCAAACCTTGTATTAAAGTTATTCTAAATTTAGTGGGCGACTCTTGAACGATCTTACATTTCTTGGTCATAACGCCCAACATGGGAACGCCCATTGACATTTTAAGAAGGATGTCTTCAGTAATGGGTTTATTAACCGTGACTATGTATTCTTTTTCATGCTTGTTACCAGCTCTTAATATCTTATTGACCAAATCGCCTTCGTTGGTTAATAAAATCAAGCCCTGAGAATCTTTATCTAAACGGCCTATCGGAAAAATTCTTTGACTGTGATTGACATAGTCAACAATGTTGTCTTTAACCCCTGCCTCAGTAGTAGAGGTTACTCCCACAGGTTTATTCAATGCGATTAGGACCAAATCATCAGCCGTTCTAGCTTCTAGTGTTCTACCATTAACCCTCACCACATCTCCAATGCCAACTTCCATCCCAATTTTAGCCAATTGACCATTGATATATACTTTACCATTGGCAATGAGCTTATCGGCTTCTCGTCTTGAACACAAACCTGATTCACTGATGTATTTATTTAAGCGCATAGCTTTCTTGTAAAAACTCAAGCAAATTACGCTTTGTAAAACTCAAATTAAAATAATTTATCTTAAGTTTGTTCGATTGGCCGTTAACAACATGCTCAAACATCCCCTCTTTAAAGACATTAGATTTTATATTCTCATTGCCTTTTTATTAAGACTTTATGCCATCTATTATCCGCCAATAGAGTTAACCCACAATTGGCGTCAAACAACCGTCACAATGGTGAGTCGGAATTTTTTAGAAGTCGATGCCAATCTCATGTATCCTCGAATTGACATTGCCGGCGAAAAAACTGGCATTACCGGCATGGAGTTCCCTGTGTTAAACTATTTGATCTACTTGCTATCTTTAGCATTTGGTTATCATGATTGGTTTGGCAGGCTCATCGTTTTATTGATTTCTAGCCTTGGTATTTGGAGCTTTCACAACATATTAAAGAAACAGTTTAACCCACAAATTGCTTTTAATAGCAGCATAGTTCTGCTCTTTTCTATATGGTTTACCTACTCCAGAAAAATAATGCCAGACACCATGGCCATGTCGTTTATGTTTTTCGGTATACAGCAAGGCTTAAACTATTTTGAAAGCCCTCGCTTAAAACCTTTGTTGTGGTTTGGATTTTGGATTTGTTTAGGCATTTTGAGCAAACTCCCTGTTGTATTTCTATTGTTTGTGTTTATCCCTTACATGATTGATCGCCCACTTCTCCAGCGCAACAAAATGGCTTTTGCTTTGATAGGCTTTTTGGCTCTATGCATCAATTATTTTTGGTATTTTGTTTGGGTACCCTATCTGAATCAGACCTATGAATTTGTTCATTTTTTTATGGGGAAAAGCATGTTCGTAGGCGGATTAGAATTGCTTCAAAATTGGGACAAAACCATTAACCGCTTTTATGAAACCGCTATTAAATTCATAGCCTTTGCTTTCTGTATTTGGGGTTGGATTAGTACCTATAGACAAAAACAAAAACAAATTGCATTCATATCTGGCATTGGTTTTTTAGCCTTTTTGCCCATTATGTTAAAAGGCGGTTTTACGTTTTATCACCATTCTTATTACATTATTCCTTTCGCTCCAATTCTTGCAATTGTGAGTGGTTATGGCATCAGTCAACTCAACAAATTAAAATTCCAATATATAATCTTATGGGCTATTGCCATTGAAGGATTAGGCAATCATCTGGACGATTTTGTGATCAAAGATTACTACAAACCAGTCTTGACATTAGAAGCTGAATTAGACAAAGTATCAAATAGACATGACCTTATTTGCATTAATAGTGGAGAGTTTCCTACCCCCATGTATTTCGCTCATAGAAAAGGCTGGGTAGCTTACAATGAACAATTACTTCAACAAAACTTTACCGATTCATTGGCCAATAAGGGTTTAAAACACATAGTGATCTTAAACCATGTATTTGGCGAAAAAATACCACTCAACTACCCCATTGAGTTTCAAAACAATGATTTCACCATTTACGCAGTTAGCCCTTTACAAAACAAACAATAAACCTAGTCGAATCTCAAAGTAAGAGAGTTTTCCCTCTAGGGTTTCATAGATAGATTTCAATGGTACAGAAGCCTCTGAACAGTCCAAAGTTTTGGTCAAGTGTTTAAGCGCTTTCTTAAGTAACTGTTGTTGTTTTTTAGGCGATTGAATTTGTTTAAACTTGAGTGATTGGCCGGAGAGTTTTAGTTTCTCTAAATGACTAATAATTGTGGTAGCACTTAAGCCTCTTTGATCGGCAATGCTTTGAATATCATACCCAGCTTGTAGCATTTCTAAGGTTTGATCTTGGGTAGTTTGCCCCAACATTTTATTTTTCTTTGTACTTGGCTTTAAACTCTCTTTTGCAATTTTATAGGGAATTCCATCACAAGCCTTCACAAAGAGATCGAAACGTTTTTCCAATTCAGAAAGCTCATATTGTTGATCAGTTGCCGCTGACAATTCTATGAAGCGTTTGTCGGCTTTAAAAGCTAAAGGATCCATTTGCAAGGCTGTTGCATTATACCCTAACAAATACAAATGGTCATAAGACTTTAATCTACTCAATGCCACATAGCCTTGACCATGCTCAAAGGATTTTCTTAAATCAATAATGGCAGCATCGAGGGTCATGCCTTGGCTTTTGTGAACAGTTATTGCCCAAGCCAATCTCAGTGGCAATTGGGTAAATGAGGCCATTGATTTGCCTTGATCATCATCTATACTCCATTTTTCAGTTTCAACAGCAATCAAATCGCCGGCTAAAGTTTCAACCATTGGCAAACCAGACTCATCAAAATCTACAATCGTTCCAATGGTACCATTCATATACCCTTTCTCAAAATTATTTTTAATGAACATGACTCTAGCCCCTAACTTTAAAACTAAGTCTTCCTCTGTTAAAACTTGTTTTTTAAGTAAATCTCTGAGTGTATCTGGGCCTTTAACCAATGCTTTAAAATGGACTTCTGCTGAATCTAATGCTTGTAAATACTCAGAATTGATTCTATCTACATCCATATTGTGGGTATACAACCTGGTTAAATTGTCTAATGGCGGTGCCGATTTCCCTATGAGACCTTGCAGTTGATCTAAATGATCTGCGAGAATATTTCCTGACCTCATGGCATTTAAAAATTGATTAAGCCCTTGATCACTTTGCCTATGTTGCTCCTGAATATAGCAGATGGTTGGTGACGCCTCAAGCCAAGCTTCAGACATGAACACAAATTTATCTTTGTTGTCTTCACCAGGTTTTCCGACAGGAGGCAACTGAAAAAAATCGCCGGCAAACACTATTTGTATGCCGCCAAAAGGCAAATCATTCCCTTTAAAATATTTTAAAACCATATTGACCAAATTCAATTGTTGTTTATGCAACATTGAGATTTCATCAATGATTAATACTTGAGCAGATTCAATTTGGTTTTTTAGGTATTTCTTGCCCTTCATGAACTCCAACTCTTTGGGTCCAAGGGCTTCTTTAACGCCTATACCAGACCATGCATGAATGGTTAAGCCATTCATATGTGTTGCAGCAATACCTGTAGAAGCTGTAATGGCAACAGCAACTTGACAAGTTCTTAGATAGTCGATGTACTGATTGAGTACATAGGTTTTACCAGCACCTGCGCTTCCAGTTAAGAATACATTCTTTCCCGACTTTAATAAAGCAAGTGCTTTGTCTTGGTTCATTCATTCAACTGCACTTAATCAGTGATTAACAATCACCTTTTGGCTGTATTGACCTTGGCTGGTTTTTAACTTTAAGATATAGGTACCTGCAGGCAATTCGCTTACAGATATTGGGTTAACACCTTCAATCAAGTCATTAGACTTAACCAACAAGCCATAACTGTTATACAATTCTATGATGGTTTGCTCAGTTGTCATTACATTCAATACATCTTCTGTTGGATTTGGATAAATCATAAAGCCTGAATTAACTGAGTTATAGATAGAAGTGTTTTGAATATTGATGTAATCTTTTTTAGTCAAAGTATTAGCCCCTGAGGCATTACTCGCTATGAGCGTAATGGTATATTTGCCTGTGGCAGTGAATTGAACATTTGGTATTTTACTGTTCGAATCAGTGGCATTCATCCATTTGTAGGTTGAAGGGCTAATGCGCCAAGTCCATTGAGTTGGTGTATTTTTAGAGAGATCGATCAAACTGATGATATCTGATAACAATGGCGTTGTATCTGATGCCATAAAATCAGCAACTGGAGCTACTGTAACCGAACTTACTGCTATATGATTGCTTTTGAGTAAAGAATCTGAACCAGATAGATTAGCTACATACAATTTAATGGAATATGTACCAGCTTGAGAGAAAGATACATAAACAACGCTATCCGTCAATTTGGTATTGTTTAATAAACTATAACTACTTGGTGAAATAGTCCATTTAAAAGCGCTTGGTTTATTGGTAGAAGTATTGGTTAAAATAACTGTTTGACCTTTAGTTGCTGAAGTGGTTGACGCCACAAAACTACATACAGGCGCCAAACTAGGCAATATGCTTCTTACCACATTATTTCCCATATCTACTACATAAAACAAATCGTTCTTTTTGTCATATACAATCCCACTTAAGTCTTCAAATCGAGCAGCAGTTCCAACTGCATCGGTATAACCATTTTGATTGGCATTGCCGGCAAAAACAACCAGATTTGAATTATCATATTTTTTTACACAAAGTGATTCAACAATGTACAAGGCAGAACCAACTTTACAAAGATCTTTAGGACCAAATAAGCCAGTATTTACAACATCGCTAACAGCATTGGTTGACAAATTAATTCTTCTAATCGCACTATTACCATAGTCTGCTACCAGTAAATCATTCCCATCTAAAAACACATTATAAGGTGCAGCAA
Organism: Bacteroidia bacterium; assembly: GCA_044368575.1. Lineage (GTDB taxonomy): Bacteria > Bacteroidota > Bacteroidia > NS11-12g > UBA955 > JABMMZ01. The sequence continues at coordinate 39,399 of JBIPPH010000005.1, forward strand.
ATCGAGCTGCTGATCCAGTGGCATTAACATATCCTGCATTGCCCGGTGAACCGGCGATGGTTGTTACTGAACCTCCTGAAATTTTTCTAATCACATGATTGTTTCTATCTGCCACATATACATCACCATTCGCTGCTACGGCTATACCAGATGGTCCGTTGAATTTTGCACTTGATTTGGCTGCATCTAAATGAGCCCCATTAAACAATTTTACACCTGCAAAGGTTGATACGATTTGTTGAGTACCATTGTTGATGTATGGTTCCATTTTTCTAATCTGATTATTATCCAGATCCGCAACAAATAACTCATTGGTCCCAGGATGAATAGCCAAACCTGCTGGTCTTGAAAAACGAGCTATAGAACCGCCTCCATCTTTACTATCTGCTGCGCTTGGATATGTAGGATCAAGTGTATAACCTGCTGCTAAAAAACCTCTATCAGCCTTAACCCAAAAAATATTGTGTTCGTTACTCACATACAATCTGCCAAGGGTATCAATATCAATGCCCATAGGTGCAGAGAACAACACGGTATCTTTGTGATTATTGCGGTAACCGGTATAACTACCTGAACCGGTGTATTGAACACCTGCATAAGTTTTTACAGTTTGTGCAGTGGCACAAAAACCAGCTAGCGATAAAAAAAGTGCAGAAAAAATAGTTCTCATAAAAAATTATAAATTAGCGACTGCTTGATTGATATTATTTTCGATGGTATTTAACACATCATTGTAGTCCCTTCCATTGAATTGTTGCCCAGTCATGGCCTCGTATAACTCTGTGTAACGATCTGTAACAGATTGAACAAATTCATCTGTCATGGTTGGAATCAATTGTCCTTCCAAACCTTGGAAGCCATTTTCCATTAACCATTCACGTACAAATTCTTTTGACAATTGCTTTTGAGGTTTACCTGCTTTTTGTAACTCAGCATACTTGTCTAAGTAGAAAAATCTACTAGAGTCCGGCGTGTGCACTTCATCTATTAACATCAATTGACCTTGATGCAAACCAAATTCATATTTTGTATCTACTAATATCAAACCTCTCTTAGCCGCCATTTCAGTACCTCTTGCATATAACTTTAGGGCAACTGAAACCATTTCATCTAATATCTCTTTTGAGCAAATTTGTTGTTCCAAAATACCATCAAGACTAATATCAACATCATGCCCTTCTTGACTTTTTGTAGCTGGTGTTATGATAGGTTGAGGGAAGGCATCATTTTCATTTAAGCCATCCGGCATTCTAACGCCACAAATCATGCGCTCACCAGTTTTGTATACTCTCCAAGCATGTCCGCACAAGTAACCTCTCACAACAATTTCAATTGGAATAGCGTCACATTTAATACCAATTGTAACATTGGGGTCTGCCACTGCTATTTTCCAATTTTGAACGATGTCTTTTGTGGCATCTAAAAAATAAGCAGCAATTTGGGTCAAGACTTCTCCCTTATGTGGTATTGCTCTTGGTAAAACATGGTCAAATGCAGAAATCCTATCACAAGCTACCATGACTAAATGGTCTTGTTTGATGGTATATACATCTCTAACTTTACCTCTATAAAAAGCGGTTTGGTCTTTGATGAAATAATTGGTGGCCATTAAGCCTTTTTCTATTTTCAAATCTGAGCTCATAACAACAATAGATTAATGTACAAAAATACACGCTGATTTTAAGGAATCAGAGTTGACTTATAAACAGACTGACCAGGCCGTAATCGAGCCCCTCAATATTGTCGTAACCGACTGAAAATCAAGCCTCGTAGGCCTTTATGATCTCTTTCACCAAACGGTGTCTCACGACATCATCAACATTCAATGCAACGATCTCAATCCCCTTGATTTTGCTTAAAATCTTAGTCGCTTTCATAAGGCCTGAAGTCTGTTTCGCAGGCAAATCTACTTGACTTAAATCGCCGGTAATAATGACTTTGGCAGATGGGCCCATTCTGGTTAAAAACATTTTAATTTGAAGATCTGTGGTGTTTTGAGCTTCATCTAAAATCACAAAACAATTATCCAGAGTTCTTCCACGCATGAAGGCAAGTGGCGCCACCTCAATGGTTCTATTATCTAAATACAATTTAAGCTTGTCTGGTGGTATCATATCATCCAACGCATCATAAAGAGGACGTAAATAAGGATCAATTTTTTCTTTTAAATCGCCAGGCAGAAACCCTAAACTCTCACCAGCTTCTACTGCTGGCCTAGTCAATATAATGCGTTTAATTTCCTTGTTTTTCAATGCTTTAACAGCCACTGCTACTGCCGTGTATGTTTTACCTGTTCCAGCAGGCCCCAAAGCGAATACTATATCATTATTGGCTATTTCTTTAACCAATTTGATTTGATTGGCAGTTCTTGCTTTTATGGGTTTGCCAGAATTACCATATAGAATGATGTGCTTATCGCCCTCAGTCATAAGGTCTGGCATGGGATGAATCTGAGCTTCAGTAGCAAAAACTTCACGGAGTAATGAATCATTCAATTCTCTCCCCTTTTCAATGAGGGTTTGAAGTTGGGCAAACTGAATTAAAAACGCTTCAATATCTGCTGTTTCACCAACGACTTTAACCTCATTGCCTCTTGCAATTAGTCTTAATTTAGGGAACATCAATTTTATTTTGTCCAAAAATTGATTGTTAGGCCCATATATTTCAATGGGATGGACGTCTTCGATTAAATAAATTTTTTCTGACAATGCTAAATCCTTTTTAATTCGTGAAAATAGTGAATATTTTTGCAACGAATATAACACAATTTGCAGAGCATTTTTCTCATATCTGATTTTCAGGATCAATCTTTTCAGATTGGCTTATTGAAAGCCGCATTGTTAAGACCTATTCCGAATAGTCAATTCATTGATGTGACCCATGCCGTCAAATTGAATAATACGATTGAGGCTGCTTTTATTAGCCGTTCGCTATTGGAAGAGTTGCCAGAACAAAGTATCTGCGTGATGGCTGTAGGTCAAACCAATACTTGGGTTGCTTATCCCTATCTTACAAGTTTAATCCTTTGCCCCAATAATGGCTTATTGAGTATGACACTACCCGATTTGAACCACCGTCAAGCAGTCTTATTTAACCAATCAAAATTAGAACAAGTATTAGCTCAATGGATGAATAATAAAACCATAGAGCATGATCTTCCACTTGACCAATTGGAAATTCGCTACAATAAAAAGCCACAATTCAATGAGCAAATTTGCATTGCGGAATGTGCCTTCATTGATGGAAATGGCAATTGTTATTTCAACATCAAGCGCGATGAACTGAACGACTTCCTTAAACAAAGGCCTTTCAGTATTAAGATACAACACTACAACGGACAATTGTTTACCAAAATCCACAAACAAGTTAACGATGTGGTTTCTGGTGATGCTCTATTCAGATTTGACCATCTTGGACACTTATTATTTCAAGTCAATCAAGGCAGTGCAAAACAATTGTTTCGAATAAAAGACGATACTAAAATCATAATCGAACTCCAATGATAAACAGAATTGTAAAAATGACTTTTGAGCCAGCCTTAATCAATGACTTTATGGACGTTTTCAATGCCTCCAAAGATAAAATTAGACAGTTTGAAGGTTGCCACGGCATGATTTTATTGCAAGACACTCAGCATGCTAACATACTTTTCACTTATAGTCAATGGGAAAGTGAAGCGCATTTAAACCATTACAGAGCATCAGAACTCTTTAAAACTACTTGGGCCAATACCAAAAACAAATTTCAAGCAAAAGCGGAAGCGTGGTCTACCCATACGCTTGATGCCCCTACACAATAATCTAAACCATAAAAAAGTTAATTCCCTATGAAATATTTATTATCTGCTTTTGTTTTACTGTTCAGTTTAAATGCTGCATTGGCACAAAACAAAGTATTAGCAAAAGCTGAGAAAGCTTACATTGATGGCAATTTAGGATCTGCTAATAATGCCATAGATAAATGTCTTAAAGACAAAGACAATAAAAACAACGTGATGGTATACTTATTAAAATCCAAAATCATGTTGGGCATTAGTAAAGATAAAAACTTGTACAGCAAATATCCTGGAGCGCTAAAAGATGCCTTAAAATATGGTGAAAAGGCCATGATACTTTTAAAAAGTGCTGATATGGTAAAATACGGCAATGACTTTGTAAACCATTTCCAAGTCTTGTACGATGAAGATGCCTATTTTAAAACTTTACTTAAAATCAGTAACAAAGAGGCAATGGAATCTTATGACTTGAACAAATATGCCAAAGCCCTTCCGATGTTTAGAAGAAGTTTAGCCTTCAGCAATGATACTCAAGCTCAAGTGCTGATGGCTGATTGTTATTGGCAATTAGGTCAAAAAGCTGAGAGTGTGCCAATGTTTAAAAATACTGCAGAAATGATTTATGCAGCTGTATTAGACAGCAATTCTAAAGTTTACGGTTATCAAAAGGAACCATTCAGAAAACTATGTCTGTATTATATCAGCATTAAGGCCTATGATTCTGCCTATTTGATTGTAAAAAATGGTCGTGAGATTTTCCCTAATGACCCAGTTTTGAATGATTATACTTATGGCTTATTGCGCTACAACTTAGAAAAAATCCCACCGAGCATAGATTATTTAAATGCCATCAAAATGGGCCTTAAAGATTTTCCTGCAGATTCATTTTTAAACCACAGAGAAAATTCAATTTATATTTATTTATTGAACAGCTTGGCCATTGAACACCAGCAAAAAGCATTTGATTCTTTGATGACTGTATTTTGCAAAACAAAATTAGAAAAAGCCAACTTAAACGACTTTAATACCGTACAACGTTTTGACGCCTTTGCTGGCAAATCAGTGTCGGAATGTGAAAGCATACTGAAATCACAATTCAAAAATATGGCTTTGAGCGAAGCCTGTTATGCTTTATGGATGCATCAAAACGCGGCTAGCATTAATGCCAACAAAGTTCCAGAGCTTGGCTTTCAATCAGCTATCATGAGCGAAGCTGATATTCAAATGGCTGAATATGTTTTTAACAACGACATGGCCTTAAATCCTAAACAAAGATCTTTGATAGCCTTTAGAGCTAAATACACACAAAGTAAATTTACAAACCCTGTAAAATTTTATGATTTGTTATCAATGATTCACTTATGTGATTCAGCATCAAAATATTCTAAGACCTTTGAATTCCAAAAACAATCTGTCAATTACCGTTTGCAATTACTGAGTCAAAGTATTGACAGCAATGAGTTTTATTTATTCAGAGACCTTTGGCCTTCTACTTTACAAATGTGTAAAGCAAGTATATATGTTGCCCAAAATAAAACCCTACAAGCCTTGTGGCAACCTATGATTGAAAAAGATTTTAAAATTAATTATTTCGGATCAAGGGTCAATACTGGCAACAAAACTGAAGCCGGCATCCCTACATATCAATGGAATGGTTATGCAGATTCTTGTATTGCAGGCAGCATGCCAAAATCTGTTATGGAATCTGCAGAACGCAGAGTCAACTATTTCAGAAGAACTGCTGGTTTAAATAGCCCAGTAGTTTTTACCATTCAAAACAATGCTTATTGTATGTCTGCCGCATTAATGTGTGAGGCCAACAAAAGCATGAGTCATGAACCAAGTGATGGATGGCGTTGTTATATTCCTGCAGGTTTGGATGCCTTAAAACAAGGCATCATTTCAAAGGACGGTAACCCTGCTATTGCCATTACAGCAGCTATGGGACAAAACCACCCAAGTGTTGGCAATAGACGTTGGTTGTTGTCGCCAAAGACCCAATACATGGGCATTGGTACCTCAAAAACCTACTCTGTGATCTATGCACTAGATCAAAGTCGCTTAATTGACAGCAATCAATACAAGAATCAATTCATTGCTTGGCCACCAGCTAAGGACTGCCCTAAAATGTTAATCTTTAAAAAATGGAGTTTTAGCATAGACAGTGACCTTAAAGGTGCTGTTGTTGAGATGCAAGATGCACATGGCAATCCAATTGAACTCAAGCAAGAAGCTGTTGTGAATGGTTATGGCATGAACACTTTGGTTTGGGAACCAACTATAAATTTGAAATCATTAGATAATAACAGTTCATTTAAAGTTAACATCACATTAGCCAATAAAGCAAGTTTTCAATACTTGGTAAACGTTATTGATATCCCTTAAGCTATGTTGTTATTTGACCAAACCAGCATTGATATTGTTTCTATTCATCAAGTAGGCAACAAATACAATGGCGAAGACTTAAGCATCTCCAAACATCCATTAGCAACTTCCAGCGCTGAAATGGACACTATGCTTAAAAAATATTTTTTACAAGGGTTTGCCACTCCAGAATATTATCAATTTACCTCAAGTAATGAAGATGCCAGTTTAAACCCTTTGAATCAATTTGTAAGCGATGTATTTTCCGGGAATGGCAACTTTCATACCAACAGTGTGCATATCGCTAAGCACTTATATGAATCAAGTAGACACCCAATGATCAAAGCGGGAGATTTACTAGTAGTTTATTTTTCAAAGGTCAGAGCGAATAATGAACTATGTGACGCCATTGGTATTTTTAAATCAGAAACAAAGAATCCTTTCCTCAAGATTCAAATTGAGAAAGGCAATGCCGAAATCCTTTGCGACAAGGGTATTCAATTAGATAAACCAGATAAAGCTTGTTTGATTTTAAATCAGAATGAAAACGATGGCTTTAAAATGGTTTTATTCGACAAAACCAACAAAGGCGAAGAGGCTACTTTTTTCAAGGAAATGTTTTTAAATGTTAGACCCATCAAGGATGAGTTTTTGCAAACAAAATCTTTTCTGCAAATGACTCAAGCCTATATCAGCCAACAAATCACGGAAGAGTTCGAAGTTAATAAGACAGAACAAATTGATTTATTAAATCGATCCATTGATTACTTTAAAACACATGACAATTTTGTTCAGGCTGAATTCGAACAAGATGTGTTAATGGACGATAACATTGTTCAATCATTCCAGAAATTCAACAAAAATTATGCTGAAGCGCATGATTTAGAAATAGTCAATGCTTTTGATATTTCTCTAGCTGCAGTTAAAAAACAGTCTAGAGTGTTTAAAAGCATTCTAAAGTTGGATAGAAATTTTCACATTTACATACATGGCAATAAAGATTTAATTGAGCATGGAGTTGAAAAAGATGGTCGAAAATTTTACAAGATTTATTACGAGCAAGAGTCATAATTCTGTTGCTCTGAATAATTTGTATAAACCCAATTAAATCAATATACTTGCAATTGTAATTCCAACCCTTGGGTTGTATACTTTCTATTTATGAGAAATTACAAAAAACTTTTTCCTCTAATGAAACTTCGTGTATACATAGTGTATGGATTAGCTTCGATGGTATTAATCATATCAATGCTATTTGCATACAGATACACTTGGGGTTTTGACCATTACCGCAACCATAAAACTTGTATTTCCGAAATGGGCATCAAAACCAGTAGATTGACTGTACCTCCCTCTATTTTGTTTTTCAAATTGGATGGCTCATACAATAGCTTTGCTATCAAACGCACAACAGTTGCTGAATATGATACCTTTTTAAACAATATACAAGTTGGTGATACCATACTATTGACCCATGATTACATCCCCAATATAAGCCATGCTATGAATGATCAAATCATACACATGCAAAAAGGTTCAATGGTCTTTATAGACATCATGAAGCGAAGACATCGCGATTTATACATTGCCTTGAGTTTGTTTTTTGTAAGTATAGCAATGAGTGTTTATGCCTATTTATTAAATCAAAAAATCACTCGCAAGCTTAAACACATTGGTTCAGAGTTTGAAGGTTTGGGCAATTACACCTTTTAAATTAAGGCATTGAAATCGTAATATTGATGCGCTTCAAGCCTGCTTTGGCTTTGTCTTGATTATCATCCAACAAGACAGCGTGCTTATAATCATTATAAGCTCCAGTACTATTCTTTAATTGTTCCTTCATAAAACCTCTCAGAGTATAAGCATCAGCATATTCAGGAGACAAGGTTATGGCATCATCTAAAAACGAGATAGCCTTACTGTAATCATTAAACAGGCCATGAATAAACCCAAGATTGTAACGGCAAAAAATATGTGAAGGATTGATTCTAGCAACAGCCTCATAAAGTTTCATGGCATCTTTGTACTGATGGTGTTGTTGTAAGTATAGACCTTTAGCATACAATGCCTCATCACTAAACGCATTAATTTCAAGCGCTCTATCAAAAAACAACAATGCTTTTTTATTGTCAAGCTGAGCATAGTAATTGCCTAATTGCATGGTAGCATCATAATGTTTACTATCATACGTGAGTGTTTGCTCGAACAATAAAATAGCCTTAGAAGTATCTCCCGTTTCTTTAGCAATAATGCCCAAATAAAAATAAGGACCAGGATTAGCTACTTCTTGTTTATTGGCTTTAATGTATAAGGCCTGAGCTTTTGAATAATCTTGTTTGGCCAAATACAATTTGGCTAGATCCATAGTAGCATCGAAAAAGTTTGGCTTCAATTGAATGGCTTTATTGTATGACTGCTCTGCAATTTTAGCGTTAGCAGTATCACCAGACATTAAATATTTGGCATGCACATAATGGTAAAGCGGATTGATAGAATCTAGCTGAAGTGCATACTCTATATCGTACTGCGCCTGTTTGAAGTTTTGCTCATAAAAAAAAGTATTAGATCGTTTGTAATACAATTCAGGATTACTTGGCTCCAAATTAATTTTCTTACTGATATTGCGAATTTCAACAGAAAAAGAAGTGTCAGACTCTGCTATAAAACGAGGGTTTTGAGCTTGCTTACAGGCAGGTAACCCTGTGAGCATCAGGATAAATAGTAGGCAAAAACATATCGGGTAACGAAACAACATTGGGTAAAATTCTGTATTTTTACCAACAAATTTAGATAAAAAAATGCCACATTACCATAGAGCCGGTAAAATTCCGTCTAAAAGACATATTCAGTTCAGAAAACCTGATGGGAAACTCTACTCAGAAGAATTAGTCAGCACTGAGGGTTTCTCAAGTACATATTCTTTGGTTTACCATTGTCATCCACCAACTTTGGTTGAATCAATTGGCCAACCATACTCTGTTGCTCCTGTGGCAGCGATTGCAAACAACATGCAAAACAGGTCTTTTTTGACCTTTAGTGTAGCCCCTAAGAAGGACTATTTAGAAAGCCGTGTGGTTCAGTTATTTAACAATGACATGTACATGTCTTCTGCTGCTCCACAAGCCTCCATGACTGATTATTTTTACAAAAATGCAGATGCAGATGAAGTCATTTTTATACATGAAGGCAGTGGCTACTTGCAAACTTTATATGGCAAAATTCATTTTGAATATGGCGATTATTTAGTCGTTCCTAGAGGAGTTATTTATCAAATCCATTTCAACAATAGTCAAAACAGGTTAATGATCATTGAATCTTTTAGCCCTATAAGACCACCAAAAAGATACCTCAACAATATGGGGCAATTTTTAGAACACTCTCCTTATTGCGAAAGAGATATTAAATTGCCAACGGACTTAGAAACCCACGATGAACACGGCCAATTTAAAGTTCTAATCAAAAAAGGTGATGAGATTTTTCCTTACACCTACACTACCCACCCTTTTGATGCTATTGGTTGGGATGGCTATCACTACCCGTATGGCTTTAGCATTCATAATTATGAACCAATTACCGGTCGAGTGCACATGCCACCTCCGATTCACCAAACATTCGAAGGACACAATTTTGTAATTTGTTCTTTTGTGCCGCGCTTATACGATTACCATCCAGAATCTATACCTGCGCCATACAACCACAGCAATGTTGATTCTGATGAAGTTCTATACTATGTTGATGGTGATTTCATGAGCAGAAAACACGTAGAAAAAGGCATGATTACCCTGCATCCTAAGGGAATTCCACATGGCCCACACCCTGGTACTGTTGAAAAAAGTATAGGTGCAAAGGAAACCAAAGAACTCGCTGTTATGATAGACCCATTTTTCCCGTTAAAAATCACTCAAGCAGCCCTCCAAATTGAAGACCCAAGCTACTACAAAAGCTGGGTAGAATAATACCCTGTTTTACTTAATCGTTAAAACACATTTATACTCTCAAGTAAAATGGGTAGTTTGATATATTTTACCTATTTTTGCGCCCTTTAATACTGAAAACATTTATTATGAATCAAATTGTCTATTTAGTACCCTTATTAGGCCTCGTAGGTTTACTGGTTATGGCCGTAAAATCTGCCTGGGTTAACAAACAAGAAACTGGCGACGAAAACATGAACCGCTTGGCATCATACATTGCCAAAGGCGCTATGGCTTTCTTAAAAGCCGAGTGGAAAGTGCTTAGTTATTTTGCCATCATTGCTGCTATCCTATTAGCTTGGAGCGGCACTTTGGTTGAAAATTCTCATCCAATGATTGCAGTAGCTTTCCTTATTGGTGCTGTATTATCAGCATTAGCTGGTTACATCGGTATGAACATTGCCACTAAGGCCAATGTTAGAACCACGCAAGCCGCCAGAACAAGTTTAGCTAAAGCCTTAAAAGTATCATTCAATGGTGGTACAGTTATGGGTTTAGGGGTTGCAGGTTTAGCCATTATCGGTTTAGGCTCATTGTTTATATTATTCTACAACATGTTTGTACCTATTGGTACTAGCAATATGGAAACAGCCATTGAAGTATTGGCAGGTTTTTCGTTAGGTGCTGAATCAATTGCCCTATTTGCAAGAGTTGGTGGCGGTATCTATACTAAAGCTGCTGACGTTGGTGCTGACTTAGTTGGTAAAGTAGAAGCTGGTATCCCTGAAGACGATGTGCGTAACCCTGCTACAATTGCAGACAACGTTGGAGACAACGTAGGTGACGTTGCTGGTATGGGTGCTGACTTATTCGGTTCGTATGTGGCTACAATTTTGGCGACAATGGTATTGGGTCAAGAAATCAAATTACCTAACAATGATATTTCACCTGTATTGTTACCAATGTTGATTGCTGGCATGGGTTTGATCTTCTCTATCGTTGGAACTTGGTTTACTCGTATCAAAAACGAAACTGATTCAGTTCAAAACGCTTTGAACATGGGTAACTGGTCTTCAATCATTTTAACTGCCATTGCTTCCTATTTCTTAGTTGATTATATTTTACCTGATGGTACACTTACACTCAGAGGTTTTGAATTCACCAAAATGGGTGTATTCTCTTCTATCATTGTAGGTTTGGTTGTTGGTGCTTTAATGAGCATTGTAACAGAATACTACACTGCCATGGGCAAACGTCCTGTTAATTCAATCATTCAAAAATCAGCTACAGGCCATGCGACTAACATTATCGGTGGTTTGTCTGTTGGTATGGAATCTACGGTTATTCCTATTTTAGTTTTAGCCGCTGGTATTATCACTTCCTATAGTTTTGCTGGTTTATACGGTGTGGCTATTGCCGCTGCTGGTATGATGGCGACTACAGCTATGCAATTAGCGATTGACGCTTTCGGTCCTATTGCTGACAATGCTGGTGGTATAGCTGAAATGAGTCAATTACCGCCTGAAGTTCGTGAAAGAACTGATAATCTTGATGCTGTAGGTAATACAACAGCAGCAACTGGTAAAGGTTTTGCGATTGCTTCTGCAGCTTTAACTTCATTAGCATTATTTGCAGCCTTTGTTGGTGTTGCAGGTATTGATGCCATCAACATATACAAAGCCCCAGTATTAGCGGCTTTATTTATTGGTGGTATGATCCCATTCATTTTCTCTTCATTAGCTATTGCAGCAGTTGGTAGAGCAGCTATGGATATGGTTAACGAAGTTAGAAGACAATTCAGAGAAATTCCGGGCATTATGGAATACAAAGCCCAACCAGAATACGAAAAGTGTGTAGCCATTTCAACCAAAGCTTCATTAAGAGAAATGTTAGCTCCAGGAGCTATTGCTTTGTTGGTTCCAGTTTTAGTTGGTTTTGGTTTTAAAGGCGTATTCCCTGACACCAGCTCTGCTGAAATCTTAGGTGGTTTGTTAGCAGGTGTTACTGTAAGTGGTGTGTTAATGGGTATTTTCCAAAACAACGCTGGCGGTGCTTGGGATAATGCAAAGAAATCTTTTGAAAAAGGGGTTGAAATCAACGGCGAAACATTCTACAAAAAATCTGAGCCACATAAAGCTTCTGTAACTGGTGATACTGTTGGTGATCCTTTCAAAGACACTTCAGGTCCTTCAATGAACATCCTAATCAAATTGATGAGTATTGTTTCATTGGTAATTGCGCCACATATTTCAACAGCCTCTCATGGTGCTGATAAAGATTGTTGCAAAAATAAAACTGAAGTATGTGCTTCAGAGAATCCACATATGAACGGCAAATGCGATATGACTTTGTGTGCAACTATGAGCAAAGACGAGTGTGCTAAAATGTGCGATAGCCTTGGTTGTGACTCAACTCAAAAAGCTCATTGCTTAAGCATGTACGATGCTAATGGCAATTGGATTGGTCAATGCCCAGCAGACAAAATGGAATGCCATGGCGAAGCTGACGGTAAATGTTGCAAAGGTGAAACTGAAAAAGCTTGTGCTGCTGACCCTGCGTCATGCAAAAACAAAGCTGAAGGCAAAGCTTGTTGCAAAGACAAACATTAATCAATAAATCATTATCACAAAAGCCTCTGAATTTCAGGGGCTTTTTTTATGCCTTTAAACGATCGAGCAATATCGCAGCGCTAACTGCTGCATTCAAAGACTCTGCTTGCCCGAATCTAGGGATGGTTAATTCATAAGCAGCTTGAGCCATAAGCATTTGATCAACACCATGCCCTTCATTACCAATCACTAATAAGCCTTTTTGAGGCAAAGGTCCCTTATGAATATTAATCCCATTAAAATCAGCAACCACCAATGGCAAATCTACTAACTGAGCATACTTTAAAATATCGCCATATATCACTTTAACCCTTAGAAAACTACCCATAGTTGAATTGATGCATTTAGGCGCATAAACATCTGTGCAACCAATACTGCAAACTATGGTATCAATACCATACCAATCAGCTATTCTGATGATGGTCCCTAAATTACCTGGATCCTGAATAGCATCCAAGCCAATCACCCAAGGCTCTTTGCTCTTATGATTTGACCAATCGGGCATTTGAACCAAGGCTAAGACCTTTTGTGGGGCAAAATGCGAAGACAACTGTTTAAGTTCTTGGTCAGTCACTTCAAAAACCTGGGCTTGTTTTAAATCTAATTGATTGTTATTCAACCATTCAGAGACGGCAAACAGCTTTGTAACTTTATAGGGGCTTTTCAACAATTCGGCAATACTTTTTTCTCCCTCGACTATAAATTGGCCGTATTTTTGTCTCAGTTTCTTATCTTGAAGACCCTTGACCAATTGAATATTCGCTTTACTAATCATGGCTTAAAAGCTTTGTTAGGCTTATTGTTGATGTTCGTTGTTGCCTGCAAAACTACCAAATTAGTTCCCGAAGGACAACATTTATTGGTTAAAAATAAATTGATCAGTTCAGACAGCAGCAATAACCTCCTATTGAACGTTATGTCGAAACTAGACGACGAAAAAGCTTTGTATATCAGACACAAGCCTAATCGCAGTATCTTGTTATTGGGTAAATTCCACTTAGGATTATACAATTTAGGCTCATCCAAGAAACATCCTGAAAGAAGCGACTCCAGTCGATTTAGGACCTTATTAAGGAGCTATGGTGAAGCCCCTGTAATATTAGATACCAATCAAATTGAAAAGTCTGAACTAAACTTACAAAACTACTTAATTTCAAAAGGGTATTTCAACTGTTATATTACCCATAGCATTCAATACAAAGGCAAAAAGGCTACCGTTATTTACAACATTATACCTGCACAAACCTACACCATTCAGAGTGTTAATTTGTTTGCAGACGATGCTGAAGTTGACGTTTTCTTAAACCAAAATATGTCTAAATCCTACCTCACAAAAGGCAGTATTCTTGATTTAGATATGATCAATAAAGAGCGTAACCGTTTAACCCTGCTTATGCGCAACAATGGATACTTTGATTTCACCAAAGACTATATTGATTTTGAATTAGATACGAGTGCCATTAGAAAAGGCTTAAACATTAGCATAGCTATAGCCAACAAAAGCAACCAGGAGCGTTTTGAAAAGCTAAGTATCCAAAAAATTAAGGTGGTCTTTGAAAACGATTCTGAAACCCAAAAATTAACGCCCCCAATTACTTTTAATGGTGTAGAATTTCATTTCAATGGATTTCCAATTAAACCTCAAGTCATATTCAACGCTTTACAATTTCAGATTGGCGATTTATTTAAAGTAGAAGAGATGGAACACACTTACGCCAAGTTATCTGAGTTCAGTTTATTTAAATTCATTGATATTGGGTATAAACCTTCGGTGATAGACAGCATAAAAGGCCTTGAAGCCATAGTCTCATTAAAAACCAACTATAGGCAAACTTTTACCATTGAGCCGCAAGGGATTATGTCTCAATTAAACCGAATTCAAAACATTAATTTGGGCAACTCATACGGGGTTGCGAATAGTTTAATCTGGACCCATAGGAATTTATTTCACAATGCCGAATTGTTTAACATTAGTGCCAATACACGTATTGAGGCCCAATTATACCGCGACACCAACACCAATAAAATCAAGCATTTCAACCCTGCCTATCAGCAAAGTTTAAATTTATCTTTAAGTATACCTAAGTCATCTATTCTTAAGCCTTTAGAAAAACTGCCACAAGTAAAATCTATTAAAACGAATTTCAATTTGTCTTTGTTGTATGAGAAGAATCCTGACTATTTAAGAAAAATCATACCCCTTACCTACCAATACCAAATCAGCACAACTAGAGCCAATTGGTTTATCAATGTATTTGAAATGTCTTTTAGCCGTAATACACTTAAAATAGACATTTCGAAAAGAGCTGATAGTGCATTTATTCAGAGATTGTTTTCCAATAACCTAATAACCTCCTCAGGCCTTAGTTTCCTATTTTCAGATAAAAATACGACAAAAAGTCGATCTAGTTTTTTCATAAGGGCCAATGTGATAGAATTTGGAGGCAATATTCACCGATTAATTCGCAGAACATTAGACACCAAACAGCAAACTGACACGTCCTACCAATTGTTTAAGGTTAATTATTACCAGTATGCCAAATCTGAAATTGACGCCCGTTGTAGCACTGTTTTCAGTGAAAACCATTCAAGCATATTGCGTTTTAATTTAGGTTTAACCTACCCTTATGGCAATCAATTGGTCGTACCGTTTGACAAATTATTTTTTATTGGTGGTGCCAACAGTTTAAGAGCTTGGCGACCAAGAACAATTGGACCCGGAAGTTATGCCGAAAGCTCAAAGAACTTTAGGATTGACAGAGCTGGTAATTTAATTATACAAGCCAATGCAGAATACCGCTTTGATATAATAGATAAAAAAGTTGAAGGTGCATTATTTGTTGATGCAGGCAATGTTTGGTTGGCTCGCAATGTGAACAATGTTGATCCATTAAAGTTATTCAAACCAAGATCTTTCCTTTTTGAAACGGCAATGAACACAGGTATTGGATTGCGTTTCGACTTTGAATTTTTCTTATTCAGATTGGATTGGGGCATGCAAATTAAAAACCCAGAGAAACCAGTTGGTGAAACTTTGGTCATCAAAGACTTTGCTCGCAATAAATACTTCACCAAATATTCCATTTTGAATTTTGGTATCGGCTACCCTTTCTAAGCCACTTAAAAGAAGGCGCTATCAATCTCGTTTTTTATTTTGCATTGCATCGGATAAATTTTATATTTGCACTCCTTAAACGGTGGTCATAGCTCAGATGGTTAGAGCATCAGATTGTGGTTCTGAGGGCCGTGGGTTCGATTCCCATTGATCACCCTTAATTAAAAAGCCTCTGAAATTTCAGAGGCTTTTTTGTTATCAATACCCTAAGGTTGATTATTTTCTTTTGATTACTTTTTCAACTGCTGCAACCACATCAATGGTATCAATATGGTATTTAGCCATCAATTCATCTGGTGTTCCACTTTCGCCGAAGGTGTCATTGACCCCAACCATTTCAACCGGCAAAGGCATTTGGCGCGCAAGTAATTGGCAAATGCTATCGCCCATACCACCATTAAACATATGCTCTTCCGCAGTTACCACACAACGGGTTTTAGCAGCAGAACGCAATACGGCTTCCGCATCTAATGGTTTAATTGTATGGATATTGATTACTTCAGCATGTATACCTTTTTCAGCTAAAATTTGAGCTGCTTGAATGCTTTTCCATACCAAATGGCCTGTACAAAAAATAGAAACATCAGCTCCTTCGAAAATGGTCCAAGCTTTACCAATTTCAAATACTTGATCAGGTGCAGTAAAGATTGGCACTTTCGGACGGCCAAAACGCAAATAGCAAGGTCCTTCATATTCAGCAATAGCCATAGTAGCTGCTTTGGTTTGGTTGAAGTCGCAAGGATTGATGACTACCATATCTGGCAACATTTTCATCATCCCTATATCTTCCAATATTTGATGGGTAGCCCCGTCTTCTCCTAAAGTTAAACCGGCATGTGAAGCACAAATCTTAACATTTTTACCACTGTAGGCAACACTTTGACGGATTTGATCATACACTCTGCCTGTGCTAAAGTTAGCAAATGTGCCTGTAAATGGAATTTTACCAGCTGTCGCTAATCCAGCGGCAACGCCAATCATATTGGCTTCGGCTATACCCATTTGAAAAAAGCGTTCAGGGAAGGCTTTTTTAAAGGCATCCATTTTAAGTGAACCAGTCAAGTCAGCACAAAGGGCTACTACCTGAGGATTGATTTTGCCTGCTTCTAACAAACCTGCTCCAAATCCGGAACGGGTATCATTGCTGCCAAGTATTTCTATTGTATACATTATAAGTTGATTTCTGTAGTGGTTGCTGATGTGATGGTAAACTCCTTTTCAAAGGTGTATATGGTTCTAGTTTCTGGTTTGCTTCTGCCAATCACCAAGTATTTTCCTGGCTGCATAATAATGGACTGAAAATAATCATCACTGATATCTGCTACCCATTTTACTTGGCCATTTACAACATGGTAAATGCCACAAACTAAATCTCTGCTTTTGTTGATTTGTAATCTACCAGGTTGAGGAATAACAATTGAAGTTGTTTTGTTCTCATCCACCACAACACTGTCAAGGTGAATACGAGGTGTGGTTAACAATTCCATTTCATAGACGCCGCACAAATACCTTTTCTTAGTGTTAAAGGTTTGAGCATTCACAATGTCATATTGGTTTTTGACAGTTATGATGGCTTTAAGGTCGACGTAATTGGTCTTGCCTGTACAAACAAAATCAATAAACCCTTGAGGCACATCAATCGGTATGATATTGTGTCTGCCCACTATGAGTTCAACGTTGTTTTTACGCACTGGTGGTAAAGTATGAACTACAAAATCATATTTCCTTAGTGGATCTAAGAACAAAGTATCTGGCACACCTCTTCCATTCATTGTATGCTCATAATTGAACAATAATTTCTTGGTAGCGGCATCATAAATACTCATTAAGGAATTGGTTTCCACTGGTCTTAACTTTTTATCCAACAAATTCACCTGACAACTGGTAGCATTCATGGCTTGAGAAACCACTACACCAACCACATTTATGAAATCTTTTTCAGTATTAGCATCGTAATAAGTCCCTAAGCAATCAAACTTTAACTTAAACTGCTCTGAAGAACCCAAGCCAATAATAAAAGGCTTTAAGAAAATGCCTTTCTTCTGAAGCGCTTGTGAAATTTGACAAGGATCTCCGGTGCATTCTTCCAATCCATCTGTTATGATGATCACTAAATTTCTAACACCCTTTTCCGCAGGAAAGTCCTTTTCACATTCTTGCAACGAGTAAGCGATTGGTGTCCAACCTTTAGGCACCAAACTATTGATACGTTTTTTAAGAATTACCGTATTATTAGGGGCGAAAGGTACTTCTAACTTGGAATCTTTGCAGTCTTTTAAATCAACTGTTTTTTGATGACCATAGACCCTCAAAGCCAATTCAACATTTTTAAAAGTCGATAAACTATCGACAATTTTTAAGGCCATACGCTTAGCGACAGCCATTCTGCTGGTTTTTTCTATTTGGGTAGTCATACTACCCGATGCGTCAAAAATCAAGAGTATACGCGTTTTCTCTTTTGATTGAGCCTGAACAGACCCAAAAACAATTAAAAGAACCGCTAATAAAATATGTTTCATGATGAATTAACGCCGTGATTAGAAAAATCGTATCAATAATCGCCTAAACTTTCCGGCAATTGAGCCAAGGCTTTTGCTAATTGGTCATCGTTTGGTGGTATACCATGCCATTCATGTGAACCCATCATAAAATCAACACCCGCACCCATCTCTGTTGTCATTAACAATACGATTGGCTTACCTTCTGCTCTGAGGGCTTGTGCTTTTGTATTGGTATCTAAAATGGATTGCATGTCATTGCCATTCATTTCAAGCACTGTCCAATTGAATGCTTCAAACTTGTTGCGCAATTGGTTAAAGCCCATAATGTCTTGCACATTGCCATCGATTTGTTGCTTATTGTAATCTACACTGGCAATGATATTACTTAATCCGTGATGACCTGCATACATGATGGCTTCCCAATTTTGGCCTTCTTGCAACTCACCGTCTCCCATGTTAACATAAACAATTCTGTCATCTTGATTTAGACGTTTAGCCACAGCAATACCAACCCCAACAGATAAACCTTGACCCAAGGAGCCAGTGGCAATGCGAATTCCAGGGAGGTGATCATGGGTTGTTGGATGCCCTTGTAATCGGGTATTGAGTTTTCTGAAACTCGCTAATTCTTGAACTGGAAAATAACCACTTCTAGCTAAAACAGAATACAACAAAGGACTGATGTGCCCGTTTGATAAAATAAAGATGTCTTCACCATGCCCCTCTTGAGTAAAGTTTTGAGGATTGTGTTTCATTATCTGAAAATACAAAGCTGTTAAATAATCAGCACAGCCAAGCGATCCACCAGGGTGACCACTTTGCACGGCATGTACCATTCTAACAATGTCTCTTCTAACTTGAGAGGCTATTTGTTGTAATTCTTGAGTTGTAGGCATGAGAATATATCTTGATGCAAAAATTGCTTAAAAAAGTCAATAATAAAAAAGGCCAGTAGATTAATTATAAACGAGTAATAAACGCTTATATTAAGTTGAAGTCATCTCTATCTTCTAATACAGGGAAATCAATACGGTATTGAATTAAAGAAGCTTTATTGAGATTGAATTGAAAGACTTTATCGTCATTAGAAAACCCGATTTCTTCACCCAAATAATTGATAATTGCTGAATCACCTTTATGTTCAACACCATTGCCGTCAATGCCTAGGCGATTACAAGCAATAACATAGCATTGGTTTTCAATAGCCCTTGCTTTAAGCAATTGTTGCCAAGCATAACTGCGTTGGGCTGGCCAATTGGCAACATAAATCAAGGCATCAAATTGTTCAGTATTGCGGCTAAATACTGGAAATCTGAGATCATAACAAATTAAAGGGCATATGCGCCAACCCTTGTAATCTATAACCAATCGTTCTTTACCAGCACTGTAATGGTTGGATTCAGCACCAGGTGAAAACAAATGGCGTTTGTAATACCATTGAACACCCCCGTCTGGCTGAACAAAAGCCAGTGCATTGTAGTAATTACCTGCATCTTCATGCATAATACTGCCCATAATAGCTGCGTTCAATTTTGCGCTCATGCGCAATAACCAAGCTAATGACTTTTCGCTCGATTCTTTCGCAAGCAACTCAGGTTTCATACTAAAACCAGTTGAAAACATCTCAGGTAAAACAATCAAATCACAATCCCTTATGCCTTCAATTTTAGACTCAAAATGGGCTAGGTTGGCCTCCACATCTTCCCAATACAAATGGGTTTGAACTACTGCAATATTTATAACTTGCATAAGATATCAAGAGCTTTATTCAGCGTTTCATCGGTTTTGGCAAAACAAAACCTCAAAACTCTGTGGTCTGTTTTGCGCAGGTAAAAGGCTGAAACCGGAATGGCTGCAACGCCTTTTTCTTGGGTCAAATGATTGGCCATCTCAACATCAGACAAATCAGCAATTTGATCGTAAGCAACCGACTGAAAATAACTGCCTTTACAATCTAAAAGTTTGAACCTTGAGGCCTTTAAACCCTCTCTAAACAAATCGCGCTTAGCTTGATAAAAAGCGCCTAAGGACAAATACAAATCTGGGCGTTTTAAAATGTCTGCATAAGCATGCTGAACGGGTGTATTAGCTGCAAATGCCATAAATTGATAGGCTCTTCTAATTTTGTCAGTCAAATTCTCTGGCGCTAATAAATAACCCATTTTCCAACCTGTTGTATGATACGTTTTTCCAAAAGAAGAAACAATGATACTGCGCTTAGCCAAGTCAGGAAATCTGGCTACAGACTGGTGCTCAAAGCCATCAAAAATAATATGTTCATAAACTTCATCACTCAGAACCAATACATCTGTGTTGTGAATCAACTTTTCAAGCTTAAGCATATCCTCTGCACTCAAAATACTACCACTTGGATTGTGAGGCGTATTGAGAATGATCATTTTTGTTCTAATGTTAATGAGTTTCTTGATCTGATCCCAGTCGATTTTATAATCAGGATAGACCATTTCATACACAATAGCTTTACCGCCAGATAACTCAATAGAAGGAATATAAGAATCATAAGCAGGCTCCAAAACAATCACTTCATCATTGTCTTTAATTAAAGCATTGATAGCAGCATATATCCCCAATGTTGCCCCTGGCACTATGGTAATTTCTGTTTCAGGATGATATTGGGCTGAATACAATTCATAGGTTTTTTGGGCAATTTGTTCTCTTAAAGCCATTAACCCAGGCATTGGCGCATACTGATTGAAGCCCTTCTTCATGGCATTTGCCACTAAATCTTTAAGCTCATCTGAACAGTCAAAATCAGGAAAACCTTGAGCCAAATTAATGGCATTGTATTGATTAGCCATAGCAGACATCACAGCAAAAATACTGGTACCCACATGTGGCAATTTATGATTGATAACCCCTTCAAATTTCACGATGAACAAATTTAAGCCAAAGGGCTAACATAGCCTCATGATGTATAGAGAATGTGAGTAAGTAGTGAGGGGGATGAGAGTGAGAGCAAGTGTGAGTGTGAGTGCGAAGAAAAAACCCCACTACCCCCTATACCCTAAAAAAAGTCCTCAACTTGAGTTGAGGACTTTGCGTTAGATCGTGCACTCGTAGGGATTATTGCATGAACCCTACTGTTTAGTCCTGCAAATGCAAAGTCCACCTTCTTCGAAGGCTTTTTTTGGTTTTTCATTCGCTTGCAATTGGCATTGCAGACTCATTCAAAACCAAAAAAAAGTCCTCAACTTGAGTTGAGGACTTTGCGTTTGATCGTGCACTCGTAGGGATTCGAACCCCAAACCTTCTGATCCGTAGTCAGATGCTCTATCCAATTGAGCTACGAGTGCCTTCCTTAAAGGACTGCAAAAGTAAGATAAAAAAAAATCCCTGACAAATAATTGTCAGGGATTTTAATAGAATCTAATTGAATTAGTTCAAAATGAATTTAGTTGAAGCAGAGAAACTACCTGCAGTCATAGTGCAAGAATATACACCTGAAGACATACCTGAAGTTGGAACTGCTACATCAAAGTTACCAGCACTGTAGTCACCTGAAATGGTTTTAACCAATTTACCAGTAACATCATAAACTGAAATCACAACTGTTTCGTTGTTCTTCAATTGAACTGGAACAAATACTTCATTAGCACTTCTGCTTGGGTTAGGGTAAACATTACCTAAAGCATTGCCGTTAGCATCACTGTTTTTAATACTTAGCGTGTTAGTAGTTAAGTGGTAATCAGTACCATCGAAAATGGTATTGGTGAAAACAGTACCTGGCAAGTAAGATTTCCAAATACTAATAGTTTGACCATAAACCAATTGGAAGTTAGTGATTACAGCGTTATTTTGAGCAGTTTGAACTGAGTTGTCAACAGTAACACCAGATTTGCTGTACAATCTTACACCGTAAAGGTTGTATTTTTTGTTCCAAGTTGAACCATTGTAGGCAATACCAGTATCACCCAATGAAGGCTTTTTCATCGGTTTAAAAGTGATGGTGTGGCCAATCAACATTGAATTTGGACTTGCATCATTAGCAGTGATAGTTGCACCAACTGAAGCTTGTATGTTTCTACCGAAGAAAGAGGTTTGAGCACCGTTTAAGCTGATACTATCAGCAAATTGTTTAGTTAAGAAGATGGTATCAGTTTTGAAAGCAGCTGAGTTTAATCTTGTTTTAGGATTGTAATTAGCAATTTTAGGACAAGAATAGTAGTAAGATTTATTAGGGTCGGTTTGGTAGAAATAAGCTTTGTTATCTAAACCATCTGGTTTAAAGTACTGAATGAATACTGTATCAACAATAGCTACATTTTGGTTACCAACTTTCATTGAATCAGCAAATCTTACATAGAATTGAGTGAAACGGATAGAATCCCAAGTATAAGAATTGAATTTTGAAAAACGAGCAGGGTTGTTTTCAAACACCTCATCTCTCGCATCATTGATTCTACCTAATACGTGGAAACCAGTTTTGAATTTGCTACCATCATCGTATACAGTGTACAAATTGGTGTCAGGTTGAATAAAGTAAACTGAACTGGCTAAACCAGAACCGTTGAAATCATTGTAAGCATTAGCATAATCAAACCAACCTGTTCCAATGTCTCTTTTAGAAGAAGTTTTTTGATTGTCATTTTTAACCACAATTTTAAACTGTGGGTAATTGTGATTGATTTTTTCTTGCACTTGAGCTTGTACTGATAAGAGGCTCAATCCAAGAATACTGAGTAGAATTCTTTTCATAACGTGTTGTTTATTACTTTTGAGTTTAGACGCCAAAATTAATACGAATGCTGCAGTAAAGGAAAAAATTTAACAGAAAAATAAAAATTAATTCATAAAACACTGTTTGTCAATCAATTAATATTAAATATCACCAAGCATAGGGCGCAGCGTAATTTGTTCCATCACCATGCTAGAGCGGTTTTCCCACGCCATAAAGATTGCACTTGAAATGGCTTCTGTCTTTATGAATCTAGAAACTGGCAATTCAGTCCCTTGCCATGAATCTGTTAGCGTTGGCCCAGGCAATACCGCTGAAACTGCAATGCCTTGACTCATTAATTCTGCCCTTAACACCCTTGTAAAACCTAGAAGCGCATGTTTACTAATACAATAGGAAGAGCCGTTGGCGTATGCTTTTTCACTTGCAGTTGAACAGATATTGAAAACATATCCTCCTTTGGCTAAATTGGGTATTAGCCTTTTGGTTAAATAATAGCTCGCATTTAAATTCAAGGCCATTTGCAATTCAAAATCCTCATCGCTTTCTTGAGCAATAGCACCAGGCAGAAACACGCCTGCATTATTGATTAATACATCAATACTTTCAATTTGTTGAAGTATGATTTGAGCTGTGTCTAAAACCACTTGTTTTTGACTCAAATCAGCCATTAAAACAGTTAAATTTTGACCATATTGATCTTGCAATGGTGATAATTGGCCTGTAGATCTTGAAATTGACAATACCTTAAACCCTTGATGTAAAAATCTTTCAACAAGGGCTAAGCCTATACCTTTTGAACCTCCTGTAATAACAGCTGTTTTTTGCATGTTCAAACTTAATCTTTTAAATGCGCTTTTGCAAACTGTATTGTGGACAAAGCCTTTATATTTCATTGATATCCAAAACAATTTATAATTATCTTTACGGCCATCAAATAAAGTATGGGGCATAATTACTTTTACTACTTCGGTCACTACTTGTTATTCTTAAAGAGTATGGTCTCGAAGCCTGAAAAAACAAGTATTTTTTTCAAACGAATACTTGATGAAATGTACAAAATTGGTGTAGGCTCCCTCCCTATTGTAGCCATTACCTCTTTGTTCATCGGTGCGGTAACTACTGTTCAAACAGCCTATCAGTTAGTTAGCGGATTCATCTCTAAAACTGTTATTGGCACTATTGTTTCAGATAGTACCATGTTGGAATTAGGCCCTACCATTACTTGTTTGGTGCTATCTGGCAAAGTGGGCGCTCATATTGCATCTGAAATTGGCAATATGCGCATCAGCGAACAAATAGATGCCTTAGAAGTGATGGGAATAAATGCTTCAGGATACTTAGCCTTGCCCAAAATTTTAGCAGGTCTAGTAATGATACCCATGTTGAACTTCATCGCTATAACCCTCAGTATTTATGGTGGTTATATGGCTGGAGAGTGGTCTGGAATTCTAACGCATCAAGAATTTGTAACTGGCGCAAGAGACACCTTCAAAGGCTTTACCGTTTTTTTTAGTACTACCAAAGCCTTTACATTTGCTTTCATCATTACCTCAATTAGTAGCTATCAAGGTTATTACACTACAGGCGGCGCTTTAGGAGTTGGGGAATCAAGTACTAGAGCAGTTGTATACAGTTCTGTTATGGTTCTGTTTTTTGATTACATTTTAGCTGAAATCTTATTATAGTATGATCGAATTGATTCACGTAGATAAAAGTTTTGAAGGTAGACAAGTCCTTTTTGATGTCAATACGGTCTTCCAAAGTGGCAAAAACAATTTGATTATTGGTGCAAGTGGTGGTGGCAAAAGTGTGCTTATGAAATGTATGGTTGGCCTTGAAAAGCCAGAAAATGGTCAAATACAATTTGATGGCAGAGATTTATTGGCCTTGGAAGATCAAGCTCTCAGAGATGTTAGAAGAGAAATTGGTATGTTGTTTCAAGGAACTGCTTTGTTTGACTCATTAACAGTCGAAGAAAATATTGCTTTCCCGTTGCAGATGTTCAGTAAAATGACTGCTGAAGAACGCCGTGATCGAGTGAATTTTTGCTTGAAGCGTGTAAACCTTGAGAATGTCAACAAAAAATACCCTGACGAAATCAGTGGTGGTATGAAAAAACGTGTTGGAATAGCGCGTGCCATTGCATTAGATATAAAATATCTATTTTGCGACGAACCCAATAGCGGCCTAGACCCTATTACCTCTCGTTTGATTGACGAACTATTAGACGAAATCACAAAAGAATACAATATTACCAATGTGATTAACAGTCACGACATGAAAACAGTATTTGATATTGGAGACCACATTGTCTTTTTATACAAAGGTCAAAAAT
Organism: Bacteroidia bacterium; assembly: GCA_044368575.1. Lineage (GTDB taxonomy): Bacteria > Bacteroidota > Bacteroidia > NS11-12g > UBA955 > JABMMZ01. The sequence continues at coordinate 64,711 of JBIPPH010000005.1, forward strand.
GGTGGGAAGGGTCTAAACACGATATCCAACATGCTCGTCAAAATATTCCAGAATTCGATAAATTTATTCAAGCCAGTTATTTTCAATAAACCATGAAACGCTTCCGTATATATTCCCTTTTTGCCTGCTTTGTGCTGATTTTATCTGCCCACAAAAAAGAAGAAGGCATGTTCCCTCTCAGCCACCTAAAAAAAGTTGATTTAAAATCTGCAGGATTTAAAATCAATGAGAAAGACATTTACAATCCTGATGGCATAGCCCTTACTGATGCTTTGGTTAGATTGGGTGGTTGTACAGGTTCTTTTGTGTCTGCAGAAGGCCTCATTGTTACCAATCACCATTGTGTATTCGGTGCCGTTGCTGGCTTAAGCACAAAAGAAAATGATTACCTAGAGAATGGCTTTTATGCGGCCAATAGAACTCAAGAATTAAGAACCAGTTTAACTTGTAAGATCACTAAAAGTTATGAAGATGTTAGTTTGAAAGTACTTGATGGCATTAACCTCGATATGGATCCTATAAAGAAAAAAGAACAAATCAAACTCAATATAGACGCCTTATTAGCTATTGAAAAAGCCAAATACCCTGACCTAAGTATAGAAATCAGTGAAATGTTTGTTGGCTACAGTTACACATTGTTTAGATACCAAGTCCTAAAAGATGTTCGCCTAGTATATGTACCACCTAGAACAATTGGTGAATTTGGCGGTGAAACCGATAATTGGGAATGGCCAAAACACACAGGTGATTTTAGTTTTGTTAGAGCCTATATTGGCAAAAATGGCCAAGCAGCTGAATACAGTGCAGACAATGTTCCATTTGTCCCTAAAAAACATTTAACCATTAACCCTAAAGGCACCAAAAACAATGATTTGGTGTTTATCTTAGGCTATCCTGGCACTACCTACAGACAAGAGCCTTACCAATTCATACAATACCAACAAGAGTATGTCTTACCTTTTGTTAGCAATTGGTATGGTTGGAAAATCAACCTTATGGAAGAATTGGGCGCAACCGATAGAAACCGCTACCTGAAAATGGCAGGCAACATCAAACAATTGGCCAACACCAAAAAGAATTTTGAAGGTAAATTGTATGGACTAAGTACTACAGGATTATTAGATATCAAAAAAGAAGAACAGAACAGTTTGAAAACTAATATGGCCGGCAAACAAGTCAACACTTCCCTGTTCAACACCATTGATAGTTTATACCAAATCAAGCTCAACAATGCTACCATTGATTTATGGTTTAATTTATTTAACAGAGAGGCCAATAGCATGATTCAAGCCCTCAAAATTGCCAAAGTTAAAACGCTCAAAAAAGCGCCCAATGCCAACGACACCGTTTTCTGGAAAACCTGGCGCAAGGCCATCATTACCAACGGATCTGGTAACCCTGAGGACAGTGAATTACAGCAAAAAATTTTAGCCGAGTTGATCAAACGTACTCGGCAATTACCAAAACAAAAAGGCATCAAATACTTGTACAAGATCAAAGACCCAATGGCTTGGGTAAAACAAGCCTATGAGGCCAGTATCATTACCAAACCACAATTCAATAAAGACGTTCAAAACAACCCTTCTGCTATTTATAATGCAAAAGATCCTCTGATGTTATTGGCTTATGAATTAGCGCCATTGCTAAAACAAATCGAGGACCGAAGCAACAGTATTAATGCTCAAATCAGTAATTGTATGCCGGCCTTGTTAGAAGCTAAAATCAAATACACACAAAAAGCATTTATACCTGATGCTAATAGTACTTTACGCTTCACTTATGGCTATATCAGTGCATACAAAACAGGCCTTAATAAACATCCTTTCCCATACACCAATCGCCAAGAGATTTTCGAAAAAAATGCTACTGACAATACTGACTACAGATTATCTGCTCCAGTAAAATCTTTGTTGTTAACTCAAAACATTGACCCCATTTTATTAGATCCTGAAACTGGTGAATTATTAGTTTGTATGCTATACAACATGGATACTACAGGCGGAAATAGTGGTAGTCCGGTAATGGACGCTGAAGGTAATTTAGTTGGGGTTAATTTTGATAGAGCCTATACTGCAACACTTAATGATTACAGTTGGAATCCTGATTACAGTAGAAGCATTGCTGTTGATATTCGCTATGTGTTGTTCACTATGAAATATTTGAACCATGCAGATAATTTATTGTCTGAGATGGGCGTAAGCATTAAATGATAAAAACAATTGTATTTGGCCTTAGCACATTGGTGTTAACATGCTATGCTTCTGCGCAAAGTGTGTACAATGAATTTGGTCAAAATACTTGTCAAGAGAAAACTGAAACGTATAGTCTCAAACAAGATCAAATTGAAATACTATACCAACTTCATGGCGATCACTTAGCTAAAACAACACTTGATGAAGTACAATCTGTGATTCCTGAATTTGAAAACAGATTGAATTACAATTTAAGTAATGGCATAAAAATATTAGTTTTTAATCACTATAATGCCTACCGTCAAAGTCCATTTCACATTACCAATCCTCAATATTTTGCTGGAGGTTATTCTACCCTCAATGAAAATGTAGCTGCTATTTATTTTGATGGCAATACCCAACTATTTAAATTACAAATCCGAAAAGCTGTTGCGCAAGTAATGATTAATGAATTCATTTTTGGCGGCAATATTCGAGAACGCATTCAAACGGCTACTTTGTTAACCTTACCAGATTGGTATTACAAAGGCTTAATGGCCTATTTGGCAGAAAGTTGGAACATAGACAACGACAATCATCTTAAGGACTTTTTCCAAAGCAAAAAAGAGAGACAATTTACCTCATTACAGGCGTCTGATGCTATTTTAGCAGGCCATAGCATTTGGCGATACTTAGAAGAAAAAAATGGCCGAGGGGCGGTTAGCAATATTGTGTTTTTAACCAAATTAGGGCGCAATGTTGAGAATGCATTTATGTATTACACTGGCATGAACATTAACCAATTGCTAAATGATTGGCAGTCATTTTACCAAGACAAATACAAACGAGATGAATTGGCCTTTAAGTTGCCAAAAGGTCAAGAAAATGCGCCTACTAGTCTTTCAAAAAAACGATTTACTCAATTTAAATTAAGTAATGATGGCCAGTCAATTGCTATAGTCACCAATCAATTAGGTCGTTATCAAATCATCTTATATAACATCGCTAAGCAAAGTGTAAAGATCATTGCCAGAGGCGGCCAACAACTCCTCAACAGAAATATTGAATTACAATATCCGCTCATTCAATTTCATCCTCAGAAACAATGCTTGAGTGTAATGTATTTTGAACATGACGAAGCCACCTTATACAACTATGACTTAACTGGTCAATTAATTGAACAAAAACCTTTAAAGGGCATCCCCTTTGTTAAAGGCTTTTCATATGATCATTCAGGCGAAAGAATCGCCCTATCAGTAATACAAAATGGACAATCTGATTTAATGCTCTACCACCTTAAAACCAATCAGATCGAACAATTAAGCAATGATGCCACTGACCAATTAAACCCCCGTTTCTCCGCCGATGACCAAAGCATTTTGTTCAACAGCAATCAATACCGTTTGAGCCCGCATAATTCAGCCTATTTAGCCATATTTCAATACCATATATCTACAAAACGCATTGATTACTTAATTGGCCATCAGGATAATTATGCCAATGCAATAGAACCTAATGAAATCAAACCTGGCGTGATCAGTTATTTAAGTGATCAAAATGGCATCATGAATAATTACGCCTTTGATGTGAAAAGCAATCAATCATACATGCTGACTAATTATAAGCGTTGTATCATCAGCAATGATGTATCTGAGAGCGGAAGTCAAGTGGCTGATTTGGTTTTTTACAACAATCGCTACCGAATTTACATCGGTGAAATGTCTTTACAATGGCAATCTGATGTAGTGAAAGATGCCCCAATTACAGCCTATCGTAAATGGTGTATTCGAGAGTTAGACAGTAGTTTTTTCAAAGACAGTGTCCAAATAGGACTCAGCCAATTACCTCAAGATACCATATTTAAATCATTAGAACGCTTGTTTATTAGTGGGTTTCCAAATAAAGAATCTAGTTTGTTAAACAACAAATCTAAACCAGTTGTATCTGAACCGTTGTTTGGCCAAGCTAAACCGCAATTTGGTGTAGATTACTTTTTACAACAACTGGATAAAAGTATAATTGGCAGTCCACTTTTCCCTAGCAATGTGACAGAAAAAGTATTCAATTATCCATTGATTTCACCTCATTTACAGACATCCATCAGCGACATACAAAAAAACAACACTTTAGTGGCAGGTATTCGCATCCCATTAAGAATAAAAGCTTCAGATTATTATCTTCATTACAGTAATCGCAGTGGTCGTTGGGACAAAGACCTCTATGGCTTCAGAAGAAGCCGTGTTTTTGAAGTGTATTCAGAAGCTCAAAAAATGGTGAATGCACAAATCAAGGGCAGTATTGCCTACCCTTTTAACGAAAGAAGTCGAATAGGTTTCAATGCTTTTGTCAGAAATGACAGATTGGGATTTATGGCGGGCGATTCTATTCAATTGCAAAATAAAATCCAAAACAATGTATTTATTGGGCAAGGCATAGAGTACGTTTTTGACAATATTAAAAGCAATGGACTTAATTTATTTGAAGGTTTAAGAATAAAATATCAAGCAGACTTTTACAACCAAACGCAAAATCAAAAAAGCATGTTGAATCAGCTATTAGATGCTCGATGGTACCATCAAATTCACAGACAGCTCTATTTTGCAAGCAGATTAAGTGGCGCATGGTCAATTGGTCAACAACAAACTGCGTATTATTTAGGTGGCGTAGAGAATGCCTTAATCAATGTCGATTCTAACAACTTTAATTATAATTTACCATTGTTAAATAAGGCACCATATGCTTTTCAAACAATAGTAACACCCGCTAGAGGATTTATTCGCAACACAAGAGCTGGTAACAAATATCTGTTACTTAATATGGAATTGCGCTGGCCGATTTTTGCTTATCTGAATCAAAAACCCATTGCCAGTGAATTTTTCAGAAGTGTCATGTTAGTTGGCTTTGCTGATATTGGCACAGCATGGCAAGGAAGTTCACCTTACAGTTTGAGCAATCCATTCAATACAAAAATTGTTCAAGCACCTTTGTATACGCTAACTGTTAGCACTCAAAGAGATCCATTTCTATATGCCTTAGGATTCGGGCTAAGAGCTAAAATCCTAGGACACTACATCAAATTTGATCAGGGATGGGGTTATTCAGAAAGGGCCTTGTTAAAGCCCCAAACAACTGTATCAATTGGTTTAGACTTTTAATGAATTTCCAAAGAATTGTGATTAGCTGCCTCTTCATTCAAAATAGAAACAATAGTGGCATTAGGTTCAACCACAAGCTCATCTAAGGCTTTCATGGTTTCAAGGCTTTGATAATAAAACTGTAACAATTCAGCATCTTGAGCTAATTCCTCTTCAAGCGGTTTAATGAGCTCAGTTGATAATTCATTGTATAAGTATAAAAGAACATCGTTTTGAGTAAACTTTTTTGCCATAAGCTTTATATATGAGTTACACTATAAACGATGAGCCTTAACATTTATTGTATGATCAAAAAAAAATCTGCCTAGACGCGTCCAGACAGATTTATAAGTATAAGAAGCAACAGTTAGTTTTGAAGGTATACTGCTTTGTCTTCAATCATCTTTTTTAAATTGATTAAGGCATAGCGCATACGACCTAGCGCAGTATTGATGCTGCAATTGCAAACATCTGCTATTTCTTTAAAGCTTAAATCACCATAATGGCGAAGGATTAATACTTCTTTTTGCTCAGCTGGTAATTGCTTAATCAAATCTCTCAAACCATATTTACTTTGATCTTTTATTACAGATTCTTCAGAATTTGAAGCATCTAATAACATATTGGCAAACACATCATCATCTTCACTTGAAGTGATCATTGGCATACGTTTGGTTCGTCTGAAATGGTCCATAGACAAATTACGAGCAATGCGAATAACCCATGGCAAAAATTTACCATTCTCTTCGTACTTGCCTTTCTGCAAAGTGTGAATCACTCTCAAGAAAGTCTCTTGAAAAATGTCTTCAGCAATGTAGCGATCGTTCACTACTACATAAATAGCACTGAACACCTTGGCTTTGTAGCGGCTAATTAACATATCCATGCATGCGTTGTTGCCAGACATGTAAAGCGCTAACAATTCTTCGTCGTTTTTTTGATACCTTTTCATACTAAAACCTGATTAAGTAAAGGCAACTTACCTTTGGTAGAACTTATTCTTATAGGCGTTTGATTTAAGTATGGCTATAGTCTATAGGCTGTATCGATTGAATTAATTAATTGCAAGATAGTAAAATAAAATCAATTTCCAAAAAAAAATTAAAAAAAGTTTAAAAACCTCATAGTCTGTTGTGTACTATGTTAGAAAGACTTAAATTTGCACTGCAAGTTTGCACGACCAGCTCCTTGTGAACTCCCCCAGGGTGGAAACACAGCAAGGGCAGCAGGTTGAGCGGTGCGATGTGAACTTGCTTTTTTCTTTTATCAGACACTTTGAATGAGCAAAGCAAGCATTCCTCAAGGCACAAGAGACTTCTCTCCCGAAGTCATGGCGAAAAGGAAGTTCATTCTAGGACATATAGAACGTATTTACCAATCTTTTGGATTCATGGCTCTAGAAACGCCAGCCATGGAAAACCTTAGTACACTTACAGGGAAATACGGCAATGAGGGCGATCAATTGATCTTTAAAATCCTCAACAATGGTGATTACTTAAAAGACATAGATGTGCTTAACATCGATGCCAAATCTTTAACCCCAAAGATTGCCGAAAAAGGATTGCGCTATGACTTAACTGTACCTTTAGCAAGATTTGTTGCTATGAATAGGCATGGTATTCAACTGCCCTTTAAACGTTATCAAATTCAACCTGTATGGCGTGCAGATAGACCACAAAAAGGCAGATACAGAGAGTTTTGGCAGTGTGATGCGGATGTTTTAGGTACAGACTCTATGCTATGTGAGTCAGATTTTATTCAGATTTACCACTTGGTTTTTGAAGCCTTAGGCATCAAGAATTATCAAATTAGAATTAATCACAGGGCATTATTAGAAGCAGCATGCGAAAAAGCCAATGCTGCAGATTTGTTTAAAGCCATCACTGTCGCCATTGATAAAATGGATAAGATCGCCTGGGAAGGTGTAGAGAAAGAATTACAAACCTTGGGCTTAAATAACAGTCAATGTGAAATTCTTGCTCAATTCCTTGTTAAACGCCCTTTCAACCAAGACGCAATTAATACTTTAAATACGCTTTTAAACGAACAAAGTAAAGCAGCTAAAGGGATAAAAGATCTACAGCAAATCTTAGATTTCTGTAAAAACAACTCAGATAATGTGATATTGGACGGCAGTCTTGCCAGAGGATTAGATTATTACACAGGCTGTATTTTTGAAGTCATCATAAACGATGTTGCCATAGGCAGTGTTAGTGGAGGTGGCAGATACGATGAATTAACCTCCGTTTTCGGACTAAAAGAGGCCATATCTGGCATTGGCATTTCATTTGGTATTGATAGATTGTATGATGCCATGGAAGCCTTGGAATTGTTTTCTGGTAAAACACCAGCCTTTACAGATGTGCTCTTTTGCCCAATGGAAGACACTGCATTACCTTGGTGTATTGAACTTGCCGCGCAACTAAGACAAAACAAGCTCAAAACAGAAGTCTACCCTCAAAGCAGCAAACTTAAAAAACAATTAGACTATGCCAATGCAAAAGGCATTAAAGCAGCCGTGCTGATTGGGTCAAACGAAATCAATACACAAAGCTTAAGCGTTAAAAACTTAATTACTGGCGAACAGTTCTCATGTAATGCCAATGACCTATTAAAAGTTGTTTTGGGTTAATTCATTTTTCACCATTAACACCTTAAATTTTAAAACTAATTAAACTCATATAAAGTGCAAAACATTTATCAAAAAATTTTCGATAATAACAAACGTTGGGTGGCCTCGAAAAACGAGCAAGATCCGGATTTCTTTAAAAAACTAACCTATGGTCAAAAACCACCGATTCTCTGGATAGGTTGCTCAGACTCTAGGGTTCCCGCCAATGAAATTACAGGAACTGAACCTGGGGAGATATTCGTTCACAGAAACATCGCTAACATGGTTGTTCATACTGACATGAATATGTTAAGTGTATTAGATTATGCTGTTAACATATTAGAAGTCAGTCATGTTATCGTATGCGGCCACTATGGATGTGGGGGTGTATTAGCCGCACTTGACAACAAACAAGTTGGTATTATTGACAATTGGCTTAGGCACATCAAAGATGTATACCGCTTACATAAAACTGAAATAGATGCAATACAAGATCCTGAATTAAAAAGCAGGCGAATGGTAGAAATCAATGTTCAAGAACAAGTCTTTGACTTGTCTAAAACCTCAATTGTACAAAATGCATGGGGCGCTAATCGTGAATTGCACTTGCATGGTATTGTATACGATGTAGCCAACGGTGTGCTAAAAGACCTAGAACTCAATATTAGCAACAATCAACACCTTGACAACGTATACCAGTTAGACATAGACCATATCTAAACAAAAACTGTTAGAAAAAAGTGGAAGTCTATTGGGCTTTTAACAGGTCTAAACCTGAAATTTTACTATCTTTGTTTTTTGATTGAACCATATGTCAACCCCTAAATTCCATACGCTGAGTGTTAAACACGTAAAGCGCGAAACCCCTGAAGCTGTATCTGTCACCTTTGATGTACCTGCAGCGCTTCAAGCGGATTATCAATTCACACAAGGGCAAAGTATTGCTATAAAACACACAATTAACGGCCAGGAAATTAGAAGAAGTTATTCTATATGCAGTAGCCCTCTAGATGGCGAATTAAAAGTAGGGATTAAACAAATTACCAATGGTGTATTTTCTACTTATGCCAATACCATTTTAAAGGCTGGCGATCAGTTAGAAGTCATGACCCCAACAGGTCATTTCTACACAGAGTTGAATGCCGACAATCAAAAACAATATTTAGGGATTGCTGCAGGCAGTGGTATTACGCCATTGCTTAGCATTATAAAAACCACTTTAGTTAAAGAGCCTAAGAGTCAATTTACGCTTGTATATGGTAACCGCAACACTGGTTCAATTTTGTTTTTAGAGGATTTAGAGGCGCTAAAAAATCAATTTGTAGACCGCTTCAAAGTGCTTTATGTGCTAAGTCAAGAAGCTGTTGATGTAGCCATTTTGAACGGTAGAATTGATGCAGCTAAAGCCCAAATGTTGGCCGAGCAAAATTTAATTCAAATTCAGAACATTAATGAGGCTTTTTTATGTGGGCCAGAGACTATGATTATGGACTTGAAAGCCTACTTGTCTGATAAAGGCTTGAGCAGCAAACAAATCCATTTTGAATTATTCACCTCACCTTCTACCACTCAAGTAACAAACACCAATCAATTACAAAATCAAGCTCAGTCTGAAAACCAAGGCCCTACAGCTAAAGTAAGTGTTAAGGTTGATGGACTTACCTACCAAATTGATTTACCCTACAATGGTGAAACCATATTAGATGCCGCCTTAAAGAAAGGCGCTGATTTACCATTTGCTTGTAAAGGAGGTGTATGTTGCACTTGCAGAGCCAAAGTAACACAAGGCAGTGCCAGTATGGACATGAACTTCTCTTTAGAGGATGATGAAGTAAAAAAGGGTTATATTTTAACTTGTCAGGCCCACCCTACCTCTGATGAAGTTTTTGTTGACTTCGATATCAAGTAAGATGCTATGACCAGCAATTACACTAAGAACATATTAAGACCCATAGTAAATGCTGGAAAACGCTTAGCGGCTCCTTTTGCAGTTGGCAAAGACAAAGCCTACCAACAACAATTAAGAACTCTTAAAAAATTACTTAGTAAAGCTAAGGATACCGAATTTGGCAAAACTTACGGATTCGCCGAAATTTTAAAAGCCAATTCAGTTTATAAAGCCTACAAACAACAAGTGCCATTAATGGAATACTCCAAAATGCACGATTGGTGGCAAAGGGCATACAATGGTGCTGAAGATATTTCTTGGCCAGGCAAAATAGAATACTTTGCATTGAGTTCAGGCACTTCTGAAGGCAGTAGTAAATACATTCCAGTGTCGCAAGACATGATTAAGTCTATCACTAAAACCAGTATCAGACAAATCATCTCTATCGCCAAAACCGACATCCCAAAGGATTATCTGACCAAAGATTACTTAATGATGAGTGGAAGTACCAGCTTGTATTTTAATGATGAGGGCAAAACCTATGCTGGAGATTTAAGTGGCATTACCAGTGGAAGAGTGCCAGGTTGGTTTGATCGTTTTTCAAAACCACCACATGATATTCGCAGCGAAAAAAGTTGGGAGAACAAAATCAACCGCATGGTTGAACAAGCCCCTCAGTGGGATATTGTTGCAATTGCTGGTGTTCCAGCTTGGATACAAATTCTGTTTGAAAAAATCATTGCGAAATACCGCCTCAAAAACATTCATGACATTTGGCCAAACTTTAGCGTTTACATTTGGGGTGGCGTAGCCATTGAACCCTATAAAAAGAGTTTAGATGCCCTGTTGGGTCAACCCATCATGTATTTTGAAACCTATTTGGCTTCAGAAGGTTTTGTAGCCTATCAAACTAAGAAAGATGCCAGTGGCATGCGATTAAATTTTAAAAATGGGATGTTTTTTGAATTCGTGCCATTCAACGAAGACAACTTCGACCAAGATTACAATTTAAAACCCAATGCTAAAGTTTTGAGCATTAAACAAGTTGAAAAGCATGTCGACTATGCTATTTTACTAACAACATGCTCAGGCTCATGGCGTTATTTGATAGGTGATACCATTCAATTTACAGACATAGACTTATGTGAAATTAAAATCACAGGTAGAACCAAACATTTCTTAAGTATATGCGGAGAACATTTAAGTGTTGACAATATGAACGAAGCTGTTTCGAAGCTAAGCGACCTAATTGACACACCGATTAATGAATTCACTGTTAAAGGCCTGAGCCATCAAAACACCCATAGCCATCAATGGTTTATAGCTTGTGACAAACCCAATTTAAATGAAGTGGATGTTGCTCGTCAATTGGACGAATTTTTAATTCAAACTAATGATGATTACGCCACAGAACGCAAACACGCCCTAAGTTCAATTAAAGTCAAACTTATTCCATCTGATCTCTTTATTTTGTGGATGCAAGAACAAGGCAAATTCGGCTCTCAAAATAAATTCCCAAGGGTATTGAGCTCATCCAAATACGAAGAATGGATTGAGTTTTTAAAACAGCAACAAATTACTTTTTAGAATCTGCGTAATTAAACGCCTTTTTCATCAAATCTGTCAATCGTTTTGAAGGATCTGTTCTGATAGCATTTTCCTCTTTTTCTACTTGATCAAAAAGTGCCTTCATGGCTTTGTCAGTTACATATTGGTTCAAATCTGGATTCTGCTTAGTTACTAAAGGGATTTTGTTATAGGTATTCACCAAATCAGCCCAATGCGCAGTAAAACCCACTTGACTTAATGATTGCTCTATTTGAGGTTTAAATGCGGCTTGTAATGAAACACTGGTAGTTTGTTTTAGATAATTTGTAGCGGCCCCATTGCCTCCCGTTAATATAGACATTGCGTCAGTAAATGACATCTTAGTTACTGCATCAATGAAGATGGGTTTAGCGGTTGCAACTGCCTTTTCTGCACCGTCATTCAATTGAAAAATAACTTTATCAACTTGATTACCCATACCAATCGACCTCAATTTATCAGCCATTTTTTGAGCGTCTTCAGGTAAAAGTATCTTTAAAATAGCATTGTTATTAAAGGCGCCTGTTTGAGACAATTGCGCAACACCATTTGAAAACCCCTGTTTCAAGGCATCTTTTAAACCATTCGCTGCTTCAGATTGAGTGGGCACAGTATTTAAATTTGAAATCACATCGGTCGCAACAACTTTTGCAACGTCACATGCGCTGAACAATATCGATAAAACGCCGATTAATAAATATTTTTTCATTATTCAAAAGAATTACATTTCATTTCTGAGCGCATCTAACCAATCAGACAATTGCACAATTTCATTTTGATTAAGGGCACTCATCTGTTCATAAAACGCATAGATTTTAGGATTGATTTGAGCCAATACTTCTTCGCCTTTGTCTGAAATCTGCAATAAGATTTGACGCTTATTTTTAGCATTGCAATGTCTGCTGATCATGGCTTTGTCAACCAATTTATCGCAAAGTCTTGTAACATCTGGGTTTTTGTCAAGCATTACAGCTTTTAAATCACCACAAGTTGCATAGCCTTTTTTTCGACCATTTAAGATTCTCAACACATTGTATTGCGGCAAACTAATGCCATAGGGTTTAATGATCATTTTTAAAGCGTCTTGCAAAGCATTTGCTGTAAAAATAATATTAACGATGGCCTTCTCGTTCAGATTACTAAATTGACTAGTTAATATGGCTTCTTCAATTTTCACAGTTCTACAAGTATAAGTGTTTTTTAATTAATGTTTTAAGGATTTTAAGTGTTTTAAGGCTTCTCTTTTACTTAAAGGTTTCAAAGGATAGGTATTTACAAAATTAATCACCCAGTCAGGTTGCGTTCGTGCATATTGCCTAAGCGCCCAGCCAATAGCCTTTTGAATAAAAAACAAATTAGAGTCCGCATGCAATTGAATAACATGCGTCAAATAATCAGTATCTGTTTTGGTTTTGTAAAGTAACTGGTGAATGATACTAGCTCTATTCAGCCACATATTACTACTACTCTCCCACTTGTTTAAAATTGCCATTTTAGTTTGAGGGTATTGCATCAAAATAGGACCAACACATTGACTGCACAGAACATCAACGGTGTCCCACCAACTGTGACGAGTTAATAAATCCTCAAAGAGTAGAATAGTCTTTTCTTGCCAAATGCGTTTGTTTTTTTGTGCAATAACAATTGCAGCATAATGAAACTCTCTGGCTTCTTGTTCCCACAACTGGCTGAGTAACCACTCAAAACGTTTGGCATCTGGATGATATCCCTTTAATATGGGTTGTAATATTGCTAATCGATCTGGTGCTGAAATACCCAAAAACACAAATTGATCACGCATGTAGGCAGACATTGCCTCTGCTTTTTTGGGATTAGCCGCAGCCTCATAAGCCATTAAAATTTCAGAAAGGACTTGCTGCTCGTTCATTGAGCTAACAAAATAAATCAAAAAACTGCTCACAATCATTAAAAAATAGCAAGTTGTGAGTTAATTTTATTTAGAAAAATTCTAAATTGCGGGCCAATTTCTATGAAAGCCACAGATTTAAGCCAAGGCGAAAAAGCTACCATTCTTGAGGTCGAAGCTGGCGAGCTAAAAAACAAACTCATTGAGATGGGTTGTTTTGAGGGCAATTTCATACAAAGATTGTACACGGCCCCTTTGGGAGATCCAATTGCTTTTGATATTAATGGTTATATTCTAGGTTTAAGAAAAGAAGAAGCAAAATACATATTAGTTAATAAAATTGATTAACAGCGGTAAACATATTGTTTTGGTGGGCAATCCAAATAGTGGCAAAACAACACTATTTAATGCGCTTACAGGACTGCACCAAAAGATTAGTAATTTACCTGGCACTACTATCGAACATAAAACTGGTCAATTTAAACACGAAGGCATTAGCTTTCAAGTTACGGATTTACCAGGCACCTATAGCTTGTATCCTAAAGGAGAAGATGAACTCATTACAGTTAATTTTCTTTTAGAGCCCCGTCAACCTAAAATAGATTTGATTGTATTTGTTGCAGATGCTAGCAACTTAACTAGAAATTTATTATTGTATTCTCAAGTAGCAGACTTAGGCTACCCCATTATCATTGCCTTAAACATGAATGATGTTGCGGCAACTAAGGGCATTAATATCAATGTAGAAGAATTATCAAAACAATTAGGGGTATTTGTTTGCCCTATTAATGCCAGAAAAGAAATAGGTTTAGAAACATTGTTACAAGCTGTAACCAAAACCAATCAGGCCACCCAAAGTATTTTTTTCGAAACTGAAAATAAAACTGATAGCGGATTTTTTGTACATTACAGATTGTTCTTGATTCAAAAAATACAAGAATTCAAATTAGAGCATAAAGGCTACGATCAATCCATTGCAGAAGAAACCACCAGTCGCTACAAAAAAATAGATGCCCTTGTTCACTTATGCATGCGAAAAGAAGAGAGCAAAGACAAGCATTACACCCATAAAATAGACAAAGTCCTATTACATCCAATTTATGGATTCCTAGTCTTTTATGCTACTTTATTCCTTCTGTTTCAATTGATCTTTAAGGTCGCCGATTACCCAATGAATTGGATTGAAACAGGATTTACCATGCTGGCAGAATTGGTTGCCAATACTTTACCAAACAATGCGCTTAGTTCTCTGATATGTGATGGCCTAATTCCAGGCATCGGTGGCGTGATTGTATTTTTACCCCAAATTGTATTATTGTTTATGATGATTGCCATATTAGAAGACAGTGGCTACATGACCAGGGTGAGTTTTATTACAGACCGTTTAATGCGCAAATTTGGTTTAAACGGCAAATCTGTAGTACCTCTGATTGGCGGTATGGCTTGTGCTATACCCTCCATTATGGCGACAAGAACCATAGACAACAAAAAAGACCGTCTGATAACCATGCTGGTAACACCTCTGATGAGTTGCTCTGCAAGGCTTCCTGTATATACATTGTTATTGGGCTTATTATTTATAGATAACCATACCTATTGGGTTGATTTAAGAGGCATCATTTTACTTGGGCTCTATTTAATGGGGTTTATTGTGGCGCTCATTTTTGCCTTTATGTTCAAATTGATCTTAAAACAAAAGGAAAAAAGCTTTTTTGTCCTTGAACTCCCTGATTACAAATGGCCTAGATGGAAAAACATCCTTTACACTATCAAATCAAAATCAGGTGACTTTGTATTCAATGCCGGAAAAATTATCGTAATTGTCAGTATTGTTCTTTGGTTTATGGCCAGCTATGGTCCTCCCCAAGCATTTGATGCCATCCATGAAAAATATGAACATTACCAAGGCGCAGACAAAGCACAACGAATTAAAAGTGAAGAATTAGAAGCAAGTTACGCTGGTATTTTGGGCAAAACGATAGAACCTGCCATCAAGCCATTGGGATACGATTGGAAAATAGGCATTGCTTTGATAACTAGTTTTGCCGCCAGAGAAGTCTTTGTTGGCACAATAGCTACAATTTATAGTGTTGGTAACACAGAAGACGAGTCTCAGTTAACACATGTTTTAAAACAACAAAAACGTCAAAATCTAAAACCTATTTACGACACCCCTACTATTTTATCTTTATTAGTGTTCTATGCCTTTGCTATGCAGTGTATTAGCACCTTGGCTGTGACATACAGGGAAACGCGTCAATTAAAGTGGCCAATCATTCAATTTGTTTACATGAGTGGATTTGCATGGATCATGAGTGCAATTGTTTACCACTTATTTTAAGCTTCAAACTTCTATAATCATCCAAGTGCTTTTATTCCAATAGAGTTAGTCCCTTTCTCTAAAGCTTTCAGCTAATTCTTGAATTCGCCATTTCAACAGCCTTAAGACTTATTCAAACTAAGTTCAGATTGGAATAATATAACAAACAGTAATGAGCAATTAAAGTAATTCATTAATCTTAAGATTGAATAACAAAGACCATAAATGGTCTTATATATGCTTTGAATAATAGATAATATAGTCAGTCCTATAAAACAGAAAACCCCGACACAATGGTCGGGGCTCCCTGAGAACAATATACTATTTCTAATTACTTAGTAATGGTAATCTTTTTGGTAGCAACTTGGTTTTCAGCGTAAACTTTAACCATGTATACACCAGCAGCACAATCAGTCATGTTAACTTCAGTAGCGTTGTTGTTCACTACCACTGTCTTAACCAATTCGCCTAAAGTGTTGAATACTTTAACAGTCATTTCGCTATTGATGTCAGCAGACAATGACACGTTAAATAGACCGCTGTTAGGGTTAGGGTAAACAGATACTGCGTTGTTCATGCTTTCTGCATCAGTGATGTCAGTAGTCATGGTTACACATTTAGTAGTTGAACACTCACAACCTGCAGCGTTAGAAGCAATCATTGTTACACAGTATTTGCCAGGAGCGCTGTAGTTATAAGAAGTACCAGTTCCGTTTGAGTTAACAGTGTTACCGTCGCCAGTTAACCAAGTGTAAGTGATACCTGATGTAGAACCACCGGTTGGAGTGAATACCATTTTAGTGTTTCTAGCAGCGTTATTGTTACCAGTGATATCGAAGTTACAAGTAGTTGGCAATGGGTTGATGGTTACAGTCTTGCTGATTGAATCAGAACAACCACCAGCAATGCTAGCTTTCAATTGTACAGTGTAAGTTTGAGAGATGCTTGAGTTGTAAGCGTGAACCGGAGCTGATAAGCTAGAGAAGTTACCATCACCAAAGTTCCAAGTATAAGTAATGTTACCTTGAGCATAAGTGGTTTGGTTAGCAAATGGCACTTCGCTACCAGCACATCTGTCTTCAACGCTGAATTGAACGTTTGGTTGAACACCCACATCAATCGTCTTAGAAGCAGTTGTAGAACAACCGTTTAACAAGTAGGT
>JBIPPH010000100.1:0-2550 GCA_044368575.1 Bacteroidia bacterium
TTACTGGCGAAATGGCCATACATTCTCGAAAAGAATTTGTAAGTGTTCAAGACATGGAAAAAGCCGTTGAGGTATTGGTGCACCTATGTGGTGAATGGATTGGAGTAAAGGGTGAGGGAAAGGGAGAGGGAGAATTCGAGTGAAATAATATATTAGTGGATAGTAAACGTGATATAACAGCATCTGGTTCGGCGTCCACGCCAACCAGATAAGATTGCTATTAGCCAGAACACTGATGAAAACTACTTGAAGCATTCACAAGTGCTTTATTAAATAATTTATATAGTGGATGGGATTGGTTGGCGAGGACGCCGAACCAATCGTTCTTCGACTGTCGATTTTCACTTATAAATCTACGCTATCGATCGCTGCACAAAATTCAAAAATCCACTTTAAACTACTTTTTTTAGTTTAATGCGACAGATGTGAGGCGCGCGAAATGAGGGGAAGTCGAAGTGTAGTGATAACTACATGAGATTTTCACGAATGAGCGCAACGAAGCAGATGGAAGCATAAAACTAAAAAAACTAAAACCAGTCCTTCATTCTATCGAAGAAGCCTTTTTCTTTTTTGGCGTGCTTGGCAGAGAAGTGTTCTGAGGCTTGGAGTTTTTTAAGCATTTCAGCTTCTTCAGAAGAGACTTTTTTAGGTATCCAAACATGGATGGCAATGAGTTGATCGCCTGTTTGATAGCCATTGATGTCTGGGAAACCTTTCCCGCGTAATCTTAAGACTTTACCTGATTGGGTACCAGGTTCTATGGTAATCTTAGCACGACCATCAACGGTTGGCACTTCAACACTGGTTCCAAGAATGGCATCAATAACGCCTATGGCTAAGTTATACACCACATGATTGTCTTGACGTTCAAGCTCTGGGTGTTTTTCTTCTTCAATGAGTATGAGTAAATCACCATCTATACCTCCACCAGGAGCGGCATTGCCTTTGCCAGACATTGACAATTGCATGCCTTCTTGTACACCTGCTGGAATCTTGATAGTGGTTTCGATTTCTTCGTGCACCATCCCTTGATCATTAGCGCCTGATGGTTTATTAGACAATGTTTTGCCAGAACCGCCACAATGAGGGCAGGCAGCAACTGTTTGCATTTGACCGAGGAAAGTTTGTGAGATGCGATTCACTTGACCAGTGCCACGACAAGTTGAACAATCTTTGAATGTAGCGCCTTTGGCCAATACCAATTTGCGGTATTTTATCTTTTTTTCGACACCGTTTTTAATGTCGGCATAATTTAATTTTAATTTGATGCGGATATTGCTTCCTACATTGGCTCGAGTTCGACCATTTCGACCTGAACTACCACCGAAGAAATCACCGAATCCACCACCGCCAAAAATGTCTCCAAACTGACTGAAGATGTCTTCCATATTCATGCCACCACCATAGCCGCCACCACTAGCTCCGCCAACACCCGCATGACCATATTGATCATAGCGTTGTTTCTTTTGAGCATCACTTAAGACCTCATAGGCTTCGGCTGCTTCCTTGAATTTTTCTTCAGCCGCTTTATCCCCTTCGTTTTTATCCGGGTGGTATTTGATGGCCAGCTTGCGATAGGCTTTCTTAATCTCATCAGCTGTAGCTGATTTACTGACCTCTAGTATTTCGTAATAATCTCTTTTTGCCACGATGTTATTCTCCTACGATGACTTTAGCAAAACGAATCACATGACCGTTTAATGTATATCCTTTTTCTGTTTCATCAATCACCATACCTTTTTGCGCTTCAGAAGGCGCAGGAATATTAGTGATGGCTTCATGCAAATCCACATTGAATGGCTGACCAATACTTTCTACTGGTTTTAAGCCTTTAGCAGTCAATAAACCATTGAATTTATTATGGATCAATTGTACGCCTTCTTTGTAGGCTTCAAAGCTTGCTGTTTCAGAAGCTTTCATTGCCCTTTCAAAGTCATCAATGATGGGTAAAAAAGACAGGATGATGTCTTTACCCGCAGTTTGCAATAATTCTGAACGCTCTTTCATGGTGCGGCGTTTGTAATTATCAAACTCGGCATAAAGGCGTAAAAATTTATCATTGGCTTCGGCCAATTGTTGTTGTAAAGACTCATTGGCATCAGTCGCCCCTAAATCAGATTGAATGGTTTCTTCAATGGGTTGTTCCTGTTGATTTTGCTCTTCAATGGGTTGCTTTTCGTCTGTCATATCTGTTCTTGTTCTTGTCAAAAATATTGCCACTTGGTCAAGTCTGACACAATGTCTTGACCTTATTCGTATTGAGTCATAAATTTGGCATTATGACTTAAGCAAGGCTTGAAGTTGGGCCTCCAAATCATGAGCATTTTGAGCGGTATAAACCACTTCACCATTGGTATTCAAAATCATGATTAGAGGCAAAGTGCTGACCTTAAATTGCAAGGCCGGAGCCGAGGCGTATTTTTTAAAATCGCAGTATTGATTAGGCCAAGTTAGACCATCGTCAGCAATAGCAGATTGCCATGAGATCTTATCTGTATCCAATGAAACACTCACAAATACCACCTTTGGGTTGATTTGGTAATTCTGATA
>JBIPPH010000101.1:0-2547 GCA_044368575.1 Bacteroidia bacterium
TGATTTTAGCAATACAGTCCATAAAGTAGGCTTTAACGGTATTACCCTCTTGTATCCTAAAGGCATCGAATTTTAAGAAGGCTTGATCAACACATTGTTTCATGAGTTGCCAATCTTCTTCAGTAGAAGATTGTTCTTCGTATTTCAATACATCTGGAAAATGGATAATGGTATTGAGCAGCTCGCCACTTGGCAATTGAAGGGTATTGGCTAAAGCCTGAATTTTTTGGTGGTAAGATTGTGCCAACGCAGTATTCACCATTACCGATTCTTGGTTGACTTGGGCGTTTTTGTATTCAGCGGCAATATGCACAGATACTGAGCCTCTGCCAATTTTATTGCTGAGGTCTTGTCTGAGTTCTATGTCTTTATCTTTAAAAGACTTTGGCAGTCTTAAATTCAAATCAAAGAATTTATTATTCAATGATTTGATTTCCGTTTTGATGCGCCATTGTTCGTTTTCTAATTCAAACGAACCGAATCCGGTCATGCTTTTGATTTGTACCATTTTAATTGCTTTGTTGTAGTAAAGACACCTGCAAAAATCAACAATATTGCGAACATTTTATAGGTGTTTAAAATATCTTTCTTTAAAATTACTGCAATAATCGTTGCAAGGATTGGTTGTAAATAAATGTAGGCGCCAACGATGTTCGGACCAGCTTGTTTGATGGCCCATGCATTCAAGAGATAGGTTACAAAAGTGGTGCACACAATAATGAATAAGACTTCTAAGACTATGCTCATTGGCATTTCTGAAAATTTGCCTTGCATGAGCTCTGAATACCCAAAAGGCAAAACCAATAGCGCACCAATTAAAAAGGTATACTTTGAAACGGTTAGCGTGTGGTATTCGCTTAATAGGGCTTTGGCTAAAACCAAATACATGGCATAAGAAATGGCATTGAACAATATCAATAAATCGCCCACATAAGTGGCCGATGAAAAGCCGAAAGATTTACCAGACATCAATAAAACAGAGCCTAAAGCTGCCATCAAAATCCCAATGGCCTGAAGGATATTCATGCGCTCTTTATTAATTAGTAAATTCAACAACAACACAAAAATGGGCGTTGCCAACATCAACACAGCGCCATTGATGGGCGAGGTAATTTCAAGCCCTTTAAAAAACATGAGCATATTAGCGGCTACACCAAATACGGCACAAGCCAAAATGCGCCAACCGTGTTTGCGCCAGTCTATGCGTTCTTTGATCTGACTACCTGCCAACAAAAACAAAATTGCAGCCCCAGATACCCTGATCACTATAAACCCAAAACCTTGTAAATAATAGGGCATAATATCTTTCACCAAACTAAAGGTTAAAGCGTAAATGAAAGATACGGCAAACAATGCCAAGTGGACCTTAAAATGGTGTTGGCCCATATTATTGACGGTGTATTACCCCTGCCATAGGTTGAGCGGTTGGCATAATGGTCATTTCATTAATGTTCACGTGTTTTGGTCGGCTAAGCATGAACCAAATGGCATCTGCAATATCTTGTGCCACTAAATTTTCGAAGCCTTTGTATACACTGGCTGCTCGCTCTGCATCGCCATCAAATCTGACCAAAGAGAATTCTGTTTCAACAGCACCAGGATGAATGGCCGATACTTTAATCGGGTAATGGCTTAAATCTAATCGCATGCTTCTGCTCAAGGCATCAACTGCATGTTTGGTAGCGCAATACACATTGCCGTTGGCATACACTTCTTTGCCAGCAATGCTGCCGATGTTCACAATATGGCCATTGCCATTTTCAACCAATAAGGGCGTTACAAATTTCGTAACGTATAACAGGCCTTTGATATTGGTATCTATCATGGTGTCCCAATGTTCTATTTGACCTTGATCAATGGCAGATAGGCCCCAGGCTAAACCGGCATTGTTAATCAAAACTTGAACTGAGCGCCAAGCTAAAGGCAAGGCGTTCACCATGTCTTGCACGGCTTGTTTGTCTCTCACATCGACTGTTGCAACATACGCTTGCACAGGAAAATTTTGTTCTATCGATGCTTTAAGTGCTTCTAATCTGTCTGTGCGTCTGCCCACCAAAATGGTATTATAACCATGATTGGCAAGGGTTAATGCAGTGGCTTCTCCAATACCAGAGCTTGCTCCGGTTATAAGGGCTATAGGGGCCGTGTTCATATGCTTGCAAAAATAAGCTAAAATTTAGGGGCAAAGCTTAACTTTGTTGTTTGAATGTATACAAGTGAGTATAGAATTGTACATATTGGGCTCCAGCAGTGCAACACCTACCAAAGACCGACACCCCAGTGCTCAGGTTTTGAAAATAGGCAGCGAAAAAATACTCATTGATTGCGGCGAGGGCACTCAATCACAACTCATGAAGTTTGGCATCAAACAAGCCAACCTAAACACCATTTGCATTTCACATCTTCACGGCGATCATTATTTTGGTTTGATCGGATTGCTTTCTACCATGAGCTTATATGGCAGAACGCAAGCCATGACGATTATCGGACCGCCCATGTTGAAAGACATCATTGACATTCAATTAACCGCCAGCGGTATGGCCCTGA